>NZ_JAIZRS010000032.1:0-74796 GCF_020419985.1 Burkholderia sp. AU32262
AGGGGCAGCGTACCTTCCAGCAAGTCGGCCATTTCGGTTTCCTCCGGCGGGCGGTGAACGGGCAATCCAAAGGATGCCCGTTACCCCTGATGGCTGACATTCTGCATGTACTACGGCCCGGAGTTCGTATCGCGGGCCATCCTGAAGTGGGCGGCACAAAACGGCATGGACATGGCGCTCAGCGATCCCGGCAAACCTTGGCAGAACGGCGCGGACGAGAGCTTCAACGGCAAGTTCCGAGATGAATGCCTGAGCCTTGAATGGTTTCGAACGCGCACGGAAGCGAAGGTTGTGATCGAGCAGTGGCGGCGTCACTACAATGCCATCCGGCCGCATTCGAGCCTGGCCTATCTGACGCCCAACGAGTTCAAGCAGCGGTATTGTTCAACTGAAGCAACCGAGGCCGTTCTCCAAGATTGAAATGGCCCGAAGAAATCAGGCAGGTCAGCATGCCGGCCTCGGCTTCCTTCAGAACCCCGATGATTTGCTCTTCCGTAAAGCGCTTCTTCATGTTCGTCTTCTTCTCCGGAGACGAACTCTACTAGGTTCTGACTGGCCCGGTTTGCTGGGAGGCAGGCCAGAGCAATGAAAGTGACACCTGAGACGAGTGAAACGACGTAAGCGCCGAGAGCGCAACGGAAAGCCTGCAGGAAGGCAGTCGGCGCACGAGAGATGGGACGCGTCGGCGACTCGCCGATGAGTCCGTGCTATTAACAACAAAAAAGACCCATAAGTTCTTCAACTTACGGGTCCGTTTTTCACGGCTTATGTGGCTATCTACAGGCAGTATTAGACGTCAATATTCCCCGCCCGCAACGCATTGCTCTCAATAAACGCCCGCCGCGGCTCGACATCATCCCCCATGAGGGTAGTAAAGATCCCATCCGCCGCAATCGCGTCTTCGATCCGCACACGCAGCAGACGCCGCACGGCCGGATCCATCGTCGTTTCCCACAGCTGCTCGGGGTTCATCTCGCCGAGCCCCTTATAGCGTTGTTTCGACACGTTCCGTTCCGCATCCGCCAGCAGCCACTTCATCGCGCTCTTGAAGTCCGCGACGGCCATGCTGCGCTCACCGCGCTTGATGACCGCACCTTCCCCAATAAGCCCCTTGAACGTATTCGCGGTGGTCACGAGCTGCTGATAATCCGCCGTGTGCTGGAATTCCTGGTCGATGACCGAAACCCGCACGTTGCCGTGATGCGTGCGCTCGACATGCAGCGCCCGCTGTTCGCGAACCGCGTCATACGAAGGCACGACCCGCACTTCGTTCTTCAGCGCTTCATCATGCAAAGCAGCGTGCAGCGCCTTAGCCGAAGCTTCGGTCGAAGCCTCGTTGGAGAGATCGATCACCACGCCGTCCATGACCGCCTCCAGCGCGGCCGGGTCATACAACCGGCTCAACCGCTCGATCACGCTCTGCGACAGCAGATACGACCGCGCCAGCTCCCCAAGCGCATCACCCGAAATCGCCGCCGCATTCTCACCCGGCACCAGCTCCGACCCTTGCAGCGCCAACCGCAGCATATGCGCGTTGAGCTCCACGTCGTCCTTCAGATACCGCTCGTCCTTGCCCGCCTTGATCTTGTAAAGCGGCGGCTGCGCGATATACACGTACCCGCGCTCGATCATGTCCGGCATCTGGCGATACAGGAACGTGAGCAGCAGCGTCCGGATGTGCGCACCGTCGACGTCGGCGTCGGTCATGATGATGATGCGGTGATAGCGGAGCTTCTCGAGGTTGTAGTCTTCCTTGCCGATCCCGCACCCAAGCGCGGTCACGAGCGTGACGATCTGTTCCGACGACAGCAGCTTGTCGTAGCGCGCCTTCTCGACGTTCAGCACCTTGCCGCGCAGCGGCAGGATCGCCTGGAACTTCCGATCACGCCCTTGCTTGGCCGACCCACCTGCCGAGTCACCCTCGACGATGTAGATTTCGCACTTCGCCGGGTCTTTCTCCTGGCAGTCCGCGAGCTTGCCCGGCAGGCCGACGCCGTCGAGCACGCCCTTGCGGCGCGTCATCTCGCGAGCCTTCCGCGCAGCATCCCGCGCCCGAGCAGCCTCAACGATCTTCCCGCAGATGATCTTCGCGTCGATCGGCGTTTCCAGCAGGAACTCTTCCAGCGCCTTCGCAACAACTTCCTCAACCGGCGCACGAACCTCGGATGAAACAAGCTTGTCCTTCGTCTGCGAGCTGAACTTCGGCTCCGGCACCTTCACGGACAGCACGCACGACAGCCCTTCGCGCATGTCGTCGCCGGTCGTCTCGACCTTCGCCTTCTTCGCGATTTCGTTGTCGGTGATGTACTTGTTGATGACGCGCGTCATCGCGGCCCGCAGGCCGGTCAGGTGCGTGCCGCCGTCGCGCTGCGGAATGTTGTTCGTGAAGCACAGCACGTTTTCGTTGTAGCTGTCGTTCCACTGCATCGCGACTTCGACGCCCACGCCGTCCTTCTCGCCGTTGGCGAAGAACACCGTCGGGTGCAGCGTGCTCTTGGTCTTGTTGATGAACTCGACGAAGCCCTTCACACCGCCGGCAAACGCGAAATCGTCTTCCTTGCCCGAGCGCAGGTCGGTGAGACGAATCCGCACGCCGTTGTTCAGGAACGAAAGCTCGCGCATCCGCTTCGCGAGGATGTCGTAGTGATACTCGACCGTGCCGAAAATCGTCGGATCGGCCATGAAATGCACTTCGGTGCCGCGGTTCTCGGTGTCGCCGGTCACGAGCATCGGCGACACTTCCACGCCGTCCACCACCTCGATCACGCGATCCTGCGCGACGCCGCGGTGGAACTCCATGAACCGCTTCTTGCCGTCGCGGCGCACGGTCAGGCGCAGCCAGCTCGACAGCGCGTTCACGCACGACACGCCCACGCCGTGCAGGCCGCCGGACACCTTGTAGCTGTTCTGGTCGAACTTGCCGCCGGCGTGCAGCTCGGTCATCACGATCTCGGCGGCGCTGCGCTTCGGCTCGTGCTTGTCGTTCATCTTCACGTCGGTCGGAATCCCGCGGCCGTTGTCGACCACGGAAATCGAGTTGTCGGCGTGAATCGTCACGTGGATGTCGTTGCAGTACCCGGCCAGCGCTTCGTCGATCGAGTTGTCGAGCACCTCGAACACGAGGTGGTGCAGACCGGTGCCGTCCGACGTGTCGCCGATGTACATCCCGGGGCGCTTGCGCACCGCTTCCAGACCTTCGAGGATCTGGATCGACGAGGCGCCGTAGCTGCTGTTATCGGGTTGCGAATTGTGCTGTTCACTCATGGATATCTTCCGGTTCTGCGGGGCCACTCTCGTGGCGGCGCGGTGCGTTTCAGCGAGAAATCGCCGGGCCGCTCCAGTTTCCTGGCCCGCCCGAGGCGCCGAAAGGGCACCAAAAGGGCGGGTTGTCGGTTCGCCATAAAAACGCCAAAGGGGCTTGCCGCCCCCTGGTGTGTGTCGCGATGTCGAGCGCGTCAGATGCGCATCGGCATCACGACATACTTGAACTCGTCGTTCTCGGGCACGGTGATCAGCGCGCTCGAGCTGGCGTCGCCGAGGCTCACCTGCACGGTGTCGACCTTCAGGTTCGCGAGCACGTCGAGCAGATACGTGACGTTGAAGCCGATGTCGACGGTATCGCCCTGGTAGGCGATTTCGAGTTCTTCCTGCGCCTCTTCCTGATCGGCGTTGGTCGACATGATCTTCAGCTGGCCCGGCGCGATGATGCAGCGCACGCCCTTGAACTTGTCCGAGGTCAGGATTGCCGCGCGCTGCAGCGAACGCTGCAGCTCTTCACGGCCGATCTCGAACGTGTTCTTGTGCGCCTTCGGGATCACGCGCTGGAAGTCGGGGAACTTGCCCTCGACGAGTTTCGACACGAGCTCGACCTGGCCGAACGTGAACTTGGCCTGGGTTTGCGCGATGTCGATGGTGACGGTGTCGTCGATGTCTTCGAGCAGGCGCTGCAGCTCGAGAATCGTCTTGCGCGGCACGATGACTTCCTGGCGGCCGAACGTGCCGCCTTCGAGCTTCATCGACGAGAACGCGAGGCGGTGGCCGTCGGTGGCCACGGCCATCAGCTGGTCGCCGTCGACGACGAGCAGCATGCCGTTCAGGTAGTAGCGGATGTCCTGCTGCGCCATCGCGAAGTGCACCATGCCGAGCAACTGGCGGAACGACTTCTGCGGGACGGTGAGCGTGGCGCCGAAATCCTTGGCCTGCGCGACGGTCGGGAACTCGTCGGCCGCCAGCGTCTGCAGTGCGAAGCGGCTCTTGCCCGATTGAACGGTGAGGCGCTTGTCGGCGAGCGACAGCGTGACCTGGCCGTCAGGCATCGCGCGCAGGATGTCGAGCAGCTTGCGCGCCGCGACGGTGGTCGCAACCTGGTCGCCGCCGACGCCGAAATCGGCGCGCGTGGTGATCTGCAGCTCCAGGTCGGTCGACAGGAATGAAACGTCCGGGCCGTTCTTGGTGATCAGCAGGTTGGCGAGGATCGGCAACGTATGGCGGCGTTCGACGATGCCGCTGACCGTTTGCAGCGGCCTGAGGAGGGTGTCTCGTTCGGTCTTGACCAGTTGCATAGAGTTCCTTCGTTGAGTAACGGCCTGCAGCGCAGCAGCCACGCAGCGCCCCGCCGGCCGGGCTCTTGGCCCGCCACCACCGGGGCGGTCAAACCAGTATTGTGCCTCAAAACCGAACCGCCCCCCTTAAATTGGGGCGGAGGCCGAATTATCAAGCGCGGCGCGCGCGCTCAGCCCTTCAGCGTCTGTTCCAGCACGTGCAGCTCGTGGTTGAGCTGCGCGTCCTTGCTGCGCTCGTCGGCGATCTTGCGCACCGCGTGCAGCACGGTCGTGTGATCGCGCCCGCCGAACAGCTCGCCGATTTCCGGCAGGCTCTTCTGCGTGAGTTCCTTCGCGAGGTACATCGCAATCTGCCGCGGCCGCGCGATGTTCGCGGGGCGCTTCTTCGAGTACATATCCGCGACCTTGATGTTGTAGAAGTCGGCGACGGTCTTCTGGATGTTTTCGACCGAAATCTGCCGGTTCTGCACGGTCAGCAGGTCCTTCAGCGCTTCCTTGGTCAGCTCGATCGAGATCTCGCGGCCGTGGAACTTCGAATACGCGAGGATCTTGCGCAGCGCGCCTTCGAGCTCGCGCACGTTCGAGCGCAGGTGCTTCGCGACGAAGAACGCGACGTCTTCCGACAAATTCACGCCTTCCGACTGCGCCTTGCGCATCAGGATCGCGACGCGCATCTCCAGCTCCGGCGGCTCGATCGCGACGGTGAGGCCCGAGTCGAAGCGCGAGATCAGGCGATCGTCGATGCCCGAGATTTCCTTCGGATAGGTATCGCTGGTGATGATCACCTGCGCCTTGTTCGCGACCAGCGCCTCGAACGCGTAGAAGAATTCCTCTTGCGTGCGCGACTTGCCGGAGAAGAACTGGATATCGTCGATCAGCAGCAGGTCGAGCGAATGGTAGTAGCGCTTGAAGTCGTCGAACGCCTTGCGCTGGTACGCCTTCACCACGTCCGACACGTATTGCTCGGCGTGGATGTAGCGGATCCGCGCGCCGGCCTTGTCGAGCAGCAACTGGTTGCCGATCGCGTGGATCAGGTGGGTCTTGCCGAGGCCGACGCCGCCGTACAGGAACAGCGGGTTGTACGAGATGCCCGGGTTGTCCGCGACCTGGATCGCGGCGGCGCGCGCGAGCTGGTTCGCCTTGCCGGTCACGAAGTTGTCGAACGTGAGCACCGGATTCAGCTTCGAACGTTCGTACATCGAATCGGCTTCGCCGCCGGCGGCGGGTGCGGCGCCCGGGCCCGGACGCCACGTGCGGCGGCCGGCCGCCGCTTCGTGCGCGGGCAAGCTCGGCAGGTCGATGTCGGCGTCGTCGGCGTTCAGGTGGTGTGCGGCGGCCGCCGACGGCGTCATCGGCACGTCGGCCGGCGCGCTGGGCGCTGCACCGGCATTCGCGGTCAGGTTGGCGGCGATCGCGGCGACCGCCGCGGCGGGGCCGCTCGGCGCCAGCGGCGCACGCGGCGCGGCCGGTGCGGCGCCTGCCGCGGCGCTGCGCATGCCGGCCTTCGGATCGAGGACGAACTGGACTTCGATCGGCGTGTTCCAGAATTCACGGGCCAGATCGCTGATCCGGCCCGAAAACTGGCTCTTGACCCAGTCCAGCTTGAAGCGGTTCGGCGCGGCGATGGACAGCGTGTTCGCCGACGCATCGAAGGCCACCGGGGCCAAGGGTTTGATCCACGTCACGTACTGCTGGGGCGTCAGCTCGCGCTCCAGCAGTGCGGAACAGTGTTGCCAGAAATCGTTCATCAAGTAACTGTCGTTTTTTGCGTGCACGGCGCGGCTCGCCGGCGCCCTTGTCGCGGTCGCGCAACAAGGCCCGAAGCGGTCGTGCGAGCGTGCGTCGGACGCCTGCGTCACAGTCTTGGAGGGGCAGGCGCGAGCCGAAGCGGCGTGCGGGATTCTTGGAGATAAGGCGAGATTCTAACGCCAAACGCGGCCACAGCGGGACTTATCCACAGGCTGTGTTTGTGGGCCGCGGGGCCGGATCGGGGCGGGCCGGCACAGGCGAACGACGCGTAAAGTATTGACCGTCAACGGAAAAACGGTTTAAATAGCGGGTTCCGCGAAAACCAATCCTGTATTCCCGGCGATTGCGTTCGCCCGAATGCCTCCGGTTAAGGGCACGCGGTCCCCTGAATTTCGACATTCTCGAACAAGTGAGAACATCATGAAACGTACTTACCAACCGTCCGTGACGCGCCGCAAGCGCACCCATGGCTTCCGTGTCCGCATGAAGACAGCAGGTGGCCGCAAGGTCATCAACGCTCGCCGCGCGAAGGGCCGCAAGCGCCTCGCCATCTAAGGCAGGTTGCGCGCTGTGTCCGCCGTCCGCAGTCCTGCGGAAGGTGCCGTCGAGCCGGGTGCGAATCCGTCGCAGACGAAAGCCGCCTTCCCGAAAGCTGCGCGACTTCTGAAAACGGATGAATTTTCATCCGTTTTTCGTTTGCGCCCCTGGCGGCGCTCCGCGCACTTCGTGATTTACGGCAAGCCGACCGGTCAGCCCGCACGCCTGGGGCTCGTCATCGGCAAGAAGTATGCGCCGCGAGCGGTCACCCGTAACCTCGTGAAGCGGCTGGCGCGCGATGCGTTTCGCCTGCGCCGCGCCGAGTTCGCCGGTTACGACCTGCTGCTGCGGCAGCACACGCGCTTCGACAAGAAAGCGCTGCCGAGCGCGGCTTCCGCCCCGCTCGCGGCGATGTGCGCGGCCGAGATCCGCGAGTTGCTCGACAGGGCAGCCCGGGAAATCGCGCGCCGCGCGTCGAAGCCCGCGTCCGAGTGACGCATCCGTGCCCGGTGCGGCGTTCGCGCCCGCCCGGCCGGTTTTGACGCGGCGTCGTACGGCGCCGCCCAAGGTATGGAAACGGTATTGATCGCCTTGCTGCGCTTCTACAAGGTTGCCGTGAGCCCGATGCTCGGCAACCGTTGCCGTTTTTATCCTTCCTGTTCGGATTACGCGCGCGAGGCAATCCAGTATCATGGCGCCGCGCGCGGCACGTATCTCGCCGTCAGGCGCGTGTGCCGATGCCATCCGTTTTCCGCGGGCGGCATCGACCTCGTCCCGCCGCCCAACTCCGACACTCGCGCTCGCGGCGAAGCCGACGCGCGGTCCCATCGACTCTGAGACAACGCATGGATATCAAACGCACCGTCCTATGGGTGATCTTCTTCATGTCAGCTGTCATGCTGTACGACAACTGGCAGCGGGACCATGGACGCCCGTCGATGTTCTTCCCGAGCGCCACGCACACGGCCCCGGCCGCTGCCGGCGGCGCATCGGGCACGGGCGCGACGACGACCGCAGGTGACGTGCCTGCCGCCGCGGCCGGCGCCGCACCGTCGACGACGGCTCCGGCCGCGCAGGCGCAGCTGGTGAAGTTCTCGACCGACGTGTACGACGGCGAAATCGACACGCGCGGCGGCACGCTCGCGAAGCTGACGCTGAAGAAGCAGGGCGACGGCAAGCAGCCCGACCTGTACATCACGCTGTTCGACCACACGGCCGGCCACACGTATCTCGCACGCACGGGCCTGCTCGGCGGCGATTTCCCGAACCACAACGACGTCTACACGCAGCTGAACCCCGGCTCGACGTCGCTGACGGGCGACCAGAACACGCTGAAGCTGTCGTTCGAATCGCCGGTGAAGGGCGGCGTGAAGGTGAT
The DNA here is from genome assembly GCF_020419985.1 of Burkholderia sp. AU32262. Taxonomy (NCBI): domain Bacteria; kingdom Pseudomonadati; phylum Pseudomonadota; class Betaproteobacteria; order Burkholderiales; family Burkholderiaceae; genus Burkholderia; species Burkholderia sp. AU32262. Next base: position 8,227 of record NZ_JAIZRS010000032.1, read on the forward strand.
CAAGACCTACACGTTCACGCGCGGCAGCTACGTGATCGGCGTCGACACCAAGATCGACAACGTCGGCACGGCGCCCGTCACGCCGACGGTCTACATGGAACTGGTGCGCGACAACACGGCCGTCGAAACGCCGATGTTCTCGCACACGTTCCTCGGGCCGGCGGTCTACACGGACGCGAAGCACTTCCAGAAGATCGACTTCAGCGACCTCGACAAGAACAAGGCGAACTTCGAGAAGTCCGCCGACAACGGCTGGGTCGCGATGGTGCAGCACTACTTCGCGTCGGCCTGGATTCCGCAGCAGGGCGCGAAGCGCGACATCTACGCTGAAAAGATCGATCCGACGCTGTACCGCGTCGGCGTGAAGCAGCCGGTCGCCGCGATCGCGCCGGGCCAGTCGGCCGACGTGCAGGCGCGCCTGTTCGCCGGTCCGGAAGAAGAGCGCATGCTCGAAGGCATCGCGCCTGGCCTGGAGCTCGTGAAGGACTACGGCTGGGTGACGATCATCGCGAAGCCGCTGTTCTGGCTGCTCGAGAAGATCCACGGCTATGTCGGTAACTGGGGCTGGGCGATCGTGCTGCTGACGGTGCTGATCAAGGCCGTGTTCTTCCCGCTGTCGGCGGCAAGCTACAAGTCGATGGCGCGCATGAAGGAAATCACGCCGCGCATGCAGGCGCTGCGCGAACGCTTCAAGAGCGATCCGCAGAAGATGAACGCCGCGCTGATGGAGTTGTACAAGACCGAGAAGGTCAATCCGTTCGGCGGCTGCCTGCCGGTCGTGATCCAGATTCCGGTGTTCATCTCGCTGTACTGGGTGCTGCTCGCGTCGGTCGAAATGCGCGGCGCGCCGTGGATTCTGTGGATTCACGACCTGTCGCAGCGCGATCCGTTCTTCATCCTGCCGGTGCTGATGGCCGTGTCGATGTTCGTGCAGACGAGCCTGAACCCGACGCCGCCGGATCCGGTCCAGGCGAAGATGATGAAGTTCATGCCGATCGCGTTCTCGGTGATGTTCTTCTTCTTCCCGGCCGGCCTGGTGCTGTACTACGTCGTGAACAACGTGCTGTCGATCGCGCAGCAGTACTACATCACGCGCAAGCTCGGCGGCGTGAAGAAGAAGCCGGCCTGACGTCAGTCGTACTCGCGGGCGGTTCGCCGCTCGCGATGCACGCAAAAAAAGCCGCATGGTTCATGACCATGCGGCTTTTTGCTTTTACTGGTCCGATCCCGGCTCAGCCCTTCTTCGATTCGCCCACGTCGCCGTAGAACTGCTCGACCAACTCCTGCACGAGGTAGCGATGATGCGGCGACAACGCTTCGATCTTCGACGCGAGTTCGATCGTCTCGGGCGTCGGCGGATAGTGCTCGTCGCGCGGCAGCGGTTGCGGCGTCGGGTGTTCGATCACGCTCGGCGACGGGCCGTAATGCAGCCAGTGGACTTCGACGCGCAACCAGTCGGCGAGCGTCGCGAGTTTGTCCGGCGTCGGAATCGTGCGGCCCGTCAGCCATTTGTGCGCGGTTTGCGGCGAAACGGGCTGGGCTCCGCGATGGCGCAGATTGAATCGGTTCGCCAGTTCCGTCGCGCCGGTGACCTTCTCCGGGCTGCGCCGCAGGGCGAACTTCAGGCGTTCCGAGAACGCGGCTTTTTCTTCGGGTGTCGGCATGGGAGAGATTGTGCAATTCGGCCGACGTTTCTAAGACAACCATATAGGATAAACGTATCCTGTTCAGACGAATCCCGGCCTCGTACGGGCACATTGGCGGAATTGAGGGGCAAATCGTCCGCCCCCGCCAGCAGGCATACTTGTCCGAAACGAAGAGTATGCCAGCACGGGGTACTGATACTCGACTTATCCCCGTCGGGATAAATTCGGGCGAGTCCGAATTCGGCGTCGCGTCCGGTGGCGCGGGTGCCGACACGCTACAATGCCGGCGTTCCGATCCGCGAACTGTTGCGCCGGCGCACCGGCTACTCGCCGATTTCCCAGACTCCCCAGATTCGTCCGATTCCCATGCTCGCTACCGATTCCGATCCGATCGTCGCCATTGCCACCGCCGCCGGCCGGGGCGGCATCGGCGTTGTCCGCGTGTCGTTCGGGCGCGGCGGCGAGGCGGCCGCACTGCCGCTGATCGACGCGTTGTGCGGGCAGAAGCTCGCGCCGCGTCATGCGAGCTACGTGCCGTTTCTCGACGCGCATGGTGCGCCGCTCGACCGCGGGATCGCGCTGTATTTCCCGGCGCCGCATTCGTACACGGGCGAATACGTACTCGAGCTGCAGGGGCACGGCGGGCCGATCGTGATGCAGTTGCTGCTGCAGCGCTGCCTGGATGCGGGGCGCGGCTTCGGGCTGCGGCTCGCGGAGCCGGGCGAGTTCACGCGACGCGCGTTCCTGAACGACAAGCTCGATCTCGCGCAGGCCGAAGCCGTCGCCGACCTGATCGAGGCGAGCACCGAGGCGGCCGCGCGCTCGGCCGGGCGTTCGCTCGACGGCGCGTTCTCGCGGCAGATCCATGCGCTCGTCGACGACGTGATCACGCTGCGGATGCTGGTCGAGGCGACGCTGGATTTTCCGGAGGAGGAAATCGACTTCCTCGAGGCGGCCGACGCGCGCGGCAAGCTCGCGAAGATCCGCGCGCAGCTCGCGCACGTGCTCGGCGATGCGCGGCAGGGCGCGTTGCTGCGCGAAGGGCTGTCGGTCGTGCTCGCGGGGCAGCCTAACGTCGGCAAGTCGTCGCTGCTGAATGCGCTGGCGGGCGCCGAGCTGGCGATCGTCACGCCGATCGCCGGCACGACGCGCGACAAGGTGGCGCAGACGATCCAGGTCGAAGGGATTCCGCTGCACATCATCGATACGGCCGGGTTGCGCGAGACGGAGGACGAGGTCGAGCGGATCGGCATTGCGCGCACGTGGAGCGAGATCGAGCGCGCGGACGTCGTGCTGCATCTGCTCGATTCGCGCACGGGGATGACGCCGGACGACGAAACGATCGCGGCGCGGTTTCCGGCCGGCGTGCCGGTGGTGCGCGTGCTGAACAAGACGGATCTGACCGGCGTGCCGGCGTGCGTCGAGCATCCGGCGGCGGAAGGCGATCTGACCGAGGTGCATCTGTCGGCGAAGCGCGGCGACGGGATCGACATGCTGCGCGCGGAGCTGCTGCGGATCGCCGGGTGGCAGGCGGGGGCCGAGGGCGTGTATCTCGCGCGCGAGCGGCATCTGATCGCGCTGCGGGCCGCGCAGGAACATCTCGCGCAGGCGGCCGATCATGCGGAGCAGCGCGCGCAGTCGCTCGATCTGTTTGCCGAAGAGCTTCGGCTCGCGCAGGAGCAGCTCAATGCGATTACCGGGGAGTTCACGTCGGATGATTTGCTGGGGGTGATTTTCAGCAGGTTTTGTATCGGGAAATAAAGGCAGCATTGTTTCAGAAGCTAAAAAAGCACTGGAGAGGCCGCCTCCCCCTGATGCCGATCGTGAAGCGTGTCCGTTTGCAGAGACACTAAAAAAATATACGATTTATGACATTTTCAGCTGCAGTCGGCTGATCGCATATTTGCGGTCATCCTTCATGAGACAAAGATCAATCTCCTGGAGGGGCATCATCCGGCCGATGCACTCGATCTCCCTTGGCTGGCGCTACATGCGGGGCGTAGACGGCGAACATGCCTTTTCGACGAGACGGATTTTTCTCAACATTTTTTGTTGGGTGTTGCGGAATATGCATCAATTTCCGGTGCCGGTATATTGAGATATCCGGTGCCGATCGGACGAATCCCCTGCATGCTCTTGCGATATTGAATCGATACAGTAATCCTCAAATGACGCCATTCGTTTCGGAGTGGCGGGAATGCTCGACTTTGACGAGTTTTATTTTGAGGAAAGCATGTTCGATCACAACCACTACGTTCCAGTATTGAAATGGCGTCAGGGAGAATACCTTGCGTTGTCCAGATTGACGGCGACCGTCATGAATTGGGTAACACCGTTGTTCGAGGTGCCGACGGAGGCGTGGGACTTTGAGGCTGAAGCGCCAGCCAAGAGCCTCGACGAGCACTTGAGCAAGTTTGGCGTGCGACTCAAACAAAAATGGGACACGCGACGTTGTTTTGTCGATTCTCCCTTTATCGACGGCGACGCATGTGTCGAGAGCGGCGCGCATCATCTGGCCCATATCTTCGACTTGGCACGGGCCGCCGGGACCATGCCCGTCCCGGTGTTTGGGGTCGGGCGCTCCGAAGCGTATATGGCTGCTGTAAGGGCGATTGTCGATCGCGATGGACGGGGAGCCTGTCTTCGACTGACGCCGGACGACTTCGGCATTTCGATGCGCGCGGAGGTGGATACGTTGCTGGACGCCATCGGGATAGCAGAAAGCGCGTGCGATCTCGTACTCGATTGCGCGGCCGACATCGCAACCAGCCCGAAGATGCAGGCGTTGGTGTGGAAAGGGTTGCTCGACGAGTTGCCGAAGCTCGAAGACTGGCGTTCCGTCACGATTGCCGGGACGTCATTCCCGCAGACGTTGCCGTCGGCGTCGTATCGACCGTCCGGCCTGATCAAGCGTCATGATTGGCTTGGCTACAAATCACTTGTCGGAATGCTACCTGCCGGCACACGCGTGCCGACTTTCGGCGACTACGCCGTGGCGCATCCGGAGACCGAACTCATCGATCCACGCATGCTCGATCCGACTGCAAAGGTGAAGTACACCATCGACGATGAGTGGTTCATCGCGATGGGTGTGCAGGTCAAGAAACATGGGCGTGCGCAGTACGCCGACATCTGCCGGAGCATTGTTTCCGCCAGGCCGCCGATCTTCATGGGAGGCGCCTACTCACACGGTGATCAATTCATCGAGGACTGCGCGAGCGGCATTGGAAGTACCGGCGGTGCATCAACCTGGCCGATGGTGGGGAGCAACCACCATGTCACGAAGGTTGTGAGGGATGTCGCCACCTTGTTCGGCGCTTCAACGCTTCCCTGACCTGCGCGCGAAGCGACGAAGGGGAAAGGTGTTGCGTGAGCAGCGTATACAGCGCCCGTCTGCTGCCGCGCAGCGCCTTCCTGTCGGTTTCAAGGGCTTCCAGAATGGCCAGTGCTTCGTCGCGCCAGAGAAGGTGGGCAACATGGAACGGGGAGATGTCCGGGTTCATTGACGCGGCGCGCTCGGTCTCGATGTGAACCGCTCCGCGAGGGCCGACATGCGACACCTTGATGCCCCACCACGGTGGAAGCAGGTTCGCCGCTTCGACGAAGTGCCGTTCGCTCACGACGAGCGTCGCCTTGTCGAGCGCTCGCGAGTAGGCGTCGATCTGCAGCGGCAGACGGTGCAGTGTATCGGTATCGCTTTTGAGCTCGTACCCGTGAATGACGCCATTGATTACCGCGATGTCGACCCTGCATGCGCCGTGCTCGAGCCCCAGCTCTTCCACGACGAGCACGTTGGGATTCGACATCGGCTCCGCAAGGACCTTTTTCATGACAGCGGTTCGAACGTCACGATCGCGTGTTGCGATACGAGGCGTTTGATTGCTGTTTGAAAATTTCACCACGGTGGAGGGCCCCTGAATCGGTACGCAGCGGGGCATGTTAACACAGGCAGAGAGTGCCTTTACCCCCCCCACTGCCGTTAGGCCGACCCTGCGTCGGCAGCAAGCCTGATGACGAAGTTGGGATGCCCGTCGAAGCCAGGCCGGACGTTCAATCCCAATGACGATGATGGTGATAATACCCACCCCCACCGTAATACCCGCCACCGTCAGGCACCACGATACAGCCGCTCAACAACACGGCGACGCCGGCAATCAGCAAAAGGGCCTTCTTCATCGCGTTCACCTGCTCGGATTCAATATGAAACCCAGCATAGCGAGCGGCTCCGGCCGAGGCTGTAAGCGATCGTATCCCCGCGCCGCAATCCGTAACGGCGGATTATTCCGGTCAAAATGACCGTAACAATTAGCCAAACAGCAGACGTTTCAGGCGACGACGACCCGGTTTCGCCCCGTGTCCTTCGCCCGATACAGCGCGGCATCGGCGGCCTCGATCAACGCGTCGGGCGTCGACAGGTCGTCGGCCGACACGGTCGCGCAGCCGATGCTGACGCTCACGCGCCCGGCCGGCGAATCGGGCATCGCGAGGTCGAGCCGCAATACGGCTTCGCGCGCTTCGTCGGCCACCACCCGCGCACCGTGCGCGCCGGTATTCGGCAGCACGATCGCGAACTCCTCGCCGCCGTAGCGCGCGACGATATCGGTGGGCCGCCGCACCGCGCCGACCAGTGCATTCGCGACGGCGATCAGGCACGCATCGCCCTTCACGTGACCGAACGCATCGTTGTACGCCTTGAAGTGGTCGACGTCGACCATCAGCAGCGACAGCGGTTCGCCCTGCCGCCGCGCCTGCAGGAACAGCGTGTGGAAATGGTCGTTGAAGTGGCTGCGGTTGAACGCACCCGTGAGCCCGTCGCGCGCGGACGAGCGAATCAGCGTCGCGTGCGCTTCGAACAGTTGCTGATACAGCATCGTCACTTCCCATGCGAGCACGCACACGAGCACGCCCGGCGTGAACATGCTGAACACGCGCGCGACATACCAGCCGAGCGTGAAGCGATGGGTGGACAGCAGGTTCAGCGTCGTATCGGTGAGGCACGCGAGCACCGCGATCGCGAGCCACAGGTCGAGCGTCGTGCGCAGCCGGCCGGTGACCAGCACGGCCACGAGCGCGAGCACGTTGAGGATCCACACGACGAGCGCGGTGCCGTTGACGGGCAGCACGGCCGCGTCGCGAGGCGGATGGAACGCGGGCGGCAGCGACACGTTCAGCGCGAGCACGCACAGGAGCGCCGCCGCGACGGCCGGGCCGCCGACGAGCGCGAGCGTCCAGCGGCGTGTTTCTTTCGCACCGACCGGCGCGCGCGTCAGCCGCTCGCGTGCGACCAGCGCGGCCATCACGAAGCACGGAAAGCCGGCATGCCAGAAGATCCACATCCATGCGGCGCTTTGCGGGCGCGCGCCGAGCAGGCCGTGCGGCGCGAACACGCCGGGAAAGGTCAGCAACTGCAGCGCGACGGCGAGCGCGGTGAACGCATAGGCGCCGCCGAGCGCACCGAGCACGGGCCGGCGCGTCACGGTGAACTGCGCGCCGAGGAAGAACGCCGCGATGCTCGCGGTCGTGAACACGGTGAGCGCGCACATCGGCATGAACGGCTCGACGGCCGGCAGCGCGACGTTCGCGTGCGGCACGGCGATCCCGAGCGTGAGCAGGATGACGAGCGCCGTCAGCGCGCCGAACCACAGCTGACGTTGCGTCGTGTGCTGGATCAGGATGCCTTCCATGGAGTCCCCCGGGCACGCGCGCGAAACGCCCGATCTTGCGCCGGGCGGCGCGCTCCCCGATCGCGGCGCGACCGGTGCGGCCCGATCCTATCGCGTTATTGGCATCCGCTCAAATGCCGAGCCCCGGGCCGAAGTTGCCGGCAATCCAGCGCGTGACGGCGTCGACGTCCGCGTAGTCCTGTTCGGGCAGGCCGTCGAGCATCGCCAGCACTTCGTTGCTGGCGCCGGCGTCGCGTGCGGCATCGACGATCGCATCCTTGTTCGCGGGATAGCGGACGGTCGCCAGCACATCGGCGATCTGCAGGTCGATCGTTTCGTTCGGGATATCGTGCGGAGGAAGGGCGGGCTTGTCGTTCACGTCGGTGTCTCGCGGGTGGGGCGGGAATCGGATCGAAGCGCAAGGGTCGTGCCCGCATGTTACCCGGCCTGGGGTGGCCGGCCCTGCGCATGCGGCGGATCGACGATGATCGAAGTCAATGCCCGCGTCGCACGCGGCGCCACGGATGCTTCCAGTCGATGTGCGGTGCGTTCTCGTCGCGCGGATGCTGGCGACGATGCTCCTGCCAGAGTTCGTCGGAAAACAGCGCAGCCACGATGACGAGCGGCAGCACGAGGAAAATTCCGAGGATGACTTGCTCGATCACGATAGCCTCCTTGCGGTGGCAGGAACCCTTGTTCCCATTCTAGGCTCTGAACTTCGCCCGCGTTCAATTTCTTACAGTGCGAAACGGGCCGGAACGCGGCCGCGCCGCAGGCATTCCGCGCATGCGGCGACATCAAAAAGGACACCAACATGCAACTTCAGAATGATACCCACACGCTCGCGCTACGGCCGCTGGAACGCCAGGACCTGCGCTTCGTCCACGAGCTGAACAACGACGCGAAGATCATGCGCTACTGGTTCGAGGAGCCGTACGAAACCTTCTCGGAACTGTCGCAACTGTACGACCGTCACGTGCACGATCAGCGCGAGCGCCGTTTCGTCGCGGTCGATGCGCGCGACGAACTGGTCGGCCTCGTCGAGCTGATCGAGCTCGACTACATCCACCGCCGCGGCGAGTTCCAGATCATCATCGCGCCGCAGTGCCAGGGGCGCGGCTATGCGGGCCAGGCGACGCGCCTCGCGATCGAATACGCGTTCAAGGTGTTGAACATGCGCAAGCTGTACCTGATCGTCGATACGTCGAACGCGGCGGCGATTCACGTGTACGAGAAATGCGGATTCCAGCACGAAGCCGAATTGAAGGAAGAATTTTTCGGGAATGGCGCGTATCACAACGCTTATCGCATGTGCATCTTCCAGCGCGATTATTTCGAGCGCCAGCAAACCGGATTGAATAAAGCAGGGTAAACACCACACGGACGAAATGCGCTTGCGACGGGGCACCGAGCGCGCCGAATAGAGGCGGCGATCTACGGATAAATACGGATGCGCCTATATCTGGCATTTTTCTTGTATCGGGTAAAGGCGCTGCCGCGCTGCGGTAAAAGTCGAATCATTTTGGATGACTTTATGTGCAACGCATCAAAATGAGCCGAATAGCGAAATGGATTATCCAAACCGTTCAATCGCCGCATTGTAACTTCGCTGAAAGCCTTGTCGGATAACGCTTTCCGCCGGGCGGCGCGGGCCCGTCCGCGATTCGGCAGCGTTTGCCGGACGCGCGCCGCCCGCGAAAAGCGGGCCGCGCACGGGGTGCGACAATCCGCCGCTATTGCGGTCGCACAACAAATGTGCTTGCTATCGTTTGCCGGTCTTCTAAAGTGAAAAACGCGGGTTCACGATCACCTTTAAACACATAGCTAACCCAGCCTGGTGCCCGCAAGCCTGGAGACAGAACATGATCAAGCGTACCGGTGTCCTTTTTGCCCTTGTCGGCGCGTTTTGCGCGGTGTCGATTGCCCAGGCCGGCGGCGATTCGGCCGTCAAGCCGAAGCAGGAAATCCAGCTGACGAAGAACGCATGGGGTTGCCTGTCGAAAGACAATCTGGACTCCGTACTGAGTCACGAACGTGACGGCAAGTCGCAGGCGAAGCAGCAGTATTTCGACGACTTCCGCTGCCTGTCGGTGCCGGAAGGCCAGCGCTTCCGCGTGGTGTCGGTCGATCAGGGCGACGTGCAGTTCGTCAGCGCCGACAACAGCGACCAGCAAGGCCTCTGGGCCGATTCACGCTTCGTCAAGCAGTAACCGTCCATTCCCCGCGCAGTCGCACGACGCGCGAGCGCGCCGGCCCGACGAGCCGGCGGCGCGAACCGAACGCGGCCCGGCCCAATGCCGGGCCGTTGCGCTGTGGGGCGCGCATGACGCGCGCCGGACGGCCCGCATTCGGTATCATCACGGCCCGACCGAACCGAATGCCCGCCCGGGCCGTATCCGCATGGCGCTGAAATCCACGATCTACAAAGCCGAATTGCAAATCGCCGACATGGATCGGCATTACTACGCCGATCACGCGCTGACGGTGGCGCGCCATCCGTCGGAAACCGACGAACGGATGATGGTGCGCATCGTCGCGTTCGCGCTGTTCGCGCACGAGCGGCTCGAATTCTGCAAGGGGCTGTCGGACGTCGACGAGCCCGACTTGTGGCAGAAGGACCTGACGGGCGCGATCGACGTGTGGATCGAGGCCGGTCAGCCCGACGAACGGCGCATCTCGAAGGCGGCCGGGCGTGCCGGGCAGGTCACGGTGATCGCGTACGGCGGCAAGACGTCGGATATCTGGTGGCAGGGCGTGCGCAGCAAGGTCGAACGGCTGCGCAACGTGCAGGTGCTGTCGCTCGCCGACGGCGTCGCGGCCGCGCTCGGGCGGCTCGCGGCGCGCACGATGCGCCTGCAGTGCACGGTGCAGGACGGCGCCGCATGGATCTCGAGCGCGGACCACGATCCGGTCGCGGTCGAGTGGGCGGTGCTGAAGGCGCGCGCGGACGCGTAACGGCTCGCGCGTCGGCCGCGTTCAGCCGAGCGCGGCCGGCGGCCCCTTGAATTCGACCATGTTGCCTTCGGGATCGAACAGGTAGATCGACGGCCCGTAGCCGCCGGCGCCGTAGCGTTCGGCCGGCGCGCCGGGCCGCGCGCCATGCGCGGCGAAATGGGCGACCAGTGCGTCGGGATCGAACGGCTCGACGCGCAGGCACAGGTGGTCGAGGTTGCGCCCGGCGCCAGGCGGGCCGCTGTCGGGGCGGTCGATCGGGCCGCCGACCGTCAATAGGTCGATCAGCGCATCGCCGGCCCGCAGTTGCACGAGGCCCAGATCGGGCTGTTCCTTTTCCACATGGCAGCCGACGGCGTCGCAGTAAAAGCGCGTCATGGCCGCCATGTCGGTCACGCGCAGCACGATGTGATCGATTCCGCGGATGGTGGGCTTCATGGGCGGGACTCCTTCGCAGTCGACGAGCATCGAGTGTAGACGCATCGCGCCTGCGCTGCCGGCCGGAACGCGGCACAATCGACGGACGAAAAAAAGCCCGTTCACGCAGAGCGGAACGGGCTTAATCCATATCAGGAGGAGACATGGAGGAGACAGTTCCAACTATACACACGGCGATGGTGCGACGCAATATTCCGATTGCAAAAAAACGTCAGGACGGCGATTTGTCGCATCCGCACTGCAGCAAAACGGTGACGGGACGATGACGGAAACGGCGCGCGAGCAGCCGCCGCGCGCGTTTCGTCGCATTTATCCCCATGGATGTGGCCCCGATTCGCCGGCCCGAATCACAGAGCAAGATCCAGGGCGCGACGGCATGTGCCGATGGCTAGAGTAGGCACCATCTACACTAGAGAGTGCGAGGTTCAGATGAAAACCGCCTATCCGACCGACGATGCCCGCTGGGGCGCCGTGACCGAGCGCGATCCGCACGCGGACGGCGCGTTCTTCTATGGCGTCAGCACGACCGGCGTGTTCTGTCGCCCGACCTGCGCGTCGCGGCAGCCACGCCGCGAGAACGTGTCCTTTTTCGCCGATCCGGCGGCCGCGCGCGCGGCCGGTTTCCGGCCCTGCAAGCGTTGCCAGCCGGAAGGGCTGCCGCGCGAGCTGGAAATCGTCAATCGCGCGTGCGCGGTGCTCGACGCGCACGCCGAGCGGCTCACGCTGCAGCAGTTGAGCGACGCCGTGCACGTGAGCCCGTTCCACCTGCAGCGGCTCTTCAAGCGCGTGGTCGGCGTGTCGCCGCGGCAGTACCAGGCCGCGCAGCGCGGCGCCGCGCTGCGGCAGGCGCTGCAAAACGGCCAGCCGGTCACGCAGGCGGCCGTCGACGCGGGGTTCAACTCGCCGTCGCGGCTCTATGCGTCGGTGTCGCGCGAGCTCGGGATGGCGCCGTCCGCGTTTCGCCGCCAGGGCGCCGGCCTGCGGATCGACTACGCGACCGCGTCGACGTCGCTCGGCACGGTGCTCGTCGCCGCGACCGAACAGGGCATCTGCCGGATCGCGTTCGGCGACGACGCGGCGTCGCTCGTCGTCGAGCTGAAGAGCGCGTTCGCGCGGGCCGAACTCGTCGAATCGTCGGCCCGGCTCGCGCCGTTCGTCGCGCAGATCCGCGCGTATCTCGACGGCACGCGGCACGCGTTCGACCTGCCGCTCGACATCGCGCCGACCGCGTTCCAGCAGCGCGTGTGGGAAGCGCTGACGCATATCCCGTACGGCGAAACGCGCAGCTATTCGGAGATCGCCGAGGCGCTCGGCTCGCCGCGCGCGGTACGGGCGGTCGCGTCCGCGTGCGCGTCGAATCCGGTTGCACTCGCGATCCCGTGCCACCGGGTCGTGCAAAAGGGCGGCGCGCTCGCCGGCTATCGCTGGGGCGTGCGCCGCAAGGCGACCCTGCTCGCGGCCGAGGCGCGCCATGTTCACAACGATGAAGCCGAAGCCGAGACGGAGGGCAGTGCGGTTTGAGCATCGACACGATAACGATCACGTCTGTCGCGAACGGCGGCCCGGTGCCGCCGTCCGCGCAGATGGAACTGCGCTACAAGGCGCCGTACGACTGGGCGCGCGTGCTGCGCTTCTTCAGCGGGCGCGCGATTCCGGGCGTCGAGCAGGTGGCCGGCGGCGCGTATCGCCGCATCGTCGATCTGCACGGCGATGCCGGCCGGCTCACCGTCACGAAGCACCCGCGCAAGCACTGCCTGATCGCGACCGTCGAAGGGGCGGTCGCGCGTCACGTCGACGACGCATTCGCCGCACGTGTCGCGACGATGTTCGACCTCGGCGCCGATCCGGCCGCGATCGGCGGCGGGCTCGCGCGCGATCCGTGGTTCGCGCCGCTCGTCGAGGCCGCGCCGGGCTTGCGCGTGCCGGGCGCATGGTCGGGGTTCGAGCTGGCCGTGCGCGCGATCGTCGGCCAGCAGGTGAGCGTGAAGGCCGCGACGACGATCGTCGGCCGGCTCGTCGAACGGGCCGGCGAACGCGTGATTCATGAAGACGACGGCGCGCCCGCGTGGCGTTTCCCGACGCCCGACGCGCTGGCCGCGTGCGATCTCGACAAGATCGGGATGCCCGGCAAGCGCGTGGCGGCGCTGACCGGCGTGGCGCGCGCGGTGGCGGCCGGCGACGTGCCGGTCGATCGCGCGCATGCCGATCTCGCGACGCTGCGCCGCGCGTGGCTCGATCTGCCTGGCATCGGCCCGTGGACCGTCGAATACATCGCGATGCGCGCGTGGCGCGACCCCGATGCGTGGCCGGCATCCGATCTGGTGCTGATGCAGTCGATCGCCGCGCGCGACCCGGCGCTCGACCGGCTCACCAGCCAGAAGCGCCGCACCGAAGGCTGGCGGCCATGGCGCGCGTATGCGGCGCTGCATCTGTGGAACGAAGTGGCCGACCGAGCGGGCGGCGCGCGCGGCGGGTAACTGCGGCGGCCGGCCGGGTGCGACCGCCAGCAGGCAGTGCCGCAACCCGTTGCGCACGCGATGCCGGCATGCGGCGAGCGCAGGCGTGACGCGGCCCGTCATGGCGATGCCACGCATTCGGCGCCGCCCCGATGCTGCGCGTGCGACGCCCGCGCACGCGTCGCTTCCCGATCCATTCAGCGGCATGGTTGCACCCGCGCGCCACCCGTTCGCCGTTCACGTTCCGTCAGACGAATTCCACTGACCGGCGTGCCGGCCGGCGTTGTCCGGAGCCGGCGATGGAGGCCGGGACTGGCGCGTCCGACCCGTCCGGTGGCCCGCTCAGGCCCGTGCGCCGGACCCGGCGCCACCTCAAGCGCGGGTTCCGGCGAGATGTTAAAGTGCCCGCTACCAACGAAGCGACCAACAATCCAGCCGGCCGCGCGCGGCGTTCTGCGCGCGGCCGTCACGCACTTGCGTCTCCATGTCGAACACCATGACTTACCGCCAGTCCGAACTGCTGCTGAAACGCCTCGACGCGCTGAGCTCGGGCCCGACGCGGCAGCATCTGCCCGACGGCCTGCGCGGCATCGAGAAGGAAAGCCTGCGCGTGACGCGCGACGGGATGATCGCGTTCACGCCGCATCCGCGCGCGCTCGGTTCGGCGCTCACGCATCCGGCGCTGACGACCGACTATTCCGAAGCGCTGATCGAACTGATCACGCCCGCGGAGCGCGACGCCGCGCTCACGCTCGAACGCCTCGACGATCTGCATCGCTACGTGTATGCGTCGCTCGGTGACGAGATCCTGTGGAACGACTCGATGCCGGGCCTGCTGCCGGCCGACGACCAGATCCCGATCGCCGACTACGGCACGTCGAACATCGGTCGCCTGAAGACGGTGTACCGGCGCGGCCTCGCGTATCGCTACGGCCGCACGATGCAGTGCATCGCCGGCATCCACTACAACTACTCGCTGCACGAGGAAGTGTGGCGGCGCCTGCATGCGGAAGAGGAATCGACGGCGACGCTCGTCGATTACCAGTCGGAACGCTATCTCGCGCAGATCCGCAACTTCCGCCGCCGCAGCTGGCTGCTGATGTACCTGTTCGGCGCGTCGCCGGTGCTCGACACGAAATTCCTGCGCGGCAAGCCGCACAAGCTCGACACGTTCGACGCCGATACGCTGTACCGGCCGTATGCGACGAGCCTGCGGATGAGCGATCTCGGCTACTCGAACACGACGGCCCAGGCCGCGCTGCACGTCGACTACAACACGCTGCCCGGCTATCTCGACGCGCTGTCGAAGGCCGTGAGCGAGCCGTATCCCGCGTACGAGGCGATCGGCACGCATCGCGACGGCGAGTGGATCCAGATCAACACGAACGTGCTGCAGATCGAGAACGAGTTCTATTCGACGATCCGGCCGAAGCGCGTCACGTATTCGGGCGAGCGGCCGCTGCATGCGCTCGCGTCGCGCGGCGTGCAGTACATCGAAGTGCGGTGCCTCGACATCGATCCGTTCGAGCCGACCGGCATCGCGCTGGAGACCGCGCGCTTCATCGACGCGTTCCTGCTCGCGTGCGCGCTCGACGAAAGCGCGCCGCTCGACTGCGACGCGTACAAGGAAGCGAACACGAACTTCGGCAGCGTGACGCTGGACGGCCGCAAGCCGGGGCTCACGCTGACGCGCGACGGCCAGTCGATCACGCTGCAGCAGTGGGCCGACGAGCTGATGGCCGATATCGAGGTCGTCGGCCGACGTCTGGACGAAATCCGCGGCGGCGACGCGCATGCGCGCGCGATTGCCGCGCAGCGCGAGAAGCTCGCCGATCCGGAGCGCACGCCATCCGCGCGCGTGCTGCGCACGATGCGCGAGAACGGCCAGTCGTTCCTCGCGTTCGCGCTCGCGCAGAGCGAAGCGCATGCCACGCATTTCCGCGCGCGCCCGCCGTCGGCCGAGACGCTGCGTACCGAGCAGGCGCTCGCCGCGAAGTCGCTCGCCGAGCAGGCCGAGCTCGAAGCGAAGGAGGCCGGATCGTTCGACGCATTCGTCGCCGCCTATCGCGCCTATACGCTGAACCGCTTCAGCGTGTGACGATCGCGCACGCGGCCGGCGCAGAATGCTGCGCCACGCCGCGATGCGACGGCCATCCGGTTCCATCGGTGATCAGTGATGGGCGTACGTGCCGCGATCGACTACGTGCGGCAGCGCCGGCTTGCCCGATTCCGTGCGGGCCCGGGCAGCGCCGCCGTAACCGGCAGCGTCGCCTTCACCTTGCGCCTGCGCGGCACGCTGCATGATCGCCTGCATGTTGCCCGGAAAGTCGGGACTGCTTGCGAGGCTCGTCCGGTAGCCGGCGGCCTGCAACGCCACGAGTTCCTGGCGGACCTGCGCGCGCGTGAGCGTCGACGCGGCTTGCGCGTGAGCGGCGAACGCCGCGCCGATCAGCACGAAAGCGCATGCCGCGTGTTTCATCGTCTTCATCGTGTGTGCTCCGTGAGACCCCGGTGCCGCGCCATCGCCGGCGCGGCCGGAAACGATGCAGCCAGTCTAGGCTTCGGATGCCCAACGAAACATCGTCGCGGCTGGCAGTCACCTTTTCCGGTCGCGCAACATTGCGCGCACCGGTGAGCCGGCCGCGACGGGTTTCCTGTCGAACGCGACAGCGGCGCGCCATCTGCCGGCCATCGTGCGGCGGGCCGCCCGCATCGGCCCGCCGCATCGGGCTTCTCCCCCTTGTACAAGCGTGCCGCGCCTCCTAACCTCTTTTAAGCGACCGATCGGTTGGCCGCGCAACGTCGTTGCGCATGCAAGCGCCCGATCGCGGCCGTGACTGCAGGACATCGCCTTGTACCGAACCCGGCGCATCGACATGCGAATTCGGGTCGACTCTGGAGACACGATGAATCCCACCGACGCCCTACCGCCCGGCATCGTCTTCGCGCAACCGTTGACGCCCGTCGCGCACTCGCTGCTCCTGTCGTTTCTCGTCGCCGTGATCCCGATCGCGGTCGCGCTGATCGCGCTCGGCGTGCTGCGCCGCCCCGCGTGGCAGGCGTCGCTCGCGGGGCTCGTCGCGGGCCTCGCGGTCGCGATCGGCGCGTGGGGGATGCCGGCCGGCCTCGCGTTCAACGCGGTCGGCGCCGGCATGGCGCTCGCGGTCGTGCCGGTGATGTGGATCGTCTTCAACGCGCTGCTGCTGTACAACATCGCGGTGAAGTCGGGTCGCTTCGATCAGTTCCGGCAGTGGATGCTCGATAACCTGCCCGACGACCGCCGCCTCGTGCTGCTCGTCGTCGCGTTCTCGTTCGGCTGTCTGCTCGAAGGGATTTCCGGCTTCGGCACGCCGGTCGCGATCACGAGCGCGCTCCTGATCGCGCTCGGCTTCCCCGCGCTCGAAGCGCTTACCTATACGCTGCTGTTCAACACGGCGCCGGTCGCGTTCGGCGCGCTCGGCGTGCCGATCACCGTGCTCGGCGCCGTCACGTCGCTGCCGCCCGCGACGCTCGCGCAGATGGTCGGCCGCCAGTTGCCGTTCTTCGCGCTGCTGCTGCCGTTCTACGTGGTCGGCGCGTATGGCGGGCTGCGCTCGATCTCGAAGCTGTGGCCGGCGCTGCTCGTGTCCGGCGGCAGTTTCGCGCTCGCGCAGTTCGTCACGTCGAACTACCTCGGCTATCAGCTCACCGACGTGCTGTCGTCGCTCTCGTCGCTGATCGTGACGATCGGCTTCCTGCAGGTGTGGAAGCCGCAGCCCGATCCGCAATACGCGCTCGCGCGCAGCGTGCCGGCCGCCGCCGGCGCCGCGCGCGCGGGCTTCGGCGGCTGGCTGCCGTGGCTCGTCGTGTCGGTGGTCGTGATCGTGTGGGTGCACGCGAACATCGCGGCGATCGGCGACGTGAAGATCAAGTGGCCGGGCCTGCACAACGCCGTGTACGTGTCGCTGTACCACAAGCCGTATGCGGCGATCTGGGATTTCCAGCCGCTCGGCACCGGCACCGCGATCCTCGTGTCGGCGATCATCACGGCCGCGCTGACGCGCACCGGCCCCGGCGCGTTCGTCGAATGCGTGGTGAAGACGTGGCGGCAAACGTGGATCGCGATCGTCACGGTGATGATGATCGTCGGGCTCGCGTACCTGCTGAACTACTCGGGCATCAGCTACACGCTCGGCACCGGCGTCGCGTCGACGGGCGCGCTGTTCCCGCTGGTGTCCGCGTCGCTCGGCTGGATCGCCGTGTTCCTGTCCGGCAGCGACACGTCGGGCAACGCGCTGTTCGGCAACCTGCAGGTCGTCGCCGCGCGGCAGCTCGGCCTCGATCCGGTGCTGATGGCGGCGACCAACTCGTCGGGCGGCGTGATGGGCAAGATGATCTCGCCGCAGAACATCGCGACGGGCGTGTCGACGACGGACCTGAAAGGGCAGGAGGGCGTCGTGTTCGCCCGCACCTTCTGGCACAGCGTGATTCTCACGCTGTTGCTCGGCGTGCTGGTGTTCCTGCAGCAGCATGTGTTGACGTGGATGATTCCGGCGCTGCCGAAGTGACGCACGGCGCCGCCGCAGAAGGAAGGCACGAGGAAAACAACGAGGGAAGGCGCGGGAAAAGCGCCACGTAGCATGCGGAAATGGCGAGCGCGCGGCGGCTCGGCGCGCGTTCGCCCGCCGCGTGCCGGTTGCAGATTGGTTGCACTCCGGCGCGCAGGATGGGCTTTTGGCGACTGAAAACTGTGGACAATATGCCGGGGCGACGGTATACAACGATCATTCGCCGATACGGCGCCCCCCGTTTTCACCGACAGCTCCGCCGCCTGCCCGACCATGACCGCCCCGAACGCGCTCAGCGCCATCGAACTCCTGCAAAGCCAGTCGCTCGCGATGATCGTTCAGGACATGCTCGAGCGCGCGATCGTTTCCGGCGAATACGCGCCCGGCGAAAAGCTCAACGAAGTCGATATCGCGACGAGGCTGAACGTGTCGCGCGGCCCGGTGCGCGAAGCGTTCCGCGCGCTCGAACAGGCCGGCCTGCTGCGCAACGAGAAGAACCGCGGCGTGACCGTGCGCGTCGTGCCGCTGCGCGAGGCCGAGGAGATCTACGAAGTGCGCGCGATGCTCGACGAGTCGGTCGCGCGCGCGCTCGCGAAGCGCATCTCGCCCGACACGCTGAAGGTGCTGAAGGGCATCGTCCAGTCGATGAAGGACGCCGCGAAGGCGCACGACGTCACGCGTTATACCGAGCTGAACGTGCAGTTTCACGACGCGATGGTCGTCGGCGTCGGCAATACGCATCTCGTCGATACCTACCGCCGGCTCGTGCGCCAGCTCGGCCTGCTGCGCCAGGCGGCGATCGAGGCCGAGGAGGATGCGATCGCGGTGTCGGCGGCCGAGCACGACAGGATCGTGCAGGCGCTCGCGGCCGGCGACGAGGAAAAGGCCGTCGCGCTCGTGCGCGAGCACGTCGCGCATGGTCTCGCACGGATGCGCCGCATGCATGAGCAGGGGTTGCCCGCGACGGGCAAGGCGGCGCGGGAGAAGGCGGGCGCGTGAATTGCCGCGTTAGCTGTCACCGCACGGTGACGCGGCACGGAGTGGGTGCGCTCGCCCGCTTGCA
Source organism: Burkholderia sp. AU32262 (assembly GCF_020419985.1). Classification (NCBI taxonomy): domain Bacteria; kingdom Pseudomonadati; phylum Pseudomonadota; class Betaproteobacteria; order Burkholderiales; family Burkholderiaceae; genus Burkholderia; species Burkholderia sp. AU32262. The sequence continues at coordinate 26,992 of NZ_JAIZRS010000032.1, forward strand.
TGGCAGAACGCTGAAGGCGCGCTCTCCGCAGGACATTGATGATATTCGTCCGAATGCGATGATCGCTCGCCGCTGATCATTGGCCGCGCTGCTTGTCAAAGAAGTCGTCGAGTACCCAACCCGTTCCGGATTCGCAGCGCACTTGCGTGTACGCGTAAATCTTCGCAGCCCGATCCGCCACCGGGACGCAGGATTCGCCTTTCCTGACCGTGAAGATCGGATGCGTTCTGTCGTCGTTTGGCTCGGCGAAGGCCGGCATGTCGCGAAGTGCCGCCCATTTCTCGTCTTTATATTTCGAGCACGCACCGATCATCATCGTGAGCGCGACAAGTAGCAGCAGGCGTGTCATTTTTTCGGATACCGGCGGATTCCAATCAGGCGTTTCGAATGGCGCAGACCGGTCATCAAATCCGCAGGCGCTATGGTACTCGGGAGTCGCCATCTCGGGTCGTGAGCCAGAATTCCCGCTTTGCCAAGTACTTCGGCTATGTTCGAGGAGCAATTGTTGTCGACGAGAGAGCATGGTTTGTTTTCGTGTAGCCGGCGTTTTATCTAGGAAACGATGATCCTTTTCTCATCCCTGGATGTATGAAGGAGATAGCCGATCGTATCGCGTTGCATCTTGGTCTGCTGGCGATTTAAGTAGTTCAGGATGTTATCTACGTCCCATCCCGGGTGCGCTCGGCCATATACGACCCCATCGACTGCAATCGCGACATGTCCGAACTGCGACCCTCTCGAGACGGATCGGGAATCGCTAATCAAGATTTCAATGGTTGTTGATGAGTGCATGAAAGAAAAAGCGGGATTCTATTTGTCGGATTGTTTGAATCCTATCATGCTGTTTTTGATAATAAAACCGAGATAATGAAATGACAAAAATAAAGCGTATGGATTGGCACGCCGTTTTATAAGTTCTATTTTAGCTGGGACATGTCTTGTCGATGCGTGATTGTCCTCATGGGGGATTTTGCTTTTCGAAACAAAAGCGGCGCCTGGAATCGGACTTTTTCTATTAGCGGGATTTCCTCACCTGTTGTTCGGTCGATGTGCGGATTCGACAGAGGCTGGCGACATGATGGTGCCGGCGAGCCGCCGGCCTCTCCCGTTCCTCGCCGCATTCGCCCCGCCCGTTACGCCTTGTCCGCCTTCCCCGCCGCACTCGCCAACTTCGCGAGCCACGTATCGACGACCGACGGCTGCCGGTTCTCGTCTTCCGCGCGCTCCTTGCGGCGGATCGCATTGCGCACGACATGCGCGCCGACATAGCGAATCGGCTCCGGCGGAAACTGGCCGAGCGGGCCGCGCACGAGCGGGCTGCGCGTCCACGCGTTGTCGAGGCCGAGCACGAGCGACGACAGGATCTGCCCGCCCATGTAGGTCGGCCCGACGCCGTTGCCCGAATAGCCGAAGCCGTAGAACACGTTCGGCGCGTCGTCGAGGCGGCCGAAGAACGGGAAGCCCGTCACCGAGCGGTCCGATGGCCCGTTCCAGCTTGCGGTGATCGGCACGCCCGCAAGCGACGGAAAAAATGCGCGCAGGCTCCGCGTGAGCTGCGCCTCGTACGGCGAGCGCCGGTCGAACACGGGCGCGATGCGGCTGCGCCACGAGAACGTGTTGCCGCCCTTGCCGAGCATCAGCCGCCCGTCGGCCGTCGTGCGGTAGTAGTAGACGAAGATCCGCGAATCGAGCACCGACACGCCGTCCACGAGCCCCGTCTGCGCCAGCAACGCCGGGCATTTCTCGGTCATCACCATGTCGCTCGACACGACCGCGATCGTGCGTTCGAACTGCGGGAAGCGGCTCGCCATCCACGCGTTGATCGCGAAGACCAGCTTGCCTGCGTGCACGCTGCCGCACGGCGTCTGCACGACGGCCGGCTGCCCTGGCGTGAAGTCGACGAGCGGCGTGCGCTCGTAGATCCGGATGCCCATATCGAGCGCGACGCGGCGCAGGCCGCGCACGAGCTTGCCGGGATGCACGGTCGCGGCGATCGGCGAGTACACGCCGTCGAGATTGCGTGCGGAGCCCGAGCGGCGCGCGACTTCGGCGGGCGGCAGATGTTCGTAGCTGTGGATGCCGCACGCGGCGAGCGCGTCGAGCACCGGCGCGAGCGTGCCGACCTGCGCGCGCGACGTCGCGGTGTACAGCGTGCCGTCGAGCCGCAGGTCCGCATCGATGCCGTGCGCGCGGCAGAAGTCGGCGATGTGCTGGACGGCCGCTTCCGACGCCCTCACGAGCCGGATCGCCTCGGCTTCGCCGAACAGGCGCCGCAGCGTCAGGAATTTCGCCGACCACGTGAGCAGGCAGCCGCCGTTGCGGCCGCTCGCGCCGGCGCCGCACAGGTCGGCCTCGAGGATCGCGATGTCGAGCGCGGGGTTGTGCTGCTTCGCCTGGATCGCGGTCCAGAGGCCCGTGAAGCCGCCGCCGACGATGCACACGTCGGCCCGCGTCGCACCTTGCAGCGCGGGGGCGAGATCGCCGTCGTTGAACAGCGCTTGTTCGATCCAGAAGGGGCGCATCGGAGCATTCGTCGATAAAGGGCCGTGCGGCGCACAGCCGGAAAAACGGGCGGCCGCATGCACATGCGGCCGGTACGTCGCGCCACATCGTCATGCAGCCGCTTCGGCCGATAGGCGGCTGCGGCGCACATCTATCGCCTTCGACGTGTCGGCGATCGCCGCGACAGCGCGCGGAATCCCGGCTTCGCCGACGCGACCGATGCAGCCGACGCGGAGCGTCTGCACTTCGGTCCGCTTGCCCGGATACCGAATGTAGGCGCGCTTTTTGACCTCCTGATAACACCGCTTGAAGTCGTCATTCGGATCGTCCGGGCGCCATCGCGTTGCTTCCTGCTTTTTGCATGTTGTTGACAATCTACAAATCGTCCATTTTAATGTCAAGCATCGAAACACTCGTTCGGCGCGGCACGGGCGCCGACGGCTCACCGCTTCGCCCCGAAAGGAATGAACGTCATGACTGAAACGCCCGTCTCCGTGGAAGTGAACGGCCGCCGCTACAACTGGATGAGCCGGCCCGTGGTGGTCGTCTGCGTCGATGGCTGCGCGTATGAATATCTGGAAGAGGCCGCCGAGGCGGGCGTCGCGCCGTTCCTGCGCACGCTGCTGAAGCCAGGCACGGCACTGAAGGGAGAATGCGTGGTGCCGAGCTTCACGAACCCGAACAACCTGTCGATCGTGACCGGCGTGCCGCCGGCGATCCACGGGATCAGCGGCAACTACTTCTACGATCGCGACACCGGCGCCGAGGTGCTGATGAACGATCCGAAGTACCTGGTCGCGCCCACCGTGCTCGCGGCCTTCGCCGAGCGGGGCGCGCGCGTCGCGGTCGTCACCGCGAAGGACAAGCTGCGCCGCCTGCTCGGCAAGGGGCTGAAGGGCATCTGCTTCTCGTCGGAAAAGGCCGACGAGGCGAGCGTCGAGGAAAACGGCATCGACCGCGTGCTCGAGCTGGTCGGCAAGCCGGTGCCGAGCGTGTACAGCGCGGATCTGTCCGAATTCGTGTTCGCGGCCGGCGTGCGCCTGCTCGAGACGCGCCCGATCGACCTGATGTACCTGTCGACCACCGACTACGTGCAGCACAAGTGCGCGCCCGGCACGGAAGGCGCGAACGCGTTCTACGCGATGATGGACACGTACCTGAAGCGCCTCGACGAGCTCGGCGCGATCGTCGCGATCACCGCCGATCACGGGATGAACGCGAAGCACGACGACGCGACCGGCGAGCCGAACGTCGTCTACCTGCAGGAGCTGTTCGACGAGTGGCTCGGCCACGATGCGGCGCGCGTGATCCTGCCGATCACCGATCCGTACGTCGTGCACCATGGTGCGCTCGGTTCGTTCGCGACCGTCTATGTGCCGGCAACGGCCGATGCCGAAGCGCTGCGCGCGCGGCTCGCCGCGGTCGACGGCATCGACGTCGTGCTGACGGGCGCCGAAGGCTGCGCGCGCTTCGAGCTGCCGCCCGCGCGGATGGGCGACCTGATCGTGATCTCCAGGCAGGACGTCGTGCTCGGCACGCGCCGCATCAAGCACGATCTGTCCGGCCTCGACGTGCCGTTGCGCTCGCACGGCGGGATCTCCGAGCAGATCGTGCCGCTGATCTTCAGCAAGCCGGTCGCGACCGACGTCGCGGGCCGCGCGCGGCTGCGCAACTTCGACATCATCGATATCGCGCTCAACCATCTGCAGTGATGCACGCGCGTCTTTGGGGAATACAGGCATGAACGCCTTTGCAGCATCGACGGCGGTGCGCGAGATTCGTCGCGAGGCACTGCGAATCGACGGCGAGCGGATTCAGCGGGATGCGGTGATCGACGTGCGCAACCCGCACGACGGCGCACTGGTCGGCACCGTGCCGAAGGCGACGCTCGACGACGTGCGCCGCGCATTCGCGGTCGCGCGTGCGTACCGGCCGACGCTCACGCGCCACGATCGCGCGGCGATCCTGCGCCGCGCGGCCGACATCGTGCGTGCTCGCACCGCGGAGATCGCGGCGCTGATCACGGCCGAGGCCGGGTTGTGCGTCAAGGATTCGACGTACGAAGCGGGCCGCGTGGCCGACGTGCTGACGTTCGGCGCCGGCGAAGTGCTGAAGGACGACGGGCAGATCTTCTCGTGCGATCTGACGCCGCACGGCAAGAAGCGCCGCGTGTACACGCAGCGCGACCCGCTGCTCGGCGTGATTTCGGCGATCACGCCGTTCAACCACCCGATGAACCAGGTCGCGCACAAGGTCGTGCCGTCGGTCGCGACCAACAACCGGATCGTCGTGAAGCCGTCGGAGAAGGTGCCGCTGTCGTGCTACCTGTTCGCGGACATCCTGTACGAAGCCGGCTTGCCGCCGCAGATGCTGCAGGTGATCACCGGCGACCCGAAGGACATTGCGGACGAATTGATCACGAACCCGGCGATCGACCTGATCACGTTCACCGGCGGCGTGTCGATCGGCAAATCGATCGCCGCGCGGATGGGCTATCGGCGCGCGGTGCTCGAACTCGGCGGCAACGATCCGATCATCGTGATGGAAGACGCCGATCTCGACGAGGCGAGCACGCTCGCGGTGTCGGGCTCGTACAGGAATTCGGGGCAGCGCTGCACGGCGATCAAGCGAATGCTCGTGCACGAGGCAGTGGCCGATCGCTTCACGGAACTCGTCGTCGAGAAGACGCGCGCATGGTCGTACGGCAACCCGTCCGATCCGTCGGTCGACATGGGCACCGTGATCGACGAAGCGGCCGCGCAATTCTGCGAGCAGCAGGTGAACGACGCGATCGCACGCGGTGCGCGGCTGCTGGTCGGCAACGTGCGCGACGGCGCGCTGTATTCGCCGACCGTCGTCGATCGCGTGACGCCCGACATGCCGCTGGTCAAGCATGAAACCTTCGGGCCGGTGTCGCCGATCCTGCGCTTTCGCGACATCGACGAAGCGATCCGGATGTCGAACAGCACCGACTACGCGCTGTCGTCGTCGGTGTGCACGAACCGCTTCGACCACATCACGCGCTTCATCACCGAACTCGAAGTCGGCAGCGTGAACGTGCGCGAGGTGCCCGGCTATCGGCTCGAGCTGACGCCGTTCGGCGGCGTGAAGGATTCGGGGCTCGGATACAAGGAGGGTGTGCAGGAAGCGATGAAGAGCTTCACGAACACGAAGACGTATTCGTTGCCATGGTAAGCGACGTGTAAGGGGCCCGCGTCGGCATCGAGGTTGGCGTGGTCGTTATTCGATCGGCTCATATCGTTAGCCGATTTGCGTTTTTGCCGGGCCTTCCCGCATCGGTAGAATTCGCGGACCTCTCGAACGGCGCAGGCGAGCCGGCGGGATGATTCTCTCCAATCATTCGGGGTCCGCACCATGAAATTCCTCCGCTCCATCCTGATCGTCGCGCTGCTGCAGGCCGCCGCGGCCACCAGCGCGCTGGCTGCCGACGACCTGTCGCAGATCAAGTCGGCCGGCGTGTTCCGCATCGGTACCGAAGGCACCTACGCGCCGTTCACGTACCACGACGAGACGGGCAAGCTGACGGGCTTCGACGTCGACATCGCGACCGCGATCGCGCAGCGTCTCGGCGTGAAGCCGCAGTTCGTCGAAGGCAAATGGGACGGGCTGATCGCGGGCCTCGACGTGAACCGCTACGACGCGGTCGTGAACGAAGTGTCGATCACCGACGCGCGCAAGGCGAAATACGATTTCTCGACGCCGTACATCACGTCGCACGCGGTGCTGATCGTGCGCGCGGACAACACGACGATCCGCTCGTTCGACGACCTGAAGGGCAAGAAATCCGCGAACACGCTGACCAGCAATTTCGGCAAGCTCGCGGCCGCGCACGGCGCCGACGTGGTGCCCGTGCAGGGCTTCAACGAATCGATCGACCTGCTGACGTCCGGACGCGTCGATGCGACGATCAACGATTCGCTGTCGTACCTCGATTTCCGCAAGCACAAGCCCGACGCGAAACTGAAGATCGCGGCGACCGACACGAGCGGCGCGGGCGACGCGTCCGGCGTGCTGCTGCGCAAGGGCAGCCCCGCGCTGGTGGCCGCGATCGACAAGGCGCTCGCGGACATCAAGGCGGACGGCACCTACGCGAAGATCTCGCAGAAGTACTTCGGCCGCGACGTGTCGCAGCCGTGACGCGAGGCTGAACGATGCCGGCCTGGCTGCACCTGATGGCGGAATCGCTGCGCCCCCTGCTCGTTGCAGGGCTCGTGTTTACGGTTCCGCTCACGCTCGCGTCGTTCGCGATCGGCCTGTTGCTCGCGTTCGGCGCGGCGCTCGCGCGGCTGTTCGGGCCGCGCTGGGCGCAGGCCGTCGTGCGTTTCTATATCTGGCTGTTCCGCGGCTCGCCGTTGCTCGTGCAGTTGTTCGTGATCTTCTACGGGCTACCGAGCGTCGGCATCGTGCTCGATCCGCTGACGGCCGCCGTGATCGGCTTCTCGCTGAACGTCGGCGCGTACAACGCGGAAGTGATTCGCGGCGTGATCGAATCGATCCCCAAGGGGCAGTGGGAGGCCGCGTACTCGATGTCGATGACGCGCGCGCAGGCGCTGCGCCGCGCGATCCTGCCGCAGGCCGCGCGCGTCGCGCTGCCCGCGCTGTCGAATTCGTTCATTTCGCTCGTGAAGGACACGTCGCTCGCGGCCGTGCTGACGGTACCCGAGATCTTCCAGGCCGCGCAGCGCATCGCGGCCGTGACCTACGAGCCGCTGATTCTCTATACCGAAGCCGCGCTGATCTATCTGCTGTTCAGCTCGGTGCTGTCCACGCTGCAACGTCGCCTCGAAACCCGCTTCGGCCGGCATGCGCTGTTCCACGCGGAGTTGCGATGATCCGTCTCGAGCGCATCGACAAGTCGTTTGGCTCGCATCGCGTGTTGAGCGGAATCGACCTCGCATTGCAGCCGGGGAGCGTAACGGCGCTGATCGGCCCGTCCGGCAGCGGCAAGAGCACGCTGCTGCGCTGCGTGAACCTGCTCGAAGTGCCGGAGGCGGGCGCGCTCTCGGTCGGCGATGCGCGCATCGCATTCGTGCCGGGGCGCCGGCCGTCGCGCGACGCGGTATTCGCGGTGCGCAAGCAGACCGGCATGGTGTTCCAGAACTTCCAGTTGTTTCCGCACCTGAGCGTCGTGCAGAACGTGATGGAGGGGCTCGTGACCGTGCAGCGCTGGCCGCGCGAGCAGGCGCGCCAGCGGGCGCTCGCGCTGCTCGACAAGGTGGGCATCGCGGGCAAGGCCGACGCATGGCCGGCCACGCTATCGGGCGGACAGCAGCAGCGCGTGGCGATCGCGCGCGCTTGCGCCGTCTCCGCAGGTGCTGCTGTGCGACGAGCCGACATCGGCGCTCGATCCGGAGCTGTCCGTCGAAGTGGTCGAGGTGCTGCGCCAGCTCGCGCGCGAAGGCACGACGATGCTGATGGCCACGCACGACCTGCGCCTGGCCGCGTCGATCGCGCATGATGCGGTGTTCCTCGCCGATGGCCGCATCGTCGAAGCCGGCGCGTCGCGCGACCTGTTCGGCCGGCCGCGCGACCCGCGTACCGCGAAGTTCGTCGCGACGCTCGCGCAAGGCGTGCCGGTGTTCTGACGACGCGACGCGAGGAGGCTGGCGGTCAGCGTGGCGCGTGCGCGTCGAGCACCGCGGCGACGATCGCCTCCGGCGCATCTTCCTGAACCAGATGGCCCGCGTGCGGGACGCGGATCAGCTTGCCGTTCGCGACGCGATCGGCGAGCGCCTGCCCTTGCTCGAGCGGAATCCATGCGTCGTCCTCGCCCCACACGATGCGCACCGGAAAGTCCGGCGGCGCGTAGCGGGCTTCCGCTTCCTCGATGTAGCGCTGGCGCATCTGCGCGATCTGGCGATAGAACGCCGCCTGGCCGGCCGGCGTGAGCCACGGTGCACGGTAGATCGACAGTGCTTCGTCGCTCAGCGGTCGCGCGACCGCCTGGCCGATATAGGCCGACACGAGCGCATGGTGCGCGTACGCGGGCAGGCCGGTGAACGCGGCTTCGTGCTGCGCGACGTGACGCACGAACGGCGACCCTTGCGGCGCGATCGCGACCGGGTTCACGAGCGTGAGATCCGCATACGCGATGCCGTCGAGAAAGTGCGCGCGCAGCACCGTGGCGCCGCCGTAGTCGTGCGCGAGCACACGCGGCCGCGCGAGTGTCCATTCGTTCAGCAGTGCGCCGAACAGCGCGTTCTGGCGGCCGAGCGACACGTCCGCGTCCGGCATGTCGGACTGGCCATAGCCGAGCAGGTCGTAGACATACACGCGATGGCGCCGCGCGAGCCACGGCGCGATCCGGCGCCATACCTGCGACGAAAACGGCGTGCCGTGCACGAGCACGAGCGGCGGGCCTTCGCCGAGCGTACCCCATGCAATCCGGTGGCCTTCGAAATCGAAGCGGTTCGGAAGTGCGAGCATCGGCTTCTCCGTGCTAACCTGTTTTGGTTGTTAACAGGTTACGCCGGATTTTCCGGATATGAAACCGATAGGTGAAAATAAATGGTTACTCGATCCGACCCGGCGCGGCACGGGCACGAATGGCGCGCGGCCGATTTCGTCGGCGGCCATCCGGCGCTCGACTTCCTCAACACGGTGGCCGACACGGGCAAGACGCGCGACGAGGACAAGCTCGTCGACTGGCCGGCCGTGCGTGCGTGGGCCGGGAAAGCGGGGTTGCTGGCGCCCGACGATCTGGCGCGGCTGCTGCGTCATCCGCGCCAGGATGGCCCCGAGGAGCTGGCGGCGCTGCACCGCTTTCGCGACGACGCGTACGCCGCGATCGTGCACCTGACGGCCGCGGGCGGCGGCGGCGCGGGCGCGCGCGCTGCCGACCGGCTTGCGCTGGCGATCCGCGAGGCGATCGGGCGGAGTGCGTTCGATGCGGTTGGCGGCCGCTTCGCGTGGCGACCGGACGCGCGCGCTGCGTCGCGCTGGATCGATGCGGCTGCGCTCGGTTTCGAGGATCTGATGCGCAGCGACGATTTCGCGCGCGTGCGGCAATGCGGCCGGTGTACGTGGTTCTTCGTCGATCGCGGCCGCGGCGTGGGGCGGCGGTGGTGCGACATGCGCACGTGCGGGAACCGCGCGAAGGTGGAGGCGTTCAGGGAGCGGTGACGCGCGGCGCGGCGGTTGCCGCACCGCGCCGCGCGTGGGTCATCGAGCGGCCTCGGCTTCGTGCGGCCGATGGTCGGGCCATAACGTCGCGGCGGCGAACAGCCCGGCCGCCAGGAATGGCGCGCCGATCGCGAACAGGATGGCCGTGAGGCCCCAGCGATCCCAGAAGCGATCGACGAGCGCACGCTCGGGCGTGACGGGATCGTACAGCACGTCGACCGCATCGCCTTTGTGGAGGCCCGGAGGCGACGCCGCGGAGCCCTGGGCGAATGTGATCAGCCGCCCGCTGTCGGTCGTGAACGCGACGATGGCCGAATACAGCGACGTGCGCGACCGCGACGGCCGCCCGTTTTTCGCGATCTCGACCACATGGCCGGTCGAACGCGCATAGTGGTGGACGATTTGCCACTGACGCAGCCCGGCCGCGCCGGCGCCGGCGAGGAAACCCGTGCCGATCGCGATCGGAATCAGCGCGATCGCGACATCCCAGCGGCGCCGTGCCGGCTTGCGTTCGACGTGGCGCGGCGCCGGGCCCGACTGCCGGCGGCGTCGCTCGCCCGCGAGCAGCAGGCCGCCGATGGCGAACGACGCGACGGCGAGCAGCGCCGGCACGGCCACCGGAAGCCAGCGTTGCGCAAAATCGTCGATCAGCGCGGGGCGCTCCGGGTGGTCGGGGTCGAGCAGGATGTCGACGTTCTCGCCGATGTCGTACGCGGGCACCGCGGATGCAGTATTGCCGGCGACTTCGCGGCGCCGGCCGTCGTTCGCGAGATACGCGACGATCGGCCGGTACGCGCGCATTGCATCGCTGTCCTGGACGATGCGCACGACCGTGCCCGGCGCGCGGACCAAGCGGTCGGGTTCCCGGCCGGCCGTGACGGCGAGCACGCCGGCCAGCACGAACAGCACGACACCGATCATCAGTGCGACCAGCGCGTCCTTACCCGGCATGACGCGATCCGGTTCGGGCGTCGCGCGGATCGGGGCCGGTCCGGGTGAGCGGCCCATCGCGACGGACAGGCCGATATCGGCGCAACCATGCCCTCTGAATGGTCGCGTCTCGTTCACATGCTTCCATGTCTGACGTCCCATGTTCTCTCAGTGCCGGCGGGCAAATGACGAACCCCGCGCCGGTCGTGTGATATTTGTCGGACGATTCTAGCGGAAACGATGCGCGACGGGCGTGCGGCGGCGTACCGCGAAAGGCGCGCGGCGCGCCAAAACGAAAAAGGCCGGTCAGCTTTCGCTGACCGGCCTTTGAAATTCCTGGTGGGGCGTGAGTGACTCGAACACTCGACCTACGGATTAAGAGTCCGCTGCTCTACCAACTGAGCTAACGCCCCCAACAGAAGAAAGATTATGCCGGGGTTTTCGGGACATGGCAAGCCCTTTCTGCGAATTTCCCGAAAATATTTCGTCACGCCGGCGGCGGTTGCCGGCGCGGTAACGAGCGGTCGCAGTTTGCGCGCTCCCGGTATGATGACGCCACACGCGTTGCGCGACGGTCGCGCAACGTTTTCTGGACATTCGAAGATGGACGAAAACGCAGTCCGCGAATTGCTGGATCGCCTGCTGGCCCCGTGGGTCCGCTCGCTGGGTCTGGTCCCCGTGTCGATCGGCGACGACAGCGTCACGTTGCGCCTGCCGTTTTCCGGCGAGTTCCGCCATTCGGGCGGCGTGATCTGCGGCCAGGTGTTCACGGCGGCCGCCGACACCGCGATGGTGGTCGCGATCTCGGCTGCGCTCGGCGAATTCCGGCCGATGACGACGGTGTCGCTGAACACGAACTTCATGCGTCCCGTGCGCAAGGGCGACGTGCTCGTCACCGCGCGCGTGCTGCGGATGGGTCGCAACCTCGTGTTCGGCGAAGTCGAGCTGTTCGACGAGGACGGCAAGATGGCCGTCCACGCGACGTCGACCTACGCGCTCGTCAGCTGAGCGGCGCGATGTTCGACCAGATCGTCTTTGCGGGCGGCGGCAATCGCTGCTGGTGGCAGGCCGGCTTCTGGGACGTCGCGCAGCCGGCCCTCGGCCTGCGCCCGCGCGTGATCACCGGCATCTCGGCCGGCGCGGCGACCGCCTGCATGCTGTATACACGCGACGCCGCATGGGTGATGCGCTATTACGAGGAGGCGCTGCGCCACAACCGGAAGAATGCGTACTGGGGCAACCTGTTCGGGCGCGAGCCGGTGTTTCCGCATTACCGGATCTATCGTCAGGCGCTGCTCGACATCTACGGCGAACCGTTCGCGAAGCTCGCCGCGGCGCCGGAAATCCGCATCGGCGTGTCGCACGTGCCGCGCTGGCTCGGTGCGCGCAGCGCGGTCGCGGCCGGCCTCGTCGCGTACAACATCGAGAAGTACGTGCGCAAGACGCTGCACCCGACGCTCGGGCGCACGCTCGGCTTTCGGCCCGAATTCGTGCGCGCGCAGGCCTGCGCGCACGTCGACGAACTCGCCGACCTGATCCTCCAGTCGTCCTGCACGCCGCCGTTCACGCCGGTGCTGCGGCGCGGCGGCCGGCCGGTGCTCGACGGCGGGATGGTCGACAACGTGCCGGTCGATGCGCTCGATTCGTCTCCGGGCGACGTGCTGGTGCTCGTCACGCGGCTGTATCCGCGTCCGCAGATGTTCACGGTCGCGCATGGCGACCAGCGGCGGCTGTACGTGCAGCCGTCGAGCAAGGTGCCGATTTCGAGCTGGGATTACACGAGCCCGTCGCAGATGCGGCATGCGTACGATCTCGGGCGGCGCGACGGCGAGCACTTCCTCACGCGCGTCGACGCGATGACGGGTGGCCGCGTGGCCGCCTGACGACGGGAATCGGGCAACGGGGCCACGCGACGCGCGCGGCCCGCGCGATCAGCGCTTGCGGATCGGCGTCAGCGCTTCGGGGTTGGCGACGCTCGACATGTCGCCGTCGTCGAACGCGAGAATGTTGCGGAATGCGGCACTGAAATACAGTTCGTAGCTTTCGCGTTCGACGTAGCCGATGTGCGGCGTGCAGATCACGTTTTCCATCCGCAGCAGGCTGTAGCCCTGCAGGATCGGCTCGCTTTCGAACACGTCGATCGCGACCATCCCCGGCCGGTTGTGCGACAGCGCGTTGACGAGCGCGTTTTCCTCGAGCAGCTCGGCGCGGCTCGTGTTGACGAGCAGCGACGTCGGCTTCATCCGCATCAGGTCTTCCTGCTTCACGATCCCGCGCGTGTCGTCGTGCAGGCGCAGATGCAGCGACAGCACGTCGCTCTGCTCGAACAGCGCTTCGCGGCTCTCGGCGGCCGTGTAGCCGTCGGCGCGCGCGGCCTCGAGCGAATGCTCGCGGCCCCAGATCAGCACGTTCATCCCGAACGCCTTGCCGTAACCGGCGACGAGCCGGCCGATCTTGCCGTAGCCCCAGATGCCGAGCGTCTGGCCGCGCAGCACCTGGCCGAGGCCGAAGTTCGGCGGCAGCGCCGACGTCTTCAGGCCCGACTGCTGCCAGGCGCCCTGCTTCAGGTTCGCGACGTACTGCGGAATGCGGCGCTGGGCGGCCATCACGAGCGCCCAGGTCAGCTCGGCCGGCGCGACCGGCGAACCGGTGCCTTCGAGCACCGCGATGCCGCGGTCGGTACACGCGTCGAGATCGATGTGGCTCGACACGCGGCCGGTCTGGCTGATCATGCGCAGGTTCGGCAGCTTCGAGAGCAACTGCGAGGTAATCGGGGTCCGTTCACGAATCAGCACGAGCGCCTCGACTTCCGCCAGACGGCTGGCGAGCTGTCCCAGGCCGCGCACCGTATTGTTGAAGACCTTTACGTCGTGGCCGGCGAGCATCTCGAAGCAGTTCAGTTTGCGGACGGCGTCCTGGTAGTCGTCGAGGATGGCAATTTTCATGGTGAACGGGGTGTCGCGCGTTGAAAGCGGGCACGGGCGGCGGCGCATCCTGCGCACCTGTTCCGCCCGGCCGGGGCCGACATGATGCTACGCCGGCGGCCTTCGTGGGGTCTTTTTAACAGGTTGTTACGCTCCGCCGCAATGGGCGCCAGCCACCCCCACGCCGCTCGCGCGCCGTGCGCAAGGGTGCGCTGTTGTGTCGCATCAAACACGTCCTTCCTGATTCGGCCGCTTACTCGACGAGGTTCACCCAATTGTTGCTCGCAGCAGAATAATTGGATCAACTATCCGCGGAAGGCGAGGATTTTTGACTATTTTTATCGTCAACCGGCCGGTTGTTGAGCAACTCTGCATCATTTCCGCTGTCGTAGGAGAATTACGCATTTGCTTCATCTTTTTGAAGTTGTAACAGCGGCAGGAGTCGTTTATGGATCATTTGCAGTCGATGCGCGTGTTCGTCAAGGTTGCAGATCTCGGCAGTTTCGCGCGGGCCGCGAGCGCAATGGATATCTCCAACGCGGTCGCGACGCGCCACGTCGCCGATCTGGAAGGCCGGCTCGGCACGCGTTTGCTTAACCGCACCACGCGCAGCCTCTCCCTGACGGAGTCGGGTCAGGTCTATCTGGAGCGTGCCCGCCAGATCCTCGACGAGCTCGAGGACGTCGAGCAGATGGTCGTCGCGCGCAATCACGAGCCGGTCGGCACGCTGCGCATCGTGGCGCCGGTCGTGTTCGGCCTGCACAACCTCGCCCCCGTGCTGCAGTCGTACACGGAGAATTTCCCGAAGGTGGTGCCGGATCTCACGCTGGTCGACCGGCAGGTCGATCTCGTCGAGGAAGGCTTCGACGTCGGCATCGTCGTCACGCGCCAGATGCGCAGCGCGAGCATCGTCACGCGGCGCCTGACCACCGGCTGCATGACCGTGTGCGCGACGCCCAGCTATCTGGAGAAGCACGGCGTGCCGACGCATCCGGAACAGCTCGCCGAGCACCCGGCGTTGAGCCTGCCGACCGAATACTGGGGCGACGAGCGCGTGTTCACGGGGCCGGACGGCGAAGTGCGCGTGCGCCCGACCAACGTGATCGTCGCGAACAACACCGCGATGCTGCGCCAGTTCGCGTTGCTCGGGATGGGCGTCGCGATCCTGCCGAGCTACCTGATCGGCAGCGACATCGCGCGCGGCGCGCTCGTGCGGCTGCTGCCGGATTTCCGGCTGCCGCAGGTCGAGATCAACATCGCCTACCCGAGCCGGCGCCATCTGCCGGCGAAGGTGCGTACGTTCATCGATCATCTCGTCGAGCATTTCAGTCACTCGACCGACGCGACGATGGGCGAGCAATGGGCCGCGCAGGGCGCGACGCCGCCGCCGATCGGCGTCGAGATGCGTGCCGAGCAGCCCGAGACGACCGATCCGAACCTGCAACCGCGTCTTGCGCGCTCGCCGCGCACGCGCGTGGCGATGCCGTCGCCGCTGTAACGGCCCGGCGCCCGCCCGGTAGCAAGACGGCCGGCACGAAGAAAAAACGCGGATCGATCGATCCGCGTTTTTTATGGGTGCGCGCCGGAGCCGGACGCGCCGCAAGCGGCGCGCGGCGGCCGGGCCGTCACGAACCCGTTTTGCGCGCCGTCGTCTTGCGTGCGGCGGTCTTGCGGGCCGGCGCCGGTTTCTCTTCGGCGCCTTCGGTCACGGTTTCGGCATCCTTCGTCGCCGATTTGGCCGTCTTCTTCGCGGCGGCCGCCTTCGGCTCCTTCTTCTCGAACTCGAAGCCGATCTTGCCGTCCGGCTGCTTCACGAGGAACGCCTTGAAGTTGCGGCCGGTACGCGACGACTTGAAGTTCGGCAGCAGGTCCGTGCGGCCGTCGGCCAGCAGCTTGCCCATCTGCTCGCGCGTGATTTCCTGCTGCAGGATCACCTTGCCCGAGCGGAAGTCGCAAGTCTTCGGGTTCGCCACCGAGTGCCCGCACACGTAGCTCATCCCGTGTTCGAACACGCGGCCCTTGCACTTCGGGCATGCGCCGACCGGTTCCTGCGCGGAGAAGTCGGGCGCTTCGCCTTCCTCGCCGCCCTGGTCCTGGCCGAAATCGAACTCGAGCTTGTAGTTCTTCGTCTCGTCGTCGAACGACAGCTTCAGGATTGCCGAGAACGGGCGGCCCATCTTGCTGCGGAACCCGGACAGCGGCCCGATTTCCTTCTTCTGCAGCAATTCCTCGACTTCCGGGATCTCGAACTGCCGGCTGCCCGGGATCTTCGAGATCGAGAAGTCGCACTTCGTGCACGCGAAGCGGCGATAGTTTTCCTTCACCTGGCCGCCGCAGTTCGGGCACGGCGTCTGAAGGGTCGCGTAGTCGCCGGGGATCGTGTCGGAATCGTATTCCTTCGCGCGCTTGACGATCTGCTGCGTCATGCGGGCGATTTCCTGCATGAACGCGTCGCGCCCGAGATTGCCGCGCTCCATCTGCGACAGCTTGTATTCCCATTCGCCGGTGAGCTCGGGCGCGGTGAGTTCCTTCACGCCGAGGCCGCGCAGCAGCGTCATCAGCTGGAACGCCTTCGCGGTCGGGATCAGTTCGCGGCCCTCGCGCAGCAGGTACTTCTCGCCGAGCAGGCCTTCGATGATCGCCGCGCGCGTCGCCGGCGTGCCGAGACCCTTCGCGGCCATCGCCTCGCGCAGCTCGTCGTCCTCGACCAGCTTGCCCGCGCCTTCCATCGCGGACAGCAGCGTCGCTTCCGAGTAGCGTGCGGGCGGCTTCGTCACGAGCGCGACGGCGGCGATTTCGTCCGTCTTCACCTTCTCGTCCTTCTGCACCGGCACGAGGTTCGCGTCGGCGCCTTCGGCGTCGCGGCCGTACACCTGCAGCCAGCCCGGCTCGACGAGCACCTTGCCTTCGGTCTTGAAGTGGTGGCCCGCGACTTCGGTGATCCGCGTGGTCACGCGGAATTCGGCCGCCGGGAAGAACACCGCGAGGAAGCGCTTCACGACCATGTCGTACAGCTTCTGCTCCGGCTCGGACAGCGACTTCGGCGCCTGCAGCGTCGGGATGATGGCAAAGTGGTCGCTGATCTTCGAGTTGTCGAAGATCCGCTTGTTCGGCTTCACCCAGCCCTTGTCGAGCACCTGCTTCGCATGCGGCAGATAGTTGTGGCTCTCCTTGAGCATCTCGAGCGTGGACTGGACCGTCGAAAGATAGTCTTCCGGCAGCGCGCGCGCATCGGTACGCGGATAGGTCAGCACCTTGTGCTTTTCGTACAGCGCCTGGGCGAGGCCGAGCGTATTTTTCGCGGAGAAGCCGAAGCGGCTGTTCGCCTCGCGCTGCAGGCTCGTCAGGTCGAACAGGAGCGGCGAGAGTTGCGTCGACGGCTTCGATTCCTCGGACACCGTGCCGATCTGGTCGCGGCAGGCGGCGACGATCGTTTCGGCGGCCGGCAGGCTCCAGAGGCGGGAGTCACGCTTTTCCGGATCGAATTCGTCGCGCTTGAATTTCGGGTCGAACCACTTGCCTTCGTAGAAGCCGCCCGCGCACGCGAATTCGGCCTTCACTTCCCAGTAGTCGCGCGGGACGAAGCGGCGGATTTTCTCTTCACGTTCGACGACGATCGACAACGTTGGCGTCTGAACGCGGCCGACGGTGGTCAGGAAGAAGCCGCCGCCCTTGCTGTTGAACGCGGTCATCGCGCGCGTGCCGTTGATCCCGACGAGCCAGTCGGCTTCCGAGCGGCAGCGTGCGGCGTCGGCGAGCGGCTGCATGTCCGAGTCGCTGCGCAGGTTCGCGAAACCGTCGCGGATCGCCTGCGGCGTCATCGATTGCAGCCACAGACGCTGGACCGGCTGCTTCGCCTTCGCGTGCTGCGCGATCAGGCGGAAAATCAGCTCGCCTTCGCGCCCCGCGTCACATGCGTTGATCAGGCGGTCGACGTCCTTGCGCTTCATCAGCTTCGTGAGCACCTTGAGGCGCGACTCGCTTTTTGCGATCGGGTTCAGGTCGAAATGCGGGGGAATGACGGGCAGATGCGCGAAGCTCCATTTCCCGCGCTTGACCTCGTACTCCTCCGGGGCGGCGATTTCCAGCAGGTGGCCGACAGCGGACGAAAGGACGTAATCGTCGCTCTCGTAATACTCGTCATGCTTGGTAAAGCCGCCCAAAGCGCGTGCGATGTCGTTCGCGACAGAAGGCTTTTCCGCAATGATCAGTGCTTTGGACATGACAGGTGTGTGTTGGTAGACCGGGTTCGCCGGCGTGGGTCCCTTTTACGACCGCTTTATAGCACACGCGGCAGCGACGGCGGCTCGGCGTGTAAAAAGCGGCTCATCATAGAGGGGGGCCGCAACGGCGGCAAGCGTTCGGCGCGGCGCAGCGCGCGAACCTGCGCGAAACCTGCCGCGCCGGCCCGCGAATTCAGGCTTCGACGGTCAGGACGTCGCGCAATTTCGGTGCGTGCGGCGCACCGGGCACCGCGCTCAGGTCGGACAGCATGCGCTCCACGATCGCCGCGTGCGGGAGTACCGTGCCGAAGAAGCGCGCGGTGTGGGCATCCTCGATCAGGATGGTCGGGAAGTTCTCGACGTCGAGATCGTCGAGCCGGTCGGCATGGGTTTCGATGTCGATCCAGGCGAAGCAGGCATCCGGATGCGCGTCGGCGAGCTGGTCGAAGGCGGTCCGGTAGTCGCGGCACGTGCCGCACCACTCGGCGCACAGGCAGGCGACCAGCAACGTGCCGGGATCGACGAGGCGCTCGGCGATCCGATCTGCGTCGGTGTCGAGATTCAGCGCGGGCATGGCATTCCTTGGGTAGCGTCGGCGGCCGGGCCGCCCCTATGGCGGGGAATGTAGCACGCCCCGCGCGGACGGGGTGGGCGCCGCGTCAAGCCGCGCGAACCGTCCGCCGGCGACGCTTGCGACGCGGCCGGCCAGTTCCAGCGCGAGCAGCGCGCCATGCAGCACGTCGTCGGACAGGCCGCTGTGCTCGGCCAGCCATTCGTACGTCACGGGGCCGTATCCCAGGGCAGCGAGCACCGCCTGTTCCGATGGGGTAACCGGTGACGCGGCTTCGGTCCGGAGCGACGCGGCGGCCGCGACGGCGCGATTCGCCGGCGCGCCGCCGGCCGTTTCGGGCTCGCCGCTTTCGCCGGCGTTCGGGCCCGGGTGGCCGGCCCGCACCGTGCCGGCTCGTGCTTGCGCCGCCGGCTCGCCCAGCCCGTATTCCTCGAGCACGTCGAACGGCGCCGCGGTGAGCTTCGCGCCGTCGCGGATCAGCGCGTGGCAGCCCTGCGCGAGCGGGGCGTGGATCGAACCGGGCATCGCGAACACATCGCGCCCCAATTCGTTCGCGAGCCGCGCGGTGATCAGCGAGCCCGAGCGCGGGGCGGCCTCGACGACGAGCACGCCGAGCGCGAGCGCGGCGATCAGCCGGTTGCGCTGGGGAAAATGCGCGGCGCGGGCCGGCGTGCCGAGCGGCCATTCCGACACGATCGCGCCGTGCGCGGCGATCTCGTGGGCGAGCGCGCGGTGCCGCGCCGGATAGACGAGATCGGCGCCGGTCGCGATCACCGCGACCGTGCCCGAGCGGCCGTCGAGCCCGCCACGATGCGCGGCGCCGTCGATGCCGAGCGCAAGGCCCGACACGATCGTGAGGCCCGCGTCGGACAGCCCGCGTGCGAAATGCGTGGCGTCGGCGAGCCCCTGCGGCGTCGCGTGGCGGCTGCCGACCACGGCGAGGCCGCGGGCGTGCAGCAGATCGAGCCGCCCCTTTACATATAGCAGCGGCGGCGGATCGTGCAGATCGCGCAGCCGCGGCGGGTAGGCCGGATCGCTCAGCGTGACGAGCACGTTGCCCGGCCCGTCGAGCCAGGCGAGTGCGGCGTCGGTGCGCGTATCGAGATCGTCGCGCTCGCTCGCGCGCACGGCGTGCGCGGCGGCGGGGCTGGCCACGGTGGCGATTGCCCCGCCGGACGCGCGCAGCAACGCCGCCGGCGAGCCGAAGGCGGCAAGTAAAATCTGCAGCACGGCGGGCGGGAGGCCGGGCGCATGCGCGAGCTGCAGCCAGGCGCGCAGCGCGGCGGGCGTCAGCGCTTGCGGCGACATGAGACGGCCCTCGAATGCGGCGGCCAGCGCAGCGCGTGACGCCATGATAAAATTTTCATCATCCGAAATACTCGACAGGGCCGTGCGCGCAGGCGCCCGGCCGATTGCAGGAGGCGCGATCCGCGGCATTGATATGCCACGCATCCGCCTCATCTTCATTGCATCGCGGCGGCGGCGCCAGCCGGCCGGATGGCCGATGCGGCGCGCCGCCCCATCGAATACCGAACACCGAACACCATGGCTTTGCTCAATATTCTTCATTACCCCGACAAGCGGCTGCACAAGGTCGCGAAGCCCGTCGACAAGGTCGACGACCGGATCCGCAAGCTCGTCGCCGACATGGCCGAGACCATGTACGCGGCGCCCGGCATCGGCCTGGCGGCCACGCAGGTCGACGTGCACGAGCGCGTGATCGTGATCGACGTCTCCGAGGAGAAGAACGAACTGCGCGCGTTCATCAACCCGGAAATCGTGTGGTCGAGCGACGCGAAGCAGACCTATGAAGAAGGCTGCCTGTCGGTGCCCGGCATCTACGACGAGGTCGAGCGGCCCGACCACGTGCGCGTGCGCGCGCTCAACGAGCACGGCGAGGCATTCGAGCTCGACTGCGAAGGGCTGCTCGCCGTGTGCGTCCAGCACGAGATGGATCACCTGATGGGCCGCGTGTTCGTCGAATACCTGTCGCCGCTCAAGCAGACGCGTATCAAGACGAAGATGAAGAAACTCGAACGCGCGATGTGATGCGCGCACGCCCAGCCCGACCCCGAACGCTGTCATGACCCATACGTTGCGCGTGATTTTTGCCGGCACGCCGGAATTCGCCGCGGCTGCCCTTGCCGCGATCCACGAGGCCGGTTTCCCGGTGCCGCTCGTGCTCACCCAGCCCGATCGCCCGGCCGGCCGTGGGATGAAGCTCCAGGCGAGCGCCGTGAAGCGCTACGCCGTCGAGCACGGGATGACCGTCGCGCAGCCGCCGTCGCTGCGCCGCGCGGGCAAGTACCCGGCGGAGGCGGCCGACGCGATCGAGCTGCTGCGCGCGACGCCGCACGACGTGATGGTGGTGGCCGCGTACGGCCTGCTGCTGCCGCAGGAAGTGCTCGACATCCCGCGCGCCGGCTGCATCAACATTCACGCGTCGCTGCTGCCGCGCTGGCGCGGCGCCGCGCCGATCCATCGCGCGATCGAGGCCGGCGACGCCGAGACGGGCGTCACGCTGATGCAGATGGACGCCGGCCTCGACACCGGCGCGATGATCGACGAGGCGCGCACGGCGATCGCGCCCGACGATACGACCGCGACGCTGCACGACCGTCTCGCCGCCGACGGCGCGCGGCTGATCGTCGACGCGCTCGTGCGGCTCGAGCGCGACGGCACGCTGCCGGCGACGCCGCAGCCGGCCGACGGCGTGACCTACGCGGAAAAGATCGGCAAGCACGAAGCGGCGCTCGACTGGCGCAAGCCGGCCGACGTGCTCGCACGCCAGGTGCGGGCGTTCGATCCGTTCCCGGGCGGCGTCGCGACGCTCGACGGTGCGGCCATCAAGCTGTGGGCGGCCGAGCCCATGGCGGCGCGCGGCACGATTGCCGACGCGGCGCCCGGCACGATCGTCGAAGCCGCGCCGGAAGGCGTGGTGGTTGCATGCGGCAGCGGCGCGCTGCGCGTGACCCAGTTGCAGAAGC
The DNA here is from genome assembly GCF_020419985.1 of Burkholderia sp. AU32262. Taxonomy (NCBI): domain Bacteria; kingdom Pseudomonadati; phylum Pseudomonadota; class Betaproteobacteria; order Burkholderiales; family Burkholderiaceae; genus Burkholderia; species Burkholderia sp. AU32262. The sequence continues at coordinate 48,272 of NZ_JAIZRS010000032.1, forward strand.
CGGGCGGCAAGCGGCTGCCCGCGCGCGAATTCCTCGCCGGTTCGCCGCTCGCCGCCGGGCAGCGTTTCGCGCTGCCCGACGCTGACTGACACGGCCCGAGCGCCATTCGACCCGGTCTGCCGGACCGGCGCAACTGGCCGGATGGCCGAGTCGCGCGGTGCGGCAGGCGCGCGTAGAATTTCCCTGCGCTTTCCGGTTTCGAGGTCTTCATGTTCGGCATCACCCATTTCGGCTTCTTCGTGTTCGCGGTTTTCCTGCTGAACATCACGCCCGGCCCCGACACGGCCTACATCGTCGGCCGCAGCGTCGCGCAGGGGCGCGGCGCGGGGCTGATGTCGGCGTTCGGCATTTCGGCCGGCTGCTGCGTCCACGCCCTTGCGTGCGCATTCGGGCTGACCGCGCTGCTGGCGGCGTCGGCAGCCGCGTTCACGGTGATCAAGCTGGTCGGCGCCGCGTACCTGATCTATCTCGGCGTGCGGATGGTCATCGCGAAGCCGGCCGCCGGGCCGTCGGGCGCGGAAGCCGCGCAGGTCCCGGCCGCCAGGCCGCTGCGCCAGTTGTTCATGCAGGGCTTCTGGACCAACGTGCTCAATCCGAAAGTCGTGCTGTTCTTCGTGTCGTTCTTCCCGCAGTTCGTATCGGCCGACAGTCCGCACAAGGCATGGGCGTTCCTGACCCTCGGCGCGGTGTTCGTCGCGATGAGCACGGTCTGGACGAGCCTGGTCGCGTGGGTGGCGGGCAGCGTCACGCAGCGCTTTTCCGGCAAGCCGGGCGTCAAGAAGTGGCTCGATCGCACGGTCGGCAGCGCTTTCGTCGGGCTCGGCCTGCGTCTTGCCGCTTCGCAACGCTGAGATTGAATTTTTCCGGCGAGACCTTATCTAACAAATCGCTTACAATTTTCCGCCGTGCGCTGTGAAGCGCGGCGGGTCCCCTGACGGATAAGGAGTGGGTATGTTCAATTGGGTCAAAACGGCGATGCTGATGGCCGCGATCACGGCCCTGTTCATCGTGATCGGCGGGATGATCGGCGGCTCGCGCGGCATGACGATCGCGCTGCTGTTCGCGCTCGGCATGAATTTCTTCTCGTACTGGTTCTCGGACAAGATGGTGCTGCGCATGTACAACGCGCAGGAAGTCGACGAGAACACGGCGCCGCAGTTCTACCGGATGGTGCGCGAGCTGGCCACGCGCGCGAACCTGCCGATGCCGCGCGTCTACCTGATCAACGAGGACGCGCCGAACGCGTTCGCGACGGGCCGCAACCCCGAGCACGCGGCGGTCGCCGCGACGACGGGCATCCTGCGCGTGCTGTCGGAGCGCGAGATGCGCGGCGTGATGGCGCACGAGCTCGCGCACGTGAAGCACCGCGACATCCTGATCTCGACGATCACGGCGACGATGGCGGGTGCGATCTCGGCACTCGCGAATTTCGCGATGTTCTTTGGCGGGCGCGACGAGAACGGCCGGCCGGCCAACCCGATCGCGGGTATCGCGGTCGCGCTGCTCGCGCCGATCGCAGGCGCGTTGATCCAGATGGCGATTTCGCGGGCGCGCGAGTTCGAGGCCGACCGCGGCGGCGCGCAGATTTCCGGCGATCCGCAGTCGCTCGCCACCGCGCTCGACAAGATCCATCGCTATGCGGCGGGCATCCCGTTCCAGGCAGCCGAGGCGCATCCTGCCACCGCGCAGATGATGATCATGAATCCGCTGCACGGCGGCGGCCTGCAGAACCTGTTCTCGACGCACCCGGCCACCGAGGAGCGCATCGCGCGCCTGATGGAGATGGCGCGCACCGGCCGCTTCGATTGACCTCCGGCATACCGCGCGGCCGTTGCCGCGCGGAGGCCGCCCCGCCACCCCGCATGCTCCGCGCTGCGGGGTGTTTCATTTGCGTGCGCCGTAAAGGGGCCAAAGGGGCGGCATGGCCGCACGCTACAATGCGCGGTTTGGGATCGCCAGGCCATCCGGCGGCTGCGATCCCGCCGTTTGCCGCATTTGTTTGCCGCAGCTGATTGCCGCGCCTGTTTGCCGATTCCGCACCGATGACACGACCCCGTTCTTCCGCTTCGACTCCTTCCGGCCGCCCGGCGCGCCTGGCCGCGCTGCATCTGGCGCCCGATTCGCTCGGCTTCGCGCTCGACGCGGCTGCGCAGGCGGTCGATGCGGTGCGGCGCGGCACCGCGTTGCCGGCAGCGCTGTCGGCGGTGTTCGCGCAGATGCCGTCCGGTGCGCAGGCGCTCGCGCGCGGCGCGACGCAGGACGTCGCCTACCGGACGATGCGTCGCCTCGGCAGCGCGGACTGGCTGATCGGCCGGTTCGTCAGCAAGGCGCCGCCCGCGCACGTACACGCGGTGCTCGCCGGCGCGTTCGCGCTGCTGCTCGACCCGGCGGACGAGGCCGCGTACCCGGCGTTCACGGTGGTCGATCAGGCCGTCACCGTCATCGGTGCGCGGCGCGAATTCGCATTCGCGAAGGGGATGGTCAACGCGGTGCTGCGCCGTTTCCTGCGCGAGCGCGACGCGCTCGTCGCGGCGATGCAGGACGACCCGGTCGCGCGCTGGAACTACCGCGCATGGTGGGTCGATGCGGTGAAGCGCGCATGGCCCGACGCGTGGCAGGCGATTCTCGCGGCCGGCGAGCGTCAGGGGCCGCTGACGCTGCGCGTGAATGCGCGCCGCGCGAGCATCGACGCGTATCTCGACACGCTGCGCGCGAGCGGGATCGACGCGACCGCGATCGGCCGGCACGCGGTGCGGCTTGCGTCGGCGCTGCCGGTGGATCGCATTCCGGGATTCGCCGACGGCGTGGTGTCGGTGCAGGACGCCGGCGCGCAACTCGCGGCCGAATGGCTTGGCGCGCGCGACGGCATGCGCGTGCTCGACGCATGCGCGGCGCCCGGCGGCAAGACGGGCCATATTCTCGAACTCGCGGACGCGGAAGTCGTGGCGCTCGAAAGCGACGCGACGCGCGCGGCGCGCATCGGCGAGAATCTCGTGCGGCTGTCGCTCGCGGCGGAGGTGCGCGTCGGCGACGCGGGCGCGCCGGACGCGTGGTACGACGGGCGCCCGTTCGATCGCATCCTGGCCGACGTGCCGTGCTCGGCGTCCGGCATCGTGCGGCGGCACCCCGACATCCGCTGGCTGCGCCGCGAGGCCGATATCCCGGCGCTGGTCGCGGAGCAGCGCCGCATCCTGTCGGCGCTGTGGCCGCTCGTGAAGCCGGGCGGCGAACTGCTGTACGTGACCTGTTCGATCTTCCCCGAAGAAGGCGAATTGCAGGCCCGCTGGTTTGAAGCGGCCTGTGAAGATGCGGTACGATTGGACGCCCCCGGCCAGCTGCTGCCGGGTGGCGCGCACGGACGGGCGGCCGCCGGCGCACTCGACCAGAACACCGATCACGACGGATTTTTCTACGCGCGGTTTCAGAAACGGTGACGATCAAACACCTTTTTCCCTTTCGGCTCGCGGCCGTCTTGTTGGTTGCGTTGACGCTATGCCTGGCCATCGTCCGGCCGGTGCATGCCGAATCGATCGCCGTGCAGCGCGCGTCGCTCCAGGCCGACGGAAGCGGCTGGAGCCTCGATGCGCGTTTCGACTTCGAGCTGAATCCGAATCTGGAGGATGCCGTCAACAAGGGCATCCCGCTCTACTTCACGACCGACTTCGAGCTGAGCCGCGCGCGCTGGTACTGGTTCGACGAGCAGCCGGTGTCCGTCACGCAGACGATCCGCCTGTCGTTCCAGCCGCTCACGCGCGAGTATCGCGTGTCGACGGGCGGCCTGCAGCTCGGCTTCCCGTCGCTGAAGGATGCGCTCGCGGTCGTCCGGCACATCACGTCGTGGCACGTGATCGATCGCAACCAGGTGCGCGCGGGCGAAACCTACACGGCATCGGTGCGGATGCAGCTCGATACGGCGCTGATGCCGAAGCCGTTCCAGGTCGATGCCGTGAACAACCGCGACTGGACGCTCGGGTCGGACTGGAAGCGTTTCAACTTCACGGTGACCGAACGTGCTAAATAAAGTACGCCGCGCGGCCAGCGGGAAGAGCCTCCTCGTCCGCGTGATCGTCTCGACCGTCGCGCTGACCGCGCTGCTGCTGCTCGTGCTGCTCGCGGCCGCGAGCGCGAACACCGAATTCTTCGACCGCTACTACTCGTGGCTGTACGCGACCAACATCGTCGTCGCGCTCGTGTTCCTGCTCGTGGTGCTCGGGCTGATCGGGATGATCGTCGCGCGCCTGAGGAAGGGCAAGTTCGGCACGCGGCTGCTCGCGAAGCTCGCGGTGTTCTTCGCGCTCGTCGGCGTGGTGCCGGGCGGGATCATCTACATCGTGTCGTACCAGTTCGTGTCGCGCAGTATCGAGTCGTGGTTCGACGTGAACGTCGAGACGGCGCTGACGGCCGGCCTGAACCTCGGCCGCGGGATGCTCGATGCGTCGCTGTCCGATCTGCAGACGAAGGCGCGGCTGATGTCCGACCAGCTCGCGAGCGTCGACGCGAACACGAACGGCACGACGCTCACGCTGCTGCGGCTGCGCGACCAGTTCGGCGTGCAGGACGCGACGATCGTCGAGCCGAGCCGCGGCGGCTCCGGCGCGGCGCCCGACCTGCACATCGTCGCGCAGGCGTCCGGCAATTTCGCGGCGCTGATTCCGGACGACCTGCCGACGCCGCTGATGCTGAGCCAGGCGCGCGAACATGGTGCGTATGCGGCGATCGAGGGCGAAGTCGACGGCGACCCGCGCGCGCACGGCGCGAAGGGCGCGCTGCGGCTGCGCGTCGTGCGGCCGATTCCCGATGCGACGACGTCGCTGCTGCAGCCGGCGGAGCGGTTCCTGCAGCTCACGCAGCCGGTGCCGCCCGGGCTCGCGCACAACGCGGACGCCGTGCAGCGCGCGTACCGCGAGTACCAGGAAAAGTCGCTCGGCCGCACCGGCCTGCGCAAGATGTACATCGGCACGCTGACGCTCGCGCTGTTCCTCGCGACCTTCATCGCGATGATGCTCGCGCTCGCGCTCGGCCAGCAGCTCGCGCGGCCGCTGTTCCTGCTCGCGCAGGGCACGAAGGAGATCACGGAAGGCGACTACACGCCGAAGCGCGAGATCAAGACGCGCGACGAGCTCGGCTTCCTCACGCAGTCGTTCAACGCGATGACGCGCCAGTTGTCCGAGGCGCGGCTCGCGGTCGAGAAGAACCGCATCGCGCTCGAGCATTCGAAGACGTATCTCGAGAGCATCCTCGCGAACCTGACGGCCGGCGTGTTCGTGCTCGACCGCCAGTTCCGGTTGACGACGGCCAATCGCGGTGCCGAGCGGATCTTCCGGCAGCCGTTCAACACGCTGATCGGCACGACGCTCGACCGGATCGGCGTGGCCGCCGGGTTCGGCGCGATGGTGCGCAAGGCGTTCGCCGATCGCGAGGCGGCGTCCGACGGCGGCAGCGGCGATCGCGGTCACTGGCAGCAGCAGTTCGCGATCGAGGTGCCGGGCGAAACCGATCCGCTGACGCTGCTCGTGCGCGGCACGCGGCTCGTGTCGACGGTCGAGGGGCAGGCCGACGATCCGCAGACGTCCGGTTACGTCGTCGTGTTCGACGACATCTCCGACGTGATTTCCGCGCAGCGGTCGGTCGCGTGGGGCGAGGTCGCGCGGCGGCTCGCGCACGAGATCAAGAATCCGCTGACGCCGATCCAGCTGTCGGCCGAGCGGCTGCAGATGAAGCTGTCGGACAAGCTCGCGCCGTCCGACGCGGACGTGCTCAAGCGCGGCGCGACGATGATCGTGAACCAGGTGGCCGCGATGAAGCGGATGGTCGACGATTTCCGCGAATACGCGCGCACGCCGCCGGCTGTGCTCGCGAACCTGCAGTTGAACGATCTGGCGAGCGAGGTGCTCGGGCTGTACGGCGTCGGCGAGGGCAAGAGCCCGATCGTCGCCGAGCTCGCGCCGTCGCTGCCGGTGATTCGCGGCGACGCGACGCAATTGCGCCAGGTGATTCACAACCTGCTGCAGAATGCGCAGGATTCGGTCGCGGAGTCCGCGCATCCGCGTGTGTTGATCGAAACCAAGACAGTAGAATATGGCGACCCCGACGCCGAAGGCAAAACGCGCGTCGCGGTACGTCTGACCGTGTCCGACAACGGGCCCGGTTTTCCGGCACGCATCCTGACCCGCGCGTTCGAGCCTTACGTGACGACGAAGGCGAAGGGCACGGGGCTCGGGCTGGCCACGGTCAAGAAAATCGTTGACGAGCACGGCGCGCGGATCGATCTGCGCAATCGCATGCACGGCGAGACCGTCGAGGGTGCGCAGGTGTCGATTCTCTTCCTGCAGATGGCGAGCGATACGCCAGGCGCCGAACCGGGCGCGCAGGACGGGGCGACGCCCGCCAAGACAAAAGCAAGTGAGCAGACAAAGGCAGCGTAAATGGCAACCATCCTGGTGGTAGATGATGAAATGGGCATCCGGGAATTGCTCTCGGAGATCCTCAGCGATGAAGGACATGTCGTCGAGGCGGCGGAGAACGCGCAGGCCGCGCGGGAATACCGGCTGAAGCAGGCGCCCGATCTCGTGCTGCTCGATATCTGGATGCCCGATACCGACGGCGTCACGCTGCTCAAGGAATGGGCGGCGCAGGGGCTGCTGACGATGCCCGTGATCATGATGTCCGGGCACGCGACGATCGATACGGCCGTCGAGGCGACGAAGATCGGCGCGCTCGATTTCCTCGAGAAACCGATCGCGCTGCAGAAGCTGCTGAAGTCGGTCGAGCATGGTCTCGCACGCGGCGCGGCGCCCGTATCCGCGAATGCGGCGGCGAAGGCGGGCGGCGGCCAGCCCGCAGGCCCGGCGGCGGTCGCGTCCGCGGCGGCGCTGCCGACGCTCGGCGACGACATGGCGTCGGCGCTCGGCCTCGCGGGCCAGACGGCCGCGATCCCGTTCGACATCCCGCTGCGCGAAGCGCGCGATGCGTTCGAGCGCGCGTACTTCGAATATCACCTCGCGCGCGAGAACGGCAGCATGGCACGCGTCGCGGAGAAGACGGGCCTCGAGCGCACGCACCTGTATCGCAAGCTCAAGCAGCTCGGCGTCGAGCTCGGCAAGAAGCCGCCCGAAGGCGCGCTGTAAAATTTTTTGCGAAAGCACTTGCTCAGGGGTGAATAGCTCGATATACTTTCATTCTTCGTTGGCCCGGTAGCTCAGTTGGTAGAGCAGCGGATTGAAAATCCGCGTGTCGATGGTTCGATTCCGTCCCAGGCCACCAGCATTCAAAACCCCAAGAATCGGAAGGTTCTTGGGGTTTTTCGTTTGTGGTGGGTATCGCGTGTCGTGGGCCGCGGGCCCGGCAGCATTCGCCGGGGCATGATAAAATCCGTGCCCGCTCAATGACTTAGCGCATCGCTTCATGCGCATGGCCGGCCGCCCGCGGCGCGCCTGCCGTGGCGCGCGGCAACGATGCCGCGCGATGAGCGGTATAAGCGCGCCGCCGCATTCTCGGCCGACCGCGCTGCCTATACTGGTCGAGCCGGCGCAGGCCGGCCGTGTCGGGCCGCCCGGCGGCAGCCGGCCTCGGGGCGCAGCGCGACGCGAGCCTTCACATTCACGGAGTATCACGGTGATTCGGACAGACGCTAAAGACGGCGCGCTCGTGTTGTTTTCCGGCGGGCAGGATTCCGCCACGTGCGTGGCATGGGCCCTCGAACGCTACCAGACGGTCGAGACGCTCGGCTTCGATTACGGCCAGCGTCATCGCGTCGAGCTCGAGTGTCGCGAAGGCGTGCGCGAAGCGTTGAAGCGCAAGTTTCCGGCGTGGTCGGACCGGCTCGGCGACGATCACATGATCGACCTGTCGGTGCTCGGCGCGATCAGCGATACCGCGATGACGCGCACGATCGAGATCGAGACGGCGGCGAACGGCCTGCCGAATACGTTCGTGCCGGGCCGCAACCTGATGTTCATGACGATCGCCGCGGCGATCGCCTATCGCCGCGGGCTGCGCGTGCTGGTCGGCGGGATGTGCGAGACCGATTTCTCGGGCTATCCGGACTGCCGCGACGACACGATGAAGGCGCTGCAGGTCGCGCTGAACCTCGGCATGGATACGCGCATCGTGCTCGAGACGCCGCTGATGTGGCTCGACAAGGCGCAGACGTGGCAACTCGCCGAACAGCTCGGCGGCGACGCGCTCGTCGAACTGATCCGCGTCGAGACGCACACGTGCTACGTGGGCGAGCGCGCGGAGCTGCACGACTGGGGCTTCGGCTGCGGCGAATGCCCGGCCTGCAAGCTGCGCAAGCGCGGCTACGAAGCCTACCTGAAGGGCGAGCGGGTGACCGAAGCGCCGCTGTGACGCGGCTCGCGCGGGCAGCGCTTGATGGACAACGGATTCTGATCGACAACGAGCGGCGCGAGCCGGACGAAGCACGATGACTTACGCGGTCAAGGAAATTTTCTACACGTTGCAGGGCGAGGGCGCGAACGCGGGCCGGCCGGCCGTGTTCTGCCGGTTCGCCGGCTGCAATCTGTGGTCGGGCCGCGAAGAGGACCGTGCGGAGGCCGTGTGCCGCTTCTGCGATACCGACTTCGTCGGCACCGACGGCGAGAACGGCGGCAAGTTCAAGGACGCCGCCGCGCTCGTCGCGACGATCGCGGGCCTGTGGCCGGAAGGCGAAGCGCACCGCTTCGTCGTCTGCACGGGCGGCGAGCCGATGCTGCAGCTCGACCAGCCGCTCGTCGACGCGCTGCATGCGGCCGGCTTCGAGATCGCGATCGAGACCAACGGCTCGCTGCCGGTGCTCGAATCGATCGACTGGATCTGCGTGAGCCCGAAGGCCGATGCGCCGCTCGTCGTCACGAAAGGCAACGAACTGAAGGTCGTCGTGCCGCAGGACAACCAGCGGCTCGCCGACTACGCGAAGCTCGACTTCGAGTATTTTCTCGTGCAGCCGATGGACGGCCCGTCGCGCGACCTCAACACGAAGCTCGCGATCGACTGGTGCAAGCGTCATCCGCAGTGGCGGCTGTCGATGCAGACCCACAAATATCTGAACATTCCCTGAGCCACGGCTTTTGACATCGTGCTGATTACCCGAAAACTCGAATTCGACGCGGGCCACCGCATCCCCGATCACCGCAGCCAGTGCAGGAACCTGCACGGCCATCGCTACGTGCTCGAAATCACGCTGCGCGGCGATCTCGTCGATACGGAAGGGGCGCCCGACCGCGGCATGGTGATGGATTTCGCCGACGTGAAGGCGCTCGCGATGGAGCACCTCGTCAGCAAGTGGGACCACGCGTTCCTGGTCTATGCGCGCGACGAGGTCGTGCGCTCGTTCCTCGAGCAGATGGCCGACCACAAGACTGTCGTGATCGACCGGATCCCGACCGTCGAGAATCTCGCGGCGATCGCGTTCGACATCCTCGCGAACGTGTACGACGCGCACTACGGCGTGAACCTGCGCCTCGAGCGCGTGCGGCTGTACGAAACGCCGAACTGCTGGGCCGACGTCGAGCGCCAGCCCGGCCGCTGATCCTGCCTGCCCCGGCAGCCCCGCCGTGCGGCGCGGGCTGCCCGTCGATGCGCTTTCGCGCGCCCACGCCCCCGCGGTCTCGCCGCCGCCAGTCCCGCGCCGGTACGGCTTCCCCCGTCAGTTCCCGCATCGAGCACCCCGCCGCGCTATGATCGTCGTGCGGCGCCGAAAAACGCTCGCGTGACCCATTGCGCGGCCCGCGCTGTCAGATCGGCCGTCCCGGGCCGACTCACGTTCTCCGGCGCGCGATCCGCCGCCGCCGCCGGGCTTCGCTTGCCCGGCGGCGGGCGTTTCGCTTCGCCTGTTGCTTGTCCCGTTCGATTGCCGTTCCGCTCCGGAGGCCGTATCGATGAGCACGCTCACCAATTCCCTCAAACAACGCCTGCGCGACGGTGACGAGCCGCTGTACGGCCTGTGGCTGTCGCTCGGCTGCGACTCGGCCGCGGAAGCGCTCGCGCACGCCGGTTACGACTGGCTCTGCATCGACATGGAGCATGCGCCGAACGACAGTCGCGACGTGGCGTCGCAACTGCGCGCGATCGCCGCCGCGCACCTGCCGAGCGAGCCGGTCGTGCGCGTGCCGGCGCGCGAGCCGTGGCTCGTGAAGCGCGCGCTCGACGCCGGCGCGCGCACGCTGATGTTCCCGTGTATCGAGACGCCCGACGACGCCGCGCACGCGGTGCGGCTCACGCGCTTCCCGTCTCCCGAAACGCCCGACGGGCTGCGCGGCGTCGCGGGCATGGTGCGCGCGGCGGCGTTCGGCATGCGCCGCGACTACCTGCAGACGGCGAATGCGCAAGTCGCGGTGGTCGTGCAGGTCGAATCGGCGCGCGGCGTCGACGAAGTCGAGCGGATCGCGGCGACGCCGGGCGTCGATTGCGTGTTCGTCGGTCCGGCCGACCTCGCGGCGAGCCTCGGGCATCTCGGCGATATCCGCCATCCGGACGTCGAAACCGCGATGGCGCGCGTGCTCGCGGCCGGCAAGCAGGCGGGCGTCGCGGTCGGCATCTTCGCGGGCGATACGGCGGCCGCGCGCCAGTACCGCGAGGCCGGCTACCGGATGATCACGGTGTCGGCCGACGTGAGCTGGCTGTTGCGCGCGGCGCGACAGGCGTTGCAGGAGGTACGGTCATGAACGGCGCAGACGGCGCGTGCCGCAGGCGCGCGCGGATCGGGGCGATGGTCGGCCTGTGGGCCGTGTGGGCGGCGGCGGCCGCCGCGCAGGGGGCGCCGCAAGCGAAGCCCGATCCGTCGCACGAGACGCAATCGGCGGTCGCCGACTACAACGCGGGCGACTATCGCGCGGCGCTGGTGCAGTTCCACGATGCGGCCGAGCGCGGCGATCGCCTCGCGCAGTTCAATTACGCGATGATGCTGCTGACGGGCGAAGGCGTGACGGCGAACGTCGGCGAAGGGCTGCGCTGGCTGAAGCGCGCGGCGGAAGCGAACATGTCGCATGCGCAGTACGTGTACGGCCGGATGTTCGACGACGGCGAGTTCGTCGCGCGCAATCCGGCCGAAGCGCACCGCTGGTTCCTGCGGGCCGCGAAGCAGGGGCACGTGCAGGCCGCGCTGTCGCTCGCGAACCAGTTTCTCGACGGGCGCGGCACGCCGCGCGACAACCGGCAGGCGTTCACGTGGTACAAGCAGGCCGCCGACGCCGGCGAGCCCACCGCGCAGTACGTGACCGCATCGTTCTACGAGCACGGCGGCGACGGCGTCACGCAGAACCTGAACATCGCGCGGGCGTATTACGCGGCGGCCGCCGCGCAGGGCGACGAGACGGCCGGCCTGAAATTCAAGGAGCTGAGCGCGCGGCTGAAGGCGCCGGCATCGGGCGCCGGCGCGGGGCAAGACAAGCCGCGCGCGCCGCCGCAGTAAGCGGCCGCATTCGGCGGGCCCGATGCAAAACGGCGCGTCGCGGCGCCGTTTGCGTGTGCTGCGCGGTGCAGTGCCGGCCGCGCGATCAGCTCTTCATCAGCCGCCGCTGCCGGCCGACGCTCATGATCATCCCGATCGCGATGCCGAGCGTCGTGAGCGCGGTGCCGCCGTAACTCATGAACGGCAGCGGCACGCCGACGACCGGCAGCACGCCGCTCACCATCCCGATGTTGACGAACGCGTAGACGAAGAACGCGAGCGTGAGCGAGCCCGCGAGCAGCCGGCCGAACTGTGTCGCGCCCTGCGCGGCGATGTAGAGGCCGCGCGCGATCAGCGCCATGTACAGCGCCAGCAGCACGAGCCCGCCGGCGAGCCCCCATTCCTCCGAGAACACCGCGAAGATGAAGTCGGTATGCTTCTCGGGGATGAATTCGAGGTGGGCCTGCGTGCCTTTCAGGTAGCCCTTGCCGAGCACGCCGCCCGAGCCGATCGCGATCACCGCCTGGATCGTGTGGAAGCCCTTGCCGAGCGGGTCGGACGTCGGGTCGAGCAGCGTGCACACCCGGTGCTTCTGATAGTCGTGCATCAGCGGCCACTGCACTTCGGGCTGGCAGATGCGTTCCTCGAACACGGCGATCGAGCCGACCGCGATCACGCCCGCGACGAGCACCGGCACGATCAGCTTGAACGACAGGCCGGCCAGATAGATCACGAAGAAGCCGGCCGCGAACACGAGCAGGCCGGTGCCGAGGTCGGGCTGCTTCGCGATCAGCCCGACCGGCACCATCAGGATCCCGAACGCCGCGACGAAGTCGTACCAGCGCAGCCCGCCTTCGCGGCGCTGGTAGTACCACGCGAGCATCAGCGGTGTCGCGATCTTGAGGATTTCCGACGGCTGGATCACGACGCCGACGTTCAGCCAGCGCTTCGCGCCCTTCTTGGTCATCCCGAACAGCGCGACGGCGATCAGCAGCGTGACCCCGAACGTGTAGAGCGGGACCGCGAAGCGCATCAGCGTGGTCGGCGGGATGTTCGCGATCACCCACATCAGCACGAAGGTCAGCAGGATGTTGCGCAACTGGTCCTCGACGCGGCCCGGCACGTCGATCGACGCGCTGTACAGCGTGACGATGCCGACGCACAGCAGCAGGAACACGATGAGGGCGAGCGGGCGGTCGAAGCCCGCGAACATCTGCTTGATCTTGTCGAGCCAGGCGCGCTTGTCGAATTGCATGCCTTTCTCCGTTAATGAGCAGTGCCGGCGTCCGCCGCTTTCGCGGGGGCCGTCGCACGATGGTTGTCGTCCCGCGGCGCGGCGACGGCAGGCTGCGCGTCGCTGGCGGGCCGGCGCGGGCGGTGCGGGCGCCGGATCGGCGGCAGGCTCGCGGCCATCGGCGCCGCGGCGCTCGCGTCGGCCGGCGCCGTGGCGCTGGCGCCTGCCGCGCCCGAGGCGCCTGAGGCCGCGTCGGCCGCGCTGGCTGCCGACGGCACGACCGGCTGCGGCAGCGCGGTGAAGCCGGCCGCGATCGTGGCCGGCTTCGATGTGTCGCCGACCACGGGCGCGCTCACCGGCTCGGTGGCCGACGCCGCGGCGGCCACGGCCGCGGCTTCGTTCTTCGGGTTCTGGCGCTCGACCAGGTAGTAGTCGAGCACGCGACGCGCGACCGGGCCGGCGGCCTGGGCGCCCCAGCCGCCGTTTTCGACGACCAGCGCGACGGCGATCTGCGGGTGGTCGACCGGCGCATACGCGATGAACAGCGCGTGGTCGCGCAGGTGCTCGGCGAGCAGGTGGCCCTTGTAGTTCGAGCCCTGCAGCGAAAACACCTGCGCGGTGCCGGTCTTGCCGGCGGCGAGGTACTGCGCGCCGCGGAACACCTTGTACGCGGTACCGGACGGGTTCTCGATCACGTTCTCCATCCCGCGTTTCACGACGTCGATGTCGGCCGCCTTCAGCGGGATCACGTCGCTTTCTTTCGGCACCGTCAGGTGGCGGGCACGCGTGATCGGATCCTCGACTTCCTTCACGAGGTGGGGCTTCATCACGACGCCGTTGTTCGCGAGCGTCGCGGTCGCGTGCGCGAGCTGCAGGATCGTGAACGAGTTGTAGCCCTGGCCGATCCCGAGGCTGATCGTCTCGCCGTCGAACCACTTCTGCTGCGCCGGCTTCTTGAACGCCTTCTTCTTCCAGTCGGTCGACGGCAGGATCCCGCGCGCCTCGCCCTGGATGTCGATGCCGGTGATCTGGCCGAAGCCGAACGGCTTCATGAAGTTCGCGATCGCGTTCACGCCGAGGTCGCGCGCGAGCATGTAGAAGTAGGTGTCGTTCGACACCATGATCGCCTTGTTCATGTCGACCCAGCCCTGGCCCGAGCGCACGTCGTTGCGGAACGTGTGGCCGCCGAACGTGAAGTAGCCCGGGTCCTGGAAGCCCCAGCCCGGCGTGCGCTTGCCGAGCGTCAGGCCCGCGAGCGCCATGAACGGCTTGTACGTCGAGCCGGGCGGGTAGGTGCCGTGCAGCGGGCGGTTCAGGAGCGGCTTGTCGGGCGAGTTGTTCAGCTCGTCCCAGGTCTGCTGGTCGATGCCGTCGACGAACGAGTTCGGGTCGAAGCTCGGCGACGACACGAACGCGAGCACGTCGCCCGTCTTCGGCTCGATCGCGACGAGCGCGCCGCGCTTGCCGGCGAACGCCTGCTCGGCGACCTGCTGCAGCCCGATGTCCAGCGACAGCACGAGATTGTTGCCGGGCGTCGCCTGCGTGCGCGACAGCGTGCGCACCGGCCGGCCGCCGGCCGTCACCTCGACTTCCTCGAAGCCCGTGAGCCCGTGCAGCTCGGTTTCGTAGCTCTGCTCGACGCCGATCTTGCCGATGTAGTCGGTGCCCTTGTAGTTGTTCGCGTCGCGACGCGGATCGTAGTGTTCCTGGTCGCTGTCGTTGTCGTCGCTCATCGCGTCGATGCGATCCTGGTCGCGCTTCGAGATCCGGCCGATATAACCGATCACGTGCGCGGCCGTCATGCCGAGCGGGTACTGGCGGAACAGCCGCGCGCGCACGTCGACGCCGGGGAAGCGGAAACGCTGCGCGGTGAAGCGCGCGACTTCGGCGTCGGTGAGCCGCGTGCGGATCGGCAGGCTCTCGAAGTTCTTCGAGTCTTCCTGCAGCTTCTTGAAGCGGCGGCGGTCGCGGGCGTCGATCGGGACGATCTCCGACAGCTTGTCGATCGTGTTGTCGAGCGTGTCGTCGAGCTTCGACGGCGTGATCTCGAGCGTGTACGCCGAGTAGTTCTTCGCGAGGATCACGCCGTTGCGGTCGGTGATGATCCCGCGGTTCGGCACGATCGGCGCGACCGAGATGCGGTTTTCCTCGGCCTGCAGCGCGTATTTGCCGTGCTGCATCAACTGCAGATAGAAGAAACGGCTCGCGAGCAGCCCGAAGCAGACGAACACGAACACGCCCGCCGCCGCGACGCGCAGGCGGAACCTCGAGAGCTGCTGTTGGGTGTCGTTGAATTCGGTCATTTACTGGCAATCTGGCCCGCGCGCGGGCGAGGGCGAGGTGCCGCCCCGGAGCGCGGCGCGCGGCGGGCGTGGGGGCGGCGGGTATTCAAGGTCGGTCCGGCTCAGATCGGGCGCGTATCGTCCGGGTCGACCGGGCGGCGTTGCGGCATCAGCAGCAGATGGCTCGCGATCGGCCACAGCGCGGCTTCGACGAAACCGTCGACGAGGTAGCGCCAACCGGGGAACGCGGCGCCCATCAGCAGGCGGATCACGAACGGCACGAGCTGCGCGGCGACGAGCAGCGGCGTGACGTACAGCACCTGCACGCCGATCGGCATCCACAGCACGCGGCGGTGGATCGTGATCGCGCCGTACGACAGCAGCGTATAGGCGAGCGCATGCTCGCCGAGCAGCCCCGCGTCGTGCACGTCCATCAGGATGCCGAGCGCGAACGCGACGCCCATCCCGACCTTGCGCGGCTGGTGGATGTTCCAGAACAGCAGCACCAGCGCGACGAAGTCGGGCACGCCGGGCAGGCGGCCCCACGGCATCAGGTTCAGCAGGAACGCGGCGGCGAGGCTGAAGACGATGAAGTACGGATTGACCGGCTGCAGGATGTATTGCGGGCGGTTCATCGCTGGGCTCCAGATTGCCCGGCGGCGGGCTTCGCGGGCGCGGCGGCGGGCTGGGCCGGCGCCGGCGCCGGCTTCGCGCCGGGCTGGGCCGCGGCGGCCGGCTTCGCGTTCGCGTCGGCCTTGTCGGTTTTCTCGGCCTTCTCGCCCTTTGCGGCGGCTTTCGCGCCCTTCTTGCCCTTCGCGTTCTTCTCGGCGGCGGGATCGGGCTCGGCCGGGCGCGGCGGGATGTCGTTCCGGTAATGCAGCACGAGCATCTGGCGCGCGCCGCGCACGGCCGCGACCGGTGCGCAGGTCACGCGCGCGAACGCGGTATCGGCGAGCTTGTCGACGCGCACGACCTTCGCGACCGGCAGGCCGGGCGGATAGACGCCGTCGAGGCCGCTCGTGACGAGCTCGTCGCCGGCGACGAGATCCGCGCTCGTCGGCACGAAGCGCAGGTCGAGAGAATCGCCCTTCGGCGTGCCATAGATCACGCTGCGCAGGCCGGTGCGCAGCACCTGCACGGGAATCGCGAGATCGCGGTCGGTGACCAGCGTGACTTCGGATTGCAGCGGGAACACGCGCGTGACCTGGCCGACCACGCCGTCCTCGCTGACGACGGGCGAGCCGTCCTGGATGCCTTGCTGCGAGCCTTGGCCGATCACGATCTTCTGCGTGAACGGGTCGCTCGTGTCGTACTGGATCTCGACCGGCGTCGATTGCGTCGCGATGTGCTGGCGCAGCTCGAGCACCGCGCGCAGATGCATGTTCTCCTGCGCAAGCACCGCGGCCTGGTTGGCCTGAGTGGACAGTTGCAGGTTGCGCTTGCGGAGGTCGTCGTTCTCGTGGCGCAGCGACGCGCCGGTGACGGCGATGTCGGCCGCGCCCATGAACAGGTCGCGCGGCACGAGCGCCGCGCGTTGCAGCGGGTACAGCACGGTGCCGAGCACGCCGCGCACGATTTCGAGCGTGCTGAAGCGCGCGTCCGACACGAGGAGCGCGATGGCGAGGGCGACGAAGAAGATGAGCCGCGCGAGCGCGGGCGGACCTTGCTTGAAGAGGGGCGGCGGACTGTATTCCATGGTCGGCGCCGGGCGCGTGTGATCGGTTAAATAATGCTCAGACGCGCAAACGGCGCGGCGGTTCGTTCTGAACGAGCGATCCGGCCACGCCGCGGGTGCGTCATATCAAACGGGACTGCCTAGGCGATCACTGGGCGATCACTCGTACGAGAAGATGCTGCCCAGCTTGTCCATGCGCTCGAGCGCCATGCCCGAACCGCGCACGACGCAGGTCAGCGGATCTTCCGCGACGAGCACCGGCAGGCCGGTTTCTTCCGCGAGCAGGCGATCGAGGTCGCGCAGCAGCGCGCCGCCGCCCGTCAGCATCATCCCGCGTTCGGCGATGTCGGCGCCGAGTTCCGGCGGCGTCTGTTCGAGCGCGATCTTCACCGACGACACGATCTGGTTCAGCGGATCGGTCAGCGCTTCGAGGATTTCGTTGCTGGAGATCGTGAAGCTGCGCGGGATGCCTTCCGACAGGTTGCGGCCCTTCACTTCCATTTCCTTGACTTCGGAGCCCGGGAACGCGGAGCCGATTTCCTTCTTGATCGCCTCGGCGGTCTGCTCGCCGATCAGCATCCCGTAGTTGCGGCGGATGTAGTTGACGATCGCCTCGTCGAACTTGTCGCCGCCGACGCGCACCGAGCCCTTGTAGACGATGCCGCCGAGCGAGATCACGCCGACTTCGGTCGTGCCGCCGCCGATGTCGACGACCATCGAGCCGGTGGCTTCCGATACCGGCAGGCCCGCGCCGATCGCGGCCGCCATCGGCTCCTCGATCAGGTAGACCTGCGAGGCGCCGGCGCCGTGCGCGGCTTCCTTGATCGCGCGGCGCTCGACCTGGGTCGAGCCGCACGGCACGCAGATGATGATGCGCGGCGACGGCGAGAACATGCGCGACTCGTGCGCCGTCTTGATGAACTGCTTGATCATCTGCTCGGTGACGGTGAAGTCGGCGATCACGCCGTCCTTCATCGGGCGGATCGCCTCGATGTTGCCCGGCACCTTGCCGAGCATCTGCTTGGCTTCCTTGCCGACCGCCTGGATCGTCTTCTTGCCGTTGGGGCCGCCTTCCTGGCGGATCGACACGACGGACGGCTCATCGAGCACGATGCCCTTGCCGCGCATGTAGATCAGGGTGTTTGCGGTGCCGAGGTCGATCGCGAGATCGTTGGAGAAGTAGCTGCGCAAAAAACCGAACATTCAGAATCCTGTTTCGCTCTGGGCCGGCCCTGCATAGCGAGCGCTGAGGGCGGCAGCGGAAAAAATAACAGCCTCGGGAAGCGTGGCGGAAGCGGCCGCCGCGGCGCACGAAGCTGCGAGTGATGTCTACCGGGGATCGCACGAAGCACGCACGGCTTGCCGAAACAGGGCGAAACGGTGCGGGAAAAGGCTGCCGGGTTTGGGTCGAACGCGTAATGATACCTTATAATTTCACGGTATTTGAATCGAAACGGGCGGTATTTTTGCCGCTTCGGCCCCGATTTTTGAGGGTGGGATCGCACCCTCCAACCCCCCGCCGCAGTGCTGCTTCGATGCACTGCGCAGCCTTGTTTTTCCGGTGATCGCATGGCCCTGACCCTGACCGATGTGAAACGCATCGCGCACCTGGCGCGACTCGAAATGGCCGACGCCGACGCCGAGCACATGCTCGGCCAGCTCAACGAATTCTTCGGCCTCGTCGAGCAGATGCAGGCGGTCGACACCGCCGGCATCGCGCCGCTCGCCCACCCGATCGAACAGATCCAGGCAGTCGCGCAGCGCCTGCGCGACGACGCCGTGACGGAGCTCGTCAATCGCGACGACAACCAGCGTCCGGCGCCGGCCGTCCAGGACGGCCTCTATCTCGTGCCGAAGGTGATCGAGTAAGCATTCGATGACAAGCGCGCCGGCCGTCCAGCGCCGCGCGCGACCCAGAATTCCCAGGAAAACCACTCAATGCACGCAAAAAGCCTGACCGAACTGCGCGCCGCGCTCGCCGCCAAGGAATGCTCGGCCGTCGAGCTCGCGCAGCACTATCTGAAACGGATCGACGCCGCGCGCGATCTGAACGCGTTCGTCCACGTCGACGCCGACCTCACCCTCGCGCAGGCGAAAGCCGCCGACGCGGAGCTCGCGCGCGGCGCGGGCGGCGCGCTCACCGGCCTGCCGATCGCGCACAAGGACGTGTTCGTCACGCGCGGCTGGCGCTCGACCGCCGGCTCGAAAATGCTCGCGAATTACGAAAGCCCGTTCGACGCGACCGTGGTCGCCCGCCTGCAGGCGGCCGGCATGGTCACGCTCGGCAAGACCAACATGGACGAGTTCGCGATGGGCTCGTCGAACGAGAACTCGGCGTTCGGCGCGGTGAAGAACCCGTGGGACACGGACGCGGTGCCGGGCGGCAGCTCGGGCGGCAGCTCGGCCGCCGTCGCCGCGCGCCTCGCGCCGGCCGCGACCGGCACCGACACCGGCGGCTCGATCCGCCAGCCCGCGTCGTTCGCGGGCGTGACGGGCATCAAGCCGACCTACGGCCGCGTGTCGCGCTACGGGATGATCGCGTTCGCGTCGTCGCTCGACCAGGGCGGCCCGATGGCGCAGAGCGCGTCCGACTGCGCGCTGCTGCTGAACGCGATGGCCGGCTTCGACGAGCGCGACTCGACGAGCCTCGAGCGCGACGAGGAAGATTTCACGCGTCACCTCGGCCAGCCGTGGGCGGCCGGCAACGACGCGGGCAAGCCGCTCGCCGGCCTGCGCATCGGCCTGCCGAACGAGTATTTCGGCGCCGGCCTCGCCGACGACGTGCGCGCGACGATCGATGCGGCGCTCAAGCAATATGAAGCGCTCGGCGCCACGCTCGTGCCGGTGTCGCTGCCGAAGACGGAACTGTCGATCCCCGTGTACTACGTGATCGCCCCGGCCGAGGCCTCGTCGAACCTGTCGCGTTTCGACGGCGTGCGCTTCGGCCACCGCGCCGCGCAGTACGGCGACCTGCTCGACATGTACAAGAAGTCGCGCGCCGAAGGCTTCGGGCCGGAAGTGAAGCGCCGGATTCTCGTCGGCACGTACGTGCTGTCGCACGGCTACTACGACGCGTACTACCTGCAGGCGCAGAAGATCCGCCGCATCATCGCGAACGATTTCCAGGAAGCGTTCAAGTCCTGCGACGTGATCATGGGCCCGGCGTCGCCGACGGTCGCATGGGATCTCGGCGCGAAGGGCGACGATCCGGTGCAGATGTATCTCGCGGATATCTACACGCTGTCGGTGAGCCTCGCGGGCCTGCCCGGCATGAGCGTGCCGTGCGGCTTCGGCGCGGGCGCGAACGCGAAGCGCCCGGTCGGCCTGCAGATCATCGGCAACTATTTCAACGAAGCCCGGATGCTGCAGGTCGCGGACGCGTTCCAGCGCGCGACCGACTGGCACAAGCAAGTTCCGGCGGGGGTGTAAGCATATGGCTACTCAGTGGGAAGTCGTCATCGGTCTCGAGACGCACGCGCAACTGTCGACCGTCTCGAAGATTTTCTCGGGCGCATCCACGCAGTTCGGCGCCGAGCCGAACACGCAGGCGTGCCCGGTCGACCTGGCGCTGCCGGGCGTGCTGCCGGTGCTGAACCGCGGCGCGGTCGAGCGCGCGATCCGCTTCGGCCTCGCGATCGGCTCGACCATCGCGCCGCGCAGCATCTTCGCGCGCAAGAATTATTTCTACCCCGATCTGCCGAAGGGCTATCAGATCAGCCAGTACGAGATTCCGGTCGTGCAGGGCGGCCGGATCACGATCCAGGTGCCCGCCAACGAAAAGGCCGGCAAGCCCGCGTACGAGAAGACGGTCAACCTGACCCGCGCGCACCTCGAGGAAGACGCGGGCAAGTCGCTGCATGAAGACTTCGCCGGGATGACCGGGATCGACCTGAACCGCGCGGGCACGCCGCTGCTCGAGATCGTCACCGAGCCGGAAATGCGCAGCGCGGCCGAGGCCGTCGCGTACGCGAAGGCGCTGCACGCGCTCGTCGTGTGGCTCGGCATCTGCGACGGCAACATGCAGGAAGGCTCGTTCCGCTGCGATGCGAACGTGTCGGTGCGCCCGGTCGGCCAGGAGAAGTTCGGCACGCGCGCGGAAATCAAGAACCTGAACTCGTTCCGTTTCCTCGAGGAAGCGATCAATTACGAAGTGCGCCGTCAGATCGAGCTGATCGAGGACGGCGGCGAAGTCGTGCAGGAAACGCGCCTGTACGATCCGGACAAGCGCGAGACGCGTTCGATGCGCAGCAAGGAAGACGCGCACGATTACCGCTACTTCCCCGATCCCGACCTGATGCCGCTCGTGATCGGCCAGGACTGGATCGAGCGCGTGCAGTCCGGCATGCCCGAGCTGCCGGCCGCGATGCAGCAGCGCTTCGTCGACGAATACGGCGTGTCCGCGTACGACGCGGGCGTGCTGACGTCGAGCAAGGCGATGGCCGCGTACTTCGAGGCGGTGGTCGCGAAGGCCGGCGCGGCGAACGCGAAGATCGCCGCGAACTGGCTGATGGGCGACGTGTCGTCGCAGCTGAACCGCGACGGCATCGAGATCGACGCGATTCCGGTGTCGGCCGCGCAGCTCGCGCTGTTGCTGCAGCGCATCGCCGACAGCACGATCTCGAACAAGATCGCGAAGGAAATCTTCGCGACG
This sequence comes from Burkholderia sp. AU32262, assembly GCF_020419985.1. NCBI lineage: Bacteria > Pseudomonadati > Pseudomonadota > Betaproteobacteria > Burkholderiales > Burkholderiaceae > Burkholderia > Burkholderia sp. AU32262. Next base: position 69,503 of record NZ_JAIZRS010000032.1, read on the forward strand.
ATCTGGGACGAGAAGGCGACCGACGAAGGCGCGGCCGATCGCATCATCGACGCGAAGGGGCTGAAGCAGATCTCCGACACCGGCGCGCTGGAAGCGATCATCGACGAAGTGCTCGCGGCGAACGCGAAGTCGGTCGAGGAATTCCGCGCGGGCAAGGAAAAGGCGTTCAACGCGCTGATCGGCCAGGCGATGAAGGCGACGAAGGGCAAGGCCAATCCGCAGCAGGTCAACGAACTGCTGAAGAAGAAGCTCGGCTGAGCATGCGCGCGCGCCTGACCCGCGCTTGACGACGGGCCGCACCGAACGCGTTCGGGCGGCCCGTCGCATTTGGTGGATGCGTTATTGTATGCATCGCACCGCCCAACGGAGGAACGAATGGCGAAACAACCGTCGCTCGACGATTTCCGCGTGCCGTACAGCACGCGCGAGAAGGAAGCCGCCGCATTCACGCTCGACGCGTTCGACCCGGCCGCGAAGCCGTTTTCGTCCGGATCGAAGGAGGCCGACCGCGAACGGCTGTCGGCGGTGTCGACCGAGCTCGACGTGCAGCAGGAGCGCCTGCACACGCAGCAGAAGAAGCGCGTGCTGCTCGTGCTGCAGGGGATGGATACGAGCGGCAAGGACGGCACCGTGCGCGCGGTGTTTCGCGAGGTCGATCCGCTCGGCCTGCGCATCGTGCCGTTCAAGGCGCCGACGCCGATCGAGGCCGCGCACGACTTCCTGTGGCGCGTGCATGCGCAGGTGCCGGCCGCGGGCGAGCTCGCGATCTTCAACCGCAGCCACTACGAGGACGTCCTCGTGCCGCGCGTGCTCGGCGCGATCGGCGACAAGGAGTGCGAGCGCCGCTACTGGCAGATCCGCGATTTCGAGACGATGCTGTTCGAGAACGGCACGACCATCGTCAAGTGCTTCCTGCACATCTCGAAGGACGAGCAGCGCGAGCGGCTGCAGGCGCGCATCGACGATCCGACCAAGCACTGGAAATTCGACATCGCCGACCTCGACGCGCGCAAGCACTGGGACGCCTACCAGTCCGCGTACCGCGACGCGCTCGCCGCGACGTCGGCCGAGCATGCGCCGTGGTACGTGATCCCGGCGAACTCGAAGACGCACCGCAACGTGATGATCGCCGAGTTGCTGCTGCGCACGATGACCGACATGAAGCTGGAATTCCCGCCGCCGAAGCCCGAGCTCGAAGGCGTGAAGATCCGTTAACCCTGTAAAAACATCGAACTGAACGGAACCCGACATGATGCGAGTGATTACCGCCAACCTGAACGGCATCCGCTCCGCCGCGAAGAAGGGCTTCTTCGACTGGCTCGGCGAACAGAACGCCGATTGCGTATGCGTGCAGGAAATCAAGGTATCGGCCGACGACCTGCCGGCCGAATTCGTCGAGCCGCACGGCTTCAAGAGCTATTTCCACCACGCGGAGAAGAAGGGCTACAGCGGCGCCGGCGTGTACAGCCGCCGCGAGCCCGACGACGTGATCATCGGCTTCGGCAGCAGCGAATTCGATCCGGAAGGGCGCTACGTCGAGGCGCGCTACGGCAAGCTGTCGGTCGTGTCGGTGTACGTGCCGTCCGGCTCGAGCGGCGAGGAGCGCCAGCAGGCGAAGTACCGATTCATGGCCGAATTCATGCCGCACCTCGCCGCGCTGAAGAAGAAGCGCGAGGTGATCCTGTGCGGCGACGTGAACATCGTCCACAAGGAAATCGACATCAAGAACTGGAAGAGCAACCAGAAGAACTCGGGCTGCCTGCCGGAAGAGCGCGCGTGGCTCACGAAGCTGTTCGACGACGTCGGCTACGTCGACGTGTTCCGCACGCTCGACCCGCGTCCCGAGCAGTACACGTGGTGGAGCAACCGCGGCCAGGCGTACGCGAAGAACGTCGGGTGGCGGATCGATTACCAGATCGCGACGCCGGGCGTGGCCGGCACCGCGAAACGCACGTCGATCTTCAAGGACATCAAGTTCAGCGACCATGCGCCGCTGACGATCGACTACGACTATACGAAGTGATGGCCGGCGCCGCGCCTGGCGCGCAGCCGCCGAGCCATTCGTCCGGTCGCCGGATGCAAGACGGGCCGCCTGTCCGACAGGCGGCCCGTTTCGTTTGCCGCGGCGCTTACTGCTTGAGCGACGCCATGTCGATCACGAACCGGTATTTCACGTCGCTCTTGAGCATCCGCTCGTAAGCGGCGTTGATCTGCTGCATCGGAATCGTCTCGATGTCGGACGTGATCCCGTGCTCCGCGCAGAAATCGAGCATTTCCTGGGTTTCCGCGATCCCGCCGATCAGCGAACCCGCGAGGCGGCGGCGCTTGAAGATCAGGTTGAACACCTGCGGCGACGGATGGTCGTGCTCCGGCGCGCCGACGAGCGTCATCGTGCCGTCGCGCTTCAGCAGGTTCAGGAACGGATTCAGGTCGTGCTGCGCGGCGACCGTGTTCAGGATGAAGTCGAAGCTGTTCAGGTGCGCGTTCATCTGCGCTTCGTCCTTCGAGATCACCACTTCGTGCGCGCCGAGCCGCTTGCCGTCGTCGATCTTCGACGGCGACGTCGTGAACAGCACGACGTGCGCGCCCATCGCGCGCGCCAGCTTCACGCCCATGTGGCCGAGGCCGCCGAGGCCGACGATGCCGACCTTCTTGCCGGGGCCGACGTTCCACTGCCGCAGCGGCGAGTAGGTCGTGATCCCCGCGCACAAGAGCGGCGCGGCGCCGGCCGGGTCGAGCGTGTCCGGCACGCGCAGCACGAACGCCTCGTCGACGACGAGCTGCGTCGAATAGCCGCCGTACGTGATGTCGCCCGTCACGCGGTCCTGACCGTTGTAGGTGCCGACGAAGCCGTTCTCGCAATATTGCTCGAGGCCTTCTTCGCAGCTTGCGCAGGTGCGGCACGAATCGACGAGGCAGCCGACGCCGACCAGCTCGCCGACCTTGAAGCGCGACACCTGCGGGCCGGTCGCGGTCACGCGCCCGACGATTTCATGGCCCGGTACGACCGGGTAGATCGTGTTGCGCCATTCGTTGCGCGCCTGGTGAAGATCCGAGTGGCAGACGCCGCAGTAGAGGACGTCGATCTGGACGTCGAGGTCGCGCAGCGCGCGACGCTGGAATTCGAACGGGGCGAGCGGCGATTGCGAATCGGTCGCCGCGTAGGCATAGGTCGTGCTCATGCAATGGGCTCCTTGTCCGGAAAACATCCGGCGAAACAGACTGCCGCCGCACCCTGTGGCGATGCGGCGAGACAGGCCCTCATCGTAAGGAGCGCGGCGCCGCGGCGAAATACACGAAGGTCTGGAAGATTTGCCTATTCCTCTCGAATTGGCCGCGAACGGCCGTCAAAATACGTTCAAGGTGCTACATTGCGAGCCAGATTCTCTTGCCGGACAGGACCACGCCGATGAGCTTCCAGCCCCTTTTGGCCGACGCGGGCGAACGCCTGCAGCGCCGCATGATCGAGCTGCACACGCGCCTCGCGCCGAACGAGGGCGACACGCTCGCGGCGCTCGACGGCGTGCGCTTCATCCGTGTGACGCATCCCGTGCCGCGCATGCCGGTGCTGTACGAGCCGAGCATCATCGTCGTGTGCCAGGGGCGCAAGCTCGGCTATCTCGGCGACCGTTCGTTCGTGTACGACGCGCAGCAATACCTGGTGCTGTCAGTGCCGCTGCCGTTCGAATGCGAGACGTTCGCGAGCACGGACGAGCCGTTTCTCGCGATCTCGATCCGTGTCGATCTCGCGGTGATCGCCGAGCTCGCGATCCTGCTCGACGAGACGCTCGGCGCGGCGGTCAGTGAGCCGCTCGGCGTGTACTCGACGCCGCTCGATGCGCCGCTGGCCGATGCCGTCGTGCGGCTGCTCGAAGCGCTCGCGTCGCCGCACGACACGCGCGTGCTCGGGCCGGCGATCATGCGCGAGATCGCGTATCGCGTGCTGACGGGCGAGCAGGGCGACGCGATGCGCGCGGCGCTCGTGCAGCAGCACCATTTCGGCCGCATCGCGAAGGCGCTGCGGCGCATTCACGCGGAGCTGAAGGCCGATCTCGACGTCGAGACGCTCGCACGCGAAGCCGGGATGAGCCTCGCGGTATTCCACGCGCAGTTCAAGCACGTGACGGCGACGTCGCCGATGCAGTACGTGAAGACCGCGCGGCTGCACCAGGCGCGGCTGATGATGGTGCGCGACGGGCTCGGCGCCGGCGCGGCGGCCGCGCGGGTCGGCTACGCGAGCGCATCGCAGTTCAGCCGGGAGTTCAAGCGGCTGTTCGGCCGCAGCCCCGGCGACGAGGTGCGCTGGATGCGTGACAGCGGCGTGCGCCCGGCGATGGCCGACGCGCACGCGTAGCGCTCAGCGCCGCACGACCTTGCGCCGCTGCGCGCTGATGCCCGCGTAGTCGGGCAGCGATTCGACGCGCTTGCCCGTTGCTTTCGCGTACAGCGGCATCAGGTCCGGCAGCCGGTTCAGCAGATCCTGGCGGCGCGCGGCGCCGTACGGATGCGTGTAGATGAAACCCGTCGCCTTGTTCGCGCGCGTCGCGGCCGCGAGCTTGTCCCACAGCGTGATCGCCGCGCGCGGATCGAAGCCCGCGCGGGCGGCGATGTCGCCGCCGATCACGTCGGCTTCGGTCTCGTCGGTCGGATCGTAGTGGAGCGACTGCAGGCGCTCGCCGAGGTTCAGCGCCTGCGGCAGCGGATCGCCGACGCCGAACAGCGGCGGCAGCGCGGCCGCGCGCAGCGACGTCTGCGAGGTCGCACCGAAGTTGCTGCGCGCGTGTTCGCGCAGCGCATGCGCGATGCCGTGCGCGAGCAGCACGCCGAGCTCGTCGTCGTTCAGGCGCACACGCTCGAGCATGCCGCCGTACACGAGCACCTTGCCGCCCGGCAGGCAGGTCAGGCGAATGTCGCGCGAACGGATCGCATTGACGTCCCATGCCCAGCTTTTCACGCGGTCGTTCCACTTCACCGAATACGGCGCGAGCTTCGCGACGATCGCACGCAGGCGCTTCACGCGCGGCTGGTTCGCGGGCAGCAGGCGGTTGCTGTCGGCGGCCGTCTGCACGATCTGCGCGTATTCGTTCGCGGTGAGCTGTTCGAGCAGCGGCGACGGAATCAGCGTGCGGAACGCGATCGCGTTGCCGTAGCGGACCTGCTGCGGCGTCGGCGTATAGGCCTTCGCCGGCACCGCGGCGCCGGTCGGCTGCGCGCCTTCGGCGGCGGACGGCGGGGCGGGCGCGGCAGACGTGGCAGCGGCGGGCGGCGTGGCTTGCGCCGCGGCCGGCGCGGAG
>NZ_JAIZRS010000033.1:0-74000 GCF_020419985.1 Burkholderia sp. AU32262
CGAGCGACGGCACGCCGTCCCAGCGCAGTTCCATGTTGTAGTTCAGGCCGCCACGAATCACGTGGCAGTGGTTGTCGATCAGGCCCGGCAGCACGCCGCGGCCGCCGAGATCGACCACTTTCGTCGCACGGCCCGCGAGCGGCATGACGTCCGCGTCGCTGCCGACGGCGACGAAGCGGCCGGCGGCAATCGCGACGGCCGTCGCGACGGGGTTCGCGCGGTCGAGCGTCGTGAATCGTCCGTTATGCAGGATCAGATCCGGTTGGGTCACGGTTGCGGTCATGTGCATCACCTCTTGTTGATCAGAAGCCAAACAGCTGTTTCACGGTGGGTAACGCTTGCACGCCGATCAGCATGCCGAGCAACCCGACCAGCGCAATCAGCGGCGGTGCGGGAGAGCGAACCTTGATGGCGCTGTAAATCACACCGATCAGCAGGCCCGCACCAAGGGAAACCAGATAAGGTTTCATGCGATCAATCTCCCGGACAATTTCAAATGCAGGCGCGGCGTGCCGAACAGCATGCCGCGGGCGGCATTCGTGTTTTCGGTCACGTCCGCCGCCCGCGGCAATGGAGCCGATGCGGCGCGTTCGCATCGAACCCGTCGCACCGGCATCCGCCGTTGCAGGCCGTCCGCGCTTACTTCGCCGGAACGGGCGCAATCGACTCGTGCGGCGTCGCGGTACGCTGCGGCGCCTTGTGGAGCATCGTGTACGCGTAGTCCACGCCCATCCCGTATGCGCCCGAATGCTCCTTCGCGATCGCCATCACCGCGTCGTACGTCTCGCGGTGCGCCCAGTCGCGCTGCCATTCGAGCAGCACCTGCTGCCACGTGACCGGCACCACGCCGGCCTGCACCATGCGCTGCATCGCGATGTCGTGCGCGGCCTGGGTCGTGCCGCCCGAAGCGTCGGCGACCATGTAGATCTCGTAGTCGCCTTCGAGCATCGCGCACAGCGCGAACGTCGTATTGCAGACTTCGGTCCACAGCCCCGACACGACCACCTTCTTGCGGCCGTTCGCGGCGAGCGCGTCGCGCACCTTCTGGTCGTCCCACGAGTTCATCGACGTGCGTTCGAGCGTCTTCTGGTTCGGGAACACGTCGAGCAGCTCGGGATAGGTGTGGCCGGAGAAGCTCTCGCTTTCGACCGTCGTGATCGTGGTGGGAATGTTGAAGACCTTCGCGGCCTTCGCGAGCCCGACGACGTTGTTCTTCAGCGTCTGCCGATCGATCGACTGCACGCCGAAGGCCATCTGCGGCTGCTGGTCGATGAAGATCAGCTGGCTGTTGTGCGGGGTAAGTACTTCAAGCTTGGGGTTGCTCATGGTGATGATGTCCTTTGACGCGGAGAAAAATGAGACTCGCCTGGCCGACGAATCCGCGAGGCGTCCAATGCGCGGTGTCGGAAGCGTCGGCGGCCGGCCTGCGTCATTCAATACGCGAATGTGCAGCCGCACCAGTTAATTGTTCTGATTCTCGCCACGCTCGACATTCAGACTGAAAAGTTCTGAATTTCATTGAATGCGCTAACGACGAGCGCGCGGACCTGATAGGCTGGCCCAAGACTTTCGGATCGACACCAGACCGGTAGGTGTCCGTATTTTTAACGGCTGTCATTTCATTCCAGAACGATGAAACCGTACACTGCTTCGCTTTTCGCCGGCATCCTCGCCGGCGTCGTCTACGCGCTGATCGGCGTGCAATCGCCGGCGCCGCCCGCCGTCGCCCTCGCCGGCCTGCTTGGCATTCTGGCCGGCGAACAGATTCTTCCCGTGGTGCGACGAATGCTCGACGGCATCCGACCGGGAACCGCGTGGCGCGACGCGAAGTGCAGCCAGCACATGTTCGGCCCGTTACCTGGCGCTCACACCTCCGACGCTTCCGTGAAGCGCCGCGAATCGACACCGACGTGACAGGCACACGTCGAGCGAAGCTCACGCGCATGGGCCGCGTCGTCGTCGACGAAGGCCACCATCTTCTTGATGCTGCCGAACAGCTTGAACGGAAGGCGCAGCGCGCGAAGTCGCGCGTTGTGCGTGATTTGCGCATCCGCCGCCCCGAGTGTCGGTTTCCGGGAGATCAGCCGTGAACGGTCGAGGCGTCTGGCGCTTGCCGACCTGAATCAAGCCATTCTCGAAGCCAGCGTTGACGGAATGAAGAAACGGGAGCGGCTTCGCCGCCCCCGATGCCGCGCACAGCCGACGCCGCGCGCGGTATCGGCGCTCAGCGCGCCGCGGACGTCTCGCCGGTCCGGCCGGCGCGCCAGGTGAGGAAAGCGAGCATCGCGAGCGGCAGCGCCAGCGCCCAGAACGCGGCGTACAGGTAGGCGCTCGCGCCGGCGCCCGCACCGAGCGCGAACCCGGCGACCGGCGGCAGCGTGCGTCGCAGCCGCGCGCGCGCGGCTTCCCGTTCGGCCGGCGCGGCGATCGGCACGAGCCAGTCGAATGCATCGATGACCGCCTGCGTGACGTTGCCGGTCATCACGGTGTTCGCGACGACGGTGCGCGCGGTCAGCCGGCCGTGCGCGTTCTGCACGCCCATTGCCGCCGCACCCAGCAGCCCGCAGACGATCGTCGCGGGCGCATCGGCGCTGCCGATCGGCGACGCCGCGACGCCCGCGAGCATGAAGCCGGCCAGCAGGATCGTCTGCAGCGCGTACAGCGAGCGCGCCCGCGGGCCATGCCCGCGCACGCGCATCCGGTGATCGAGCAGGCGGGCGGCCACGATGCCCGCGATGAATGCCGGAAACGCGAGCCACTTGATCATCAGGCCCTGGCCGACACCGGCGAGGCCCGAGCCGATCAGGATGAAGTTGCCGGTAACGTGCGCGGTGAAGAGCCCGAACAGCGCGACGAAGCCGAGCGTGTCGACGTAGCCGGCGATCGATGCGAGAAACACATCCTCGCCGCGCAGGCGATCGGGGGCCGCCGCGCCCGCTGCCGTTACTTGCGCGGGCTGCATGTCGTGGCTTCCGCGGTTGGGTCGACGGTGCCCGCATCGCGGACCTGCGCGGCGCGCGCGCGCCATTGCGCCCGCGCGAGCGCGACCGCATGCTCGCGCAAGACGAGGCCGAGCCGGCCCGCCAGGGCGATCGGCGGCGGCGCGGGCGATTGCACGCGCACGAGGGGGTGCGGGAGGCCGGCTGCGATGCCGGCTCCCGGCGAGATCAGGTAAGGCATGGTCCGTTCCGGTTACGCCGCCGGCCGGGCCGGCCGAAGGGATTCGGCCGCGTGCGGCGGCTCGGGAGCAAGACTACGGAATGCGGGCCTGAAAGTCATGGCGGCGAACTGAATCGTTCTGAACGCGCGGGGCGGCGACGCCCGCGCCGCGTGGCCGGCTTCGCGGTGGCGCGCCTTGCTATTTTTCGATCGATAAGTGCAGAATGGCCGCATTCAGGAGCCGACGCATGACCGACACCAAGCGCAAGGCAGCGCCCCGCACGCGCGGGGCGACCGCCGACGACACCGCCGCCACATCGGGCCGCCGCCTCACGCCGGAAGCGCGCGAGCGGCAGATCGTCGAAAAGGCGGTCGAACACTTCGCGACCCACGGTTTTTCCGGCAGCACGCGTGAGCTCGCGCGGCAGATCGGCGTGACCCAGCCGCTGCTCTACCGGTATTTCCCGAGCAAGGAAGCGCTGATCGATCGCGTATACGACGAGGTCTACACGTGGGATCCCGAGTGGGAAAAACTGATCGCCGACCGCTCGGTTCCGCTGCAGCAGCGGCTCGTCGCGTTCTACCGGTCGTATGCGCAGACGATCCTGCGGCGCGAATGGATTCGCACGTTCATCTTCGCGGGGCTCAGCCGCGAGGGCTTCAACACGCGCTATCTGTCGCGGCTGCGCGAACGCGTGTTCCTGCCGGTGCTGCGCGAGCTGCGGCATGCGTACGACATCGCGACGCCGGCGTCGGAAGCGCAGCGCAATGCGGAAATCGAACTGGTGTGGAGCCTGCACGCGAGCATCTTCTATCTCGGCGTGCGCAAGTGGGTATACGGGCTGCCGGTACCCGACGATCTCGACGCGGAAATCGAACGGCAGATCGACGCGTTCCTGAACGGCACGCCGGCCGCGCTGAAGCGTGTCGCGTCCGACGCAGCCGCGAAGCGCGCCCGCCGCTCGTGATGCCGCGGCGCGGCGTGGCGTTGCACCGCGCCCGGGCCGATTCAGAACGATTCAGCCGCGACGGTCGCTGCTTGCCCTATGCTCGGACAGCATTGGACGCGTGCCGTACCGCGCACCTTCCACATCGAACCGGGGCTCCCACATGACGACCGACACGCTCGCACTCACCCATCACACCATTACCGCGAACGGCATCCGCCAGCACGTCATCGATGCCGGCGCCGGGCCCGTCGTCGTGCTGCTGCATGGCTTTCCCGAAACCAGCTTCGCGTGGCGCCACCAGATCCCGGTGCTCGCGCGGCACTACCGCGTGATCGCGCCCGACCTGCGCGGCTACGGCGAAACCGACAAGCCCGCGGCCGGCTACGACAAGCGCAACATGGCGCGCGATCTCGCCGCGCTGCTCGATGCGCTCGGCATCGACCGCATCGCGCTCGTCGGCCACGATCGCGGCGCACGCGTCGCGACGCGTTTCGCGAAGGACTTCCCCGCGCGCGTCGAGCGGCTCGTCGTGATGGACAACGTGCCGACGCGCATCGTCGCGCAGAACATGACCGCGCAAACGGCGCGCGCGTACTGGTTCTTCCTGTTCCACCAGGTGCCCGACCTGCCGGAGGCGCTGATCGCGGGCAAGGAAGCCGAATGGCTCAGCTATTTCTTCGCCGACTGGTGCTACAACCCGCATGCGATCTCGGGCGATGCATTCGACACGTACGTCCGCGCGTATCGGCGCCCGGGGGCCCGTGCGCGGCGCGCTGGCCGACTATCGCGCGAACGCGGAAGACGTGCAGCAGGATCTCGTCGATGCGGATGTCAGGATCGGGTGCCCGACCATGGCGATCTGGGGCGAGGATTTCTACGCGGTCGGCAAGATGTTCGACATGAAGGCCGTATGGGAAGGCATGGCGGCGAACCTGCGGGCCGAGCCGATCGCGCAGTGCGGGCACCTGCCGCACGAGGAGCAGCCCGAGCGCGTGAACATGCTGCTGCTCGATTTCCTGCGCGGCTGGGCCGGCTGACGCAACGCCGCTGCACGCGGCATCATCGGAGGACCATCGGATGGGACACGGATCGGGCCGCAAGGCCGTCATCGCCGGCGGATCGGTCGGCGGGCTGTTCGCGGCGACCGCGTTGCGCGCGGCCGGCTGGGACGTCCGCGTATTCGAGCAATCGCCGCACGAACTCGACAGCCGCGGCGGCGGCATCGTGCTGCAGCCGCCGATCGAGCGCGCGTTCGCGTTCGGCGGCGTGCCGCTGCCGCGCGCGGCCAGCGTCGATTCGATCGACCGGATCTACGTCGACGCACAGGACCGGATCGTGCAACGCTTCGCGATGCCGCAGACGCAGACCGCGTGGAACGTGATCTACACGGCGCTCAAGCGTGCGCTGCCGGCCGGCATCCTCCACGCCGGCGACGCGTTCGAGCGGTTCGAGCAGGACGGCGAGCGCATCGTCGCGCACTTCGCGAGCGGCCATGCCGAGACGGCCGACCTGCTGATCGGCGCGGACGGCGGCCGCTCCACCGTGCGCGCGCAGTTGCTGCCGGACGTGCGGCCGACGTATGCGGGCTATGTCGCGTGGCGCGGGCTCGTCGACGAACGCGCGCTGCCCGAGCAGGTGCTGGTTCTGCTGCGCGAACGCTTCACGTTCCAGCAAGGCGACCGGCACCTGTTCCTCACCTATCTGGTGCCCGGCGCCGACGGCGCACTCGAACCGGGCGGGCGGCGCGTGAACTGGGTGTGGTACCGGCGTCTCGCGTCCGACCGGCTGGCATCGCTGTTCCTTGCACGCGACGGCACGCAGCGCGACGGGTCGCTGCCGCCCGGCGCGATGCGCGACGACAACCGCGCGGAACTCGTCGACGCCGCCGACCGGATGCTCGCGCCGACGCTCGCCGCGCTCGTCGACGCGACACCCGCGCCATTCGCGCAGGCGATCCTCGATCTCGCGGTCGAGCGGATGGCGTTCGGGCGCGCGGTGCTGCTCGGCGACGCCGCCTGCATGGTGCGCCCGCACACGGCGGCGGGCGTCGCGAAAGCGGCCGACGATGCGGTCGGTCTCGCGCAGGCGTTGCGCGACGTCGCGCCAGGCAGCAGGTTCGACGCCGGGCTGGCCGGCTGGGACGCCCGTCAGCGCGCCGCCAGCGCATCGATCGCCGCGCGCGGAATCGCGCTCGGCGCACGTTTGATGGGCGCGGCCTGAGCGTTCGCGGGCCGCGTGTCATGCGCCCGGCGCGGCGCATCGGACTCCGGGTCGAGCGCGTGCAGCACGCTCGCGCGCCCGCCGTCGTCATCCGGCAGTTGCGGCTGGCCGCGCGCGAAGGCCGGCGTGGCGGCGGCCGTGCCGACGCAAAGAGCGAGCAATGCGGCGGCGAGAAGCTTGCGGTTCATGATGACACTCCCGAGAACGATTCGATGGGGACGCGCCGCCGGCACGACCGCGCGAGCGAAAGCGATTCGTTGCGTGACGGGTGCGTTGCCGGCGTCGAATGACCCGACGCCGGCGGCGGACGGCGGCTGAAAAAACCGCGTTCAGTGGTGCTCGAACAATTGCTGCGTGTCGAGCGATGCGAGCGAAGGCACGCCCGTCGCGGCGGCGGCATCCGGCCGTGCAGCGACCGACTGCGGATGCTGGGCGGCGACCTTCGCCTCCGCTGCCTGGATGTCCTCGGGATAGTAAGGATCGCTGCCGACCGGCCGATAACCGGCCTTCTCGACACGGACGAGATCGGCGCGCACGTCGGCCCGTGTGAGCGCATGGTCGGCGGTTTGCGCAAATGCGACGATCGGTGCGCTCAGCGCACAGGAAAGCAGGACTGCACGAATCAGGTTGTTCATGATGTTCACCTCTCAAAGATGGCGTGTTCGCGTCCGCAGATCAGGCCGGACATCCGCTCCCCATCGATGTGATGAAGAGTTGGGATCATTCTGCGATTCGCGCGCTTTCCTGAAGGTGAGGCTTCGATTACGGTTTTGTTATCCGGGCGCGGGCGCCCGTCGTGCAGGGGCGCCCGGCTCGCCGGGCACCGCGCAGGCGCGCACGTCGGACGACCGTCGCGCTCATGCGGACGCGTCGAGCGGCCGCACTTCCGGAATCATCGCGGCCTGGCCGCGCACGATTCCGTCTGCGTCCGTGAGCTGCCACACGGTCGCGCGCTCGATCCAGAACCGCTTGCCGGATTTCGTGACCCGCACGCCGCGGTATCCGGACACGAAGCCGTCCCGCATCACCTTGTCGAGGAATATCTGCCGCTCGCGCCGCTCCATCGGCTCCGCCGACAGGCGCGACGGCAACGCCGTCAGTTCGTCCCAGTCGTATTCGAAAATCGCCTGCGCGCGCCGGTTGCCGTACACGAACACCGGATCGGCCGACGTGTCGTGCGCCAGCACGCCGAACGGCGCCGTCTCGTACAGCCACGCGGCGCCGTCGGACGCGCTCATCCCGTCGGGAACGAGCGGGCGGTGCAACAGCCGGCGGTAGGAATCGGCGAGAAGGAGGAAGAAATCTGCATCGGTGCGCAACGACATCGGTCAGGCTCCTGAAAGCGGCGGGATACGGGAACGCGTGAAGGTTCACGGCCGGACATTATAGGGACGAAGCGGCGCGGCCGGCGCCGCCGCATCCGCACAGATAACGACTTCGTAATCTTCGGGTCAGGGTCGGGTCAACGCCGCGCCGGCAGACTGCATGCTCGTCGCATCGAATGCGCATCCGAGCCCTGCTTCGAGGAGCACCATCATGTGGATCGTCCGGCTGGCGTTACGCAGGCCCTACACGTTCGTCGTACTCGCGCTGCTGATCTTCATCGCGGGGCCGCTTGCCCTGCTGCGCACGCCGACCGACATTTTTCCGAGCATCGACATTCCGGTCGTCAGCATCGTCTGGTCGTACAACGGCTTCTCCGCGGAGGACATGGCCAAGCGGATCACGTCGAACTACGAGCGCGCGCTCACGTCCGACGTCGACGACATCGAGCACATCGAGTCGCAGTCGCTCAACGGTGTGTCCGTCGTGAAAATCTTCTTCCATCCGGGCGCCGACATCAATCGCGCGATCGCGGAAGCCGCGAGCAACGCCGCGTCGATCCTGCGCATCCTGCCGCCCGGCACGCTGCCGCCGAACATCATCACGTACAACGCGTCGACGGTGCCGATCCTGCAGCTCGGGCTGTCGAGCGGCACGCTCGCCGAGCAGCAGCTGTACGACCTCGGCAACAGCTTCATCCGCACGCAGCTCGCGACCGTCCAGGGCGCGGCCGTGCCGCTGCCGTTCGGCGGCAAGATCCGCCAGATCGTCGTCGATCTCGATACGCGCGCGCTGCAGGAGAAGGGGCTCGCGCCGATCGACGTCGTGAACGCGATCAACGCGCAGAACCTGATCCTGCCGGGCGGCACCGCGAAGATCGGCACGCACGAATACAACGTGCAGATGAACGGCAGCACGCAGACGGTCGCCGCGCTGAACGACCTGCCGGTGAAGACGATCGGCGGCAATGTCGTGTACGTGCGCGACGTCGCGCACGTTCGCGACGGCTACGCGCCGCAGACCAACATCGTGCGCGTGGACGGCAAGCGCGCGGCGCTGCTGACGGTCGAGAAGACCGGCAGCGCGTCGACGCTGACGATCATCGACCAGGTGAAGGCGATGCTGCCGAAGATCGCGGCCGGCCTGCCGAAGGCGCTGCACATTTCGCCGCTCGACGATCAGTCCGTGTTCGTGAAGGCGGCGGTCCAGGGCGTCGTGCGCGAGGCGCTGATCGCCGCGTGCCTGACAGCGCTGATGATCCTGCTGTTTCTCGGCAGCTGGCGCGCGACGCTGATCATCGCGGTATCGATTCCGCTCGCGGTGCTCACGTCGCTGCTCGCGCTGTCCGTGCTCGGCCAGACCATCAACATCATGACGCTCGGCGGGCTCGCGCTCGCGGTCGGGATCCTCGTCGACGACGCGACCGTCGCGATCGAGAACATCACGCATCATCTGGAGCTCGGCGCGCCGCTAGAGGAAGCCATTCTGACCGGCGCGGGCGAAATCGCGGTGCCGACCTTCGTGTCGACGCTGTCGATCTGCATCGTGTTCGTGCCGATGTTCCTGCTCACGGGCGTCGCGCGCTATCTGTTCGTGCCGCTGGCCGAGGCCGTGATCTTCGCGATGATCGCGTCGTACTTCTTCTCGCGCACGCTGGTGCCGACGCTCGCGATGGCGCTGATGCGCGCGAAGGGGCAAGGCCGGCCGCCGCGCGGCGTATTCGCGCGCGTCGCGCGTTTCCAGGCCGCGTTCGAGCATCGCTTCGAGGCCGTGCGGCTGCGCTATCGCGCGGTGCTCTCGGCGGCGATCGCGCGGCGCCGCCGCTTCGCGGCCGCGTTCCTGCTCGCGTGCGTCGCGTCGACGGGCCTCTACGCGTTCGCCGGTCAAGACTTCTTCCCGTCGGTCGACACCGGCGAAATCCGCCTGCACCTGCGCGCGCCGACCGGCACGCGAATCGAGGAAACCGCGCGGCTGACCGACGAAGTCGAAGCCAAGATCCGCGGCGTGATCCCGGCCAACGAACTCGCCGGCGTGCTCGACAACATCGGCGTGCCGGTGAGCGGGATCAACCTCACGTACGACTCGTCCGACCCGATCGGCACCGAGGACGCCGACGTGCTCGTCACGCTGAAACCGAATCATGCGTCGACGGCCGCATACGTCGCGAAGCTGCGCAACGTGCTCGCGCAGTCGTTCCCCGGCGTGACGTTCGCGTTCCTGCCGGCCGACATCGTCAGCCAGATCCTGAACTTCGGGCTGCCCGCGCCGATCGACATCCAGATCGTCGGCAACAAGCTCGACCAGAACCGCGCGGTCGCGAATGCGCTGCTCGCGAAACTGCGCGGCGTGCGCGGGCTCGTCGACGCGCGCATCCAGCAGCCCGGCGACGAACCGGCGATCAACGTGAACGTCGACCGCACGAAGGCGATCCAGGCCGGCCTCGAACAGCGCGACGTCGCGCAGAACCTGCTGATCGCGCTGTCCGGCAGTTCGCAGACCACGCCGAACTTCTGGCTCGATCCACGCAACGGCGTCAGCTACCCGGTGCTCGTGCAGACGCCGCAATACACGGTGAATTCGCTGCAGTCGCTCGCGAACGTGCCGCTGCCCGCCGGCACCGCGCGCTCGCCGCAGACGCCGGCCGGCGGCCCGGCCGCGGGCACGCCCGCGCAGAACCTGCTCGGCTCGCTCGGCACGTTCTCGCGCTCGACGCAGCAGGCCGTGGTGTCGCACTACAACGTGCAGCCGGTGCTCGACATCTTCGCGTCGGTGCAGGGGCGCGACCTCGGCGGCGTCACGGCCGACGTGACGAAGCTCGTCGACGCCGCACGCGCGCAACTGCCGCCCGGCTCGTCGATCGTGCTGCGCGGCCAGGTGCAGGCGATGCACGAATCGTTCACGGGCCTGCTCGGCGGCCTCGCGCTCGCGATCGCGCTCGTCTACCTGCTGATGGTCGTGAACTTCCAGTCGTGGCTCGATCCGCTCGTGATCGTCGGCGGGCTGCCGGCGTCGCTCGCCGGCATCGCATGGATGCTGTTCGTCACGCGCACCACGCTGTCGGTGCCCGCGCTGACCGGCACGATCCTGTGCATCGGCATCGCGACCGCGAACAGCATTCTCGTCGTGAACGCGGCGCGCGAGCTGCTCGCGGGCGGCGCGTCGCCGTGGCAAGCGGCGCTCGATGCCGGCTTCAACCGCTTCCGCCCCGTCGTGATGACCGCGCTCGCGATGCTGATCGGCATGCTGCCGATGGCGCTCGGCCTCGGCGACGGCGGCGAACAGAATGCGCCGCTCGGCCGCGCGGTGATTGGCGGCCTCGCGTTCGGCACGGTGTCGACGCTGCTGTTCGTGCCGGTGGTGTTCGGCTTCGTCCACGCGTGGCTCGCGCGGCGCCGCGACGCCGCGGCCGCCCGGCGCGCGCAGCCCGCGCCCGATACGCCGGCACTGCGTTGAGCGCGCACGGCCGCCCCTTCCCATCCTTCGATTCGCCCGACCCCGGACCCATCATGAACGACTCGATCGAACCCGTCGCCCCGCCGCCGGCCGCCGAAACGGCCACCGCGGCCCCCGCTGCCGCAGCCGTGCCGCCCGCCGCGCGCGGCGCCGCCTCCGACACCCCGCCGGCTCGCCGCGGCCGCAAGCTGACCGTGCCGCTCGCGGCCGCCGCGCTCGCCGCCGCGCTGCTCGCGCTCGGCATCGTGCCGCGTATCGACGCGCGCGCCGCGCAGCGTGCGCAGGTGGCCGTGCAGCAGGCGCTGCCAGTGTCGGTCGTCGTGCCCGGCACGGCGCCGGCCGACCAGACGCTGACCTTGCCCGGCGCGGTGACGCCGTATGCGGACGCATCGATCTATGCGCGCACGAGCGGCTATATCGCGCACTGGAGCGCCGATCTCGGCACGCACGTGAAGGCCGGCCAGACGCTCGCGCAGATCTCGGCACCCGATCTCGACGCGCAGTTGCGCCAGGCGCGCGCGGACGAAGCGAGCGCGCAGGCGAACTACGACTATGCGAAATCGACCGCGCAGCGCTGGCAGGACATGCTGAAGACGCAATCGGTGTCACAGCAGGACACCGACACGAAGGTCGCGGACATGAACGCGAAGCGCGCGATGCTCGCCGCCGCGCAGGCGAACGTCGCGCATCTTGCCGAACTCGTGTCGTACGAATCCGTCACCGCGCCGTTCGACGGCGTGATCACCGCACGCAACGTCGACGTCGGCACGCTCGTCACCGCGGGCGGCACGCCGGGCAGCCCGGGCCTGTCCGGCGAACTGTTCCATCTCGAACAGACGGACACGCTGCGCGTGTTCGTCGACGTGCCGCAGGACAGCGCGACGGGCGTGTCGACCGGCACACCGGTCTACCTGACGACGCCGCAGTATCCGGGGCGGCGCATCGCCGCGCGCGTCGCGCGCAGCGCGGGCGCGATCGATCCCGTCACGCGCACGCTGCGCGTCGAGATCGACGTCGACAATCGCGACGGCGCGCTGATGCCCGGCGCGTATGCGCAGGCGCATCTCGTCGTGCCGAGCGCGGCGCCGGCGCTCGAGCTGCCGGTCAGCGCGCTGCTGTTCCGCCCGAACGGCGTGACGGTGGCCACCGTCGGCGCGAACGGGCGCACCGCGCTGAAGACCGTGCAGATCGGGCGCGATTTCGGCACGCGGGTGGAGATCGTCGCGGGGCTCGCGGCAACCGATCGCGTGATCGACAACCCGGGCGATGCGATCACGGCAGGGGAGACCGTGAAGATCGTGTCGACCGCGCACGATGCGGCGCCGGTCGCTGCTTCGCCGGCTTCGGCCGCTTCGGGCGCTTCGGGCGCTTCGGCCGCTTCCGCCGTGCAGGCCGCGCAGGCCGCGCAACCGGCGTCTGCGGCCGATGCACGCAACGTGCCGCCGCCGCGCGCGGCCGGCGCCGCACCGGCTACGTCAACGCCCGCTGCCGCGCCCACCCGCGGCTGACCCATCGACGACGAATCACGAGATATCTGCCATGCGCCTCCGTCATCCGCTTCCGTTCGCACGTCGCATCGTCGCGCTCGCCGCCACCGCCGCACTGACCGCCTGCTCGACGCTGCCGCCCTATTCGCCACCCGCCGTCGCGGTGCCCGCGCACTACGCGGGCGCGCCGGCCGCACCTGCCGCGCAGGCCGGCTGGCACGTCGCGATGCCGGCCGACGCCGCCGCGCGCGGCGCGTGGTGGACCGTGTTCGGCGACGCCGACCTGAACGCGCTCGAAGCACGCGTCGACGTGTCGAACCAGACGGTGAAGAAAGCCGTCGCCGATCTGCAGCAGGCACGCGCGATGGTCGACTATCAGCACGCCGGATTCCTGCCGACGATCACCGCGGGCGTCGCGCAAAGCCGCGCGCGCGTGTCGCAGAACCGGCTCGGCTCGTCGCTCGCCGGCAAGACGACGCCCGACTATCAGGCCGGCGTGGCCGCGAGCTGGGAGCCGGACGTGTTCGGCCGCGTGCGCGATGCGGTGACGGGCGCGCAGGCGAACGCGGCCGCGAGCGCGGCCGACCTGCAGGCCGTGAAGCTGTCGGTCACGGCCGAACTCGCGACCGATTATTTCGCGCTGCGCTCGCTCGACACGCAGAAGCAACTGCTCGACGACACGGTCCGCGCGTACGCGGACGCGCTGACGCTGCTCAGGCAGCAACTCGCGGCCGGTGCGATCGACGCGTCGGCCGTCGCCCAAGCTCAGACGCAACTCGAATCGACGCGCACGCAGGACACCGACATCGACGCGTCGCGTGCGCAGTTGCAGCACGCGATCGCGACGCTCGTCGGCGAAAGCGCGTCGACGTTCGCGCTGCCGCCCCGCGTGCAGGCGTTCCACGTGCCGGCCATTCCGGCCGGGGTGCCGTCGCAACTGCTGGAGCGGCGGCCCGACATCGCGGCGGCCGAGCGTCGCGTCGCGGCCGCGAACGCGCAGATCGGAGAGGCACGTGCCGCGTTCTTTCCCGATCTGGTGCTGTCGGCGAGCGCGGGGCTCGAGAGTTCGTTCTTCGCGCCGTGGCTCACCGCGCCGAGCCTGTTCTGGTCGCTCGGCCCGCAGCTCGCCGGCACGCTGTTCGACGGCGGCCGCCGCAGCGCATCGCTGCGCGGCGCGCATGCGCAATACGACGGCGCGGTCGCCGATTACCGGCAAACCGTGCTCGTCGCGTTCCAGCAGGTCGAGGATCAGTTGTCCGCGCTCGATGCACTCGCTTCCGAAGCCGGCAGCCAGCAACGCGCGACCGACGCGGCCGATCTGTCGCTGCGGCTGACGACGAATCGTTTCAACGCCGGCGCCGTCAGCTATCTCGATGTGGTGACCGCGCAGACGATCGCGCTGACGAACCGGCGCACCGCCGATCAGATCGACGCGCGCCGGATGGAGGCGGCGGTCGGCCTGCTGAAGGCGTTGGGGGGCGGCTGGCAGGCGGGCGCGGGCGCGGAATCAGGCGCGGAATCGAACACCGGCGCGAAGGAGCACGCGGCGGCCGTGCGGCCCGAACCCACCGTCACGCAGCCGGCGGCCGGTTGAACGTGAGAGGCGCGCAGCCGTAGCACCATTTCAACTCTTCGATCGGCGGACGAAAGGTTGCACGTCGGTAATACGGCTCGTTGACGTCACACTGCGACATATCACCGTCAGTCATGCGAACCATGTCTTCCCCATCACTTGCGCCCGGGTCGATTGCCTCGCGGTAGTTGGGTGCCACTCTCCGGTCTCGTACGTCCGGTTGACCTGCCGCTGGCAAGCGAATGGTCCCCGGCCTCGTTCTGGATCAAGCTCCAATAATGCTGGGGCGTGCTCGCGTAATTGTCCATCTGCGAGCAGGGCTTCGACCAATTCGCCGGCAATGACGTCGCCGAGACGCTCCGCATCGAACAGCCGCCCACGGTTGCACGCGCCAACGCCGTGCGCGCCGCATTTGAGGCAGCGAACCGACGCGTTGATCGCACTGTCGATTGGCGATGTCACTTACCGGCGAGGCCGGCGTTTCCCGTCATTCCAAAATGGTTTGCAGGCGAGCGAGCGCATCTTCGACAACTTCAATGGGCGCACGCTCGACTTTGCGTGCGCCGCGCGCCTCGAGGTCGAGCGTGCGGACCATGTTCACCAGCGCCACGCCCTGCGTCTCCGTCCCCGAACCCGAGAGCGGCACAGCGAATCCCGCGTATCGCGCGAATTCGCCGCCCTGCGTAATTGGCACGACGAGCGCCACGCCAAGCGTGTTGAACGCGGCGGGTGACAGAACCAGCGCGGGACGGAAATCCCCTTGCTGTTCTTTGCCCACTGTCGGATTCAGGCTAACCCGCACGATATCGCCACGGTCGAACTTGACGCGCCTCACCATGCCTCACGTCCCACGGGCTTGACTTCACCCCACGCGACGAGGTCTGCCGGTTGCGGAGCCTTCGGATCGCATTGCGCAACGAGTTCATCCAGCGAATATTTGCGCCGCGCGGGCGAAAGCAACACGCCATCCGGCCGTACATCGGCGTGCAGAGAACTGCCAGCCGACGCGCCGATCTGCTCCAACAACACAGCAGGAAGCCGTACGGCCGCACTGTTGCCCCACTTCTGAATTTTGAGTTCCATATCACGCTCCGAATGTTTATCCATTGTAGACACGCGCCGCAGAAATGGCAAGCCGTTTGTATCTACATTGATTCTACATTCGGTTCGTTTGAAGACCCTGCAAACGGCTGCCCTGTTTCGAACGCCGGCACGAAGGACCACGCGGCGACCGTGCGGCCCGAACCCGCCGTCACGCAGCCGGCGGCCGGTTGAACGTGAGCACGAAGCGCGTGCCGCGCGCGTCGCTTTCGACCTGCGCGGTGCCGCCGTGCAGTTCCATCACCGAGCGCACGATCGCGAGGCCGAGCCCTGCCGTGCCGCCCGGTGCGCCGCCGCTGCGCGCGGGGTCGCCGCGCACGAAGCGGTCGAAGATCCGCGGCAACAGCGCGGGATCGATCGGCTCGCCCGGATTCGCGACGACGACGCGCACCGCGTCGGCGGTTTCATCGACACTCAGTGTGATGACGCCGCCGGCGGGCGTGTAACGCAGCGCGTTCGCGAGCAGGTTGCCGACCGCGCGGCGGAACAGCTCGACGTCGGCGGTCAACTGCCCGTGCCCGTCGACGCGCAGCGCCGAGCCCGCCTCGTCGGCGAGCCCCTCGAAATACTCGGCGATGCGCTCGAGTTCGTCGCGCACGTCGAATGCGCGCTGCCGCGTGACGAAGCTCGGATGCTCGGCGCGCGCGAGAAACAGCACGTTCTCGATCATCCGTGCGAGGCGATCGTATTCCTCGAGATTCGATTCGAGCAGCGTCTGGTACTCGTCGGCCGAACGCGGCCGCGCGAGCGCGACTTCGGTGGCGCCGCGCATGTTGTTCAGCGGCGTGCGCAAGTCGTGCGCGAGATCGGCGCTGAATTGCGACAGATGCGCGAACGCCTGCTGCAGGCGGCCGAGCATCGCATTCTGCGCATCGACGAGCGCGCGCAGCTCCGGCGGCGCGCGCGACGCGTCGAGCCGCGTGTCGAGCTTGTCGACCGTGATCCGGCCGGTGTCGTCGACGATCTCGCGCAGCGGCGCGAGCGCCTTGCGGATCAGCCAGTAGCCGAGCAGCAGCGCGAACAGCGCGCCGACGCCGCCGGCAAGCATGAGCCGGTTGCGGTAGCCGTCGAGCAGTTCGGCCCGGTCGCGCATGTTGCGCGCGATCGCGATGCGGATAGGCGTGCGGTCGCCGAGCGCGGCCTCGATCGCGACGCCGCGCATCGGCGTGCCGCCGGCGGCGGTCCATGTGACGAGCCGGTCGGCCGTGATCCGGTCGTTCGCGGGAACCGGCGCCGCGTGCGGCGCGAACAGTTGCGCGTCGGCCAGCGGAACCGATGCGGCCGCGGGTGCATCGTCGAGCGCGGCGAGCCGGACGTTGTGGCGCGCGAGCACGTCGCCCTGCGCATCGACGACGACCATCGACAGCGCCTCGTTGCCCAGCACCTGGCTCGTCAGCCGCTCCGCGTGCGCGCGAACCGCATCGAGCGACTCGAGCTCGCCCGCGAGCCGGCGCGTGTGGCGCGCGGCCAGCACGATGTCGAGATCGTCCTGCGTGTTCACCTGCCGCTCGAGGCCCGCATACACATACGCGCCGACGAGCGCGAATGCGGCCAGCGTGGTCGCGGCGAAAGCGAGCGCGAGTGTCGCCGCGAGCGAGCGCGGGCGCGTCATGCGCCGTCCTTCGGCTCGAGCACGTAGCCGACGCCGCGCACGGTATGGATCAGCTTGACCGGAAACGCGTCGTCGATCTTCGCGCGCAGGCGCCGGATCGCGACCTCGACGACATTGGTGTCGCTGTCGAAATTCATGTCCCACACGTACGATGCGATCTGCGTGCGGCTCAGCACCTCGCCCTGCCGGCGCGCGAGCAGTTGCAGCAGCGAGAATTCGCGCGGCGTCAGGTCGATTCGCGTGGCGCCGCGCTTCACGCGGCGGCGCACCACGTCGATTTCCAGATCGCCGACCGCCAGGTGCTCGGTCTCGCGCGGCGGCCCGCGACGCGCGAGCGTGCGGATGCGGGCCAGCAGCTCGACGAACGCGAACGGCTTCACGAGGTAATCGTCGGCGCCGAGTTCGAGGCCGTGCACGCGGTCGTGCACGTCGTCGCGCGCGGTCAGGAACAGCACGGGCGTCGTATGCGTCTCGCGCAGCCGCTTGAGCACACCCCAGCCGTCGAGCACGGGCAGCATCACGTCGAGCACGATCACGTCGTAACGCTCTTCCTGCGCGAGCATCAGCCCTTCGGCGCCGTCCTTCGCGAGATCGACGCTGAAGCCCGATTCCTCGAGCCCTTTCTTCAGGTACGCGCCCGTTTTCGGTTCGTCTTCGACTATCAGGATGCGCATGGCCGGCTCCGTCGCATTCGTGGGGACATACGGCGATGTTACCCGGAAACGGCGACACGGCCGCGCTCCGTGCAGGCCCGAGCGGCGTAGATGACAAAACGGTAATCGGCCCGTCAGCCTGGCGTGCGGTCGCGGCGCCAGGCGGCGGATTCCCGTCCCGTCGGTCCAGCGCGATCGCGGCGCGTATGCCTAAACACGCCGGCTCTACGGCGCTTCACCGCGTCCAAGCCGAAAAACCGAGACGGCCTCCACTAGTTTCCGTGACTGCTAGCGCAGACTGATCGCCGCCGCCGCCGTTTGCTCGACCAACGCGGCGTTTTGCTGCGTGGCGCGCTCCATCTGGCCGACGGCTTCGCCGATCTGGGTCACGCCGAGCGATTGTTCGGCGCTCGCGGCACTGATTTCACGCATCGTGTCGGTGACGCGACGAATGGAGTTCACGACTTCGGTCATCGCCACCCATGCGCGCTCGACTTCGGTCGAACCTTGAGCAACGCGCCCCACGCTCGAGCCGATGAGCTTCTTGATCTCTCTGGCCGCATCGGCAAAACGTCCGGCCAGGCTGCGCACTTCGCTGGCGACCACCGCGAAGCCCCTGCCCTGCTCGTCGGCGCGCGCGGCCTCGACCGCCGCATTCAAGGCCAGAATGTTCGTCTGAAAGGCAATGCTGTCGATGACACCCGTGATGTCCGAGATTTGGCGGGAGCTGTCGTTGATGCCCTTCATGGTTTCCACGACGTGACCGCGACACCGATTTGCCGGGACCAGTCACTGACCAGCCGCTCGGTCTGCAACGGCCGGGCAAAGCGATTTTCATCGCCTCAATGGATCAACATGTTCTCGGCGATCGCGTGCTTCAACTCCTTCAGCACAAGCGCGAGCAGACGAGATACCTGCATTTCGACCTCGTCGCCGTCGAAAGTAACGAGGGCACGCACCCTGTTGCCTTCGATGCCGCCGAGCCAGTCGAGGTGTTGCGGGCGTGTCGACCACACCAGCAACGGCACGCCTCGCGGCAATCGACTCAATCGGCATTCCGGCCTCGTCTTCGCCGCATCGGGAACGTTACCCGGCATGAGCGACTCGCTCCATGCACGATGCGCATCGACGGGATCGTCAATCTGGAGAAGCGCGACTTCCGGCATCGCCGCGAAGCGGGCTACGGCCGCTGAAACCGCGGCCGCGCCGGGGCTCGGATCCATGACGACACATACGCGAGCCCGCTCCGAAGGCGGTAACAGCCAGTTCCACGTCGAAGCCCCCGACGATACGGCGTCCAGTTTCCTTGCACTCATGCCGATCACCTCGCATGTCGTCGAAACAAGTCTCGCGCCGCACCCGGCGAAGCCATCGCCCGGCCGTGCGGCGTTCTCTCGATGCGCTGCCTTATCGGAGATTCAACATCGATCGACAGCCGCGCAATGCAATCAGACTCAGCACGCCGAGCAGCATCAGATAAAACGCCGGCGATGCCAGATTGCCCGTCTGATGGATCAGCGACGCGACGATCAGCGGCGCGAAACCGCCAAACAGCGTGACGCCGATGTTGTAGCTGATCGCCATGCCCGTCGCTCGCGTTTCGGTCGGAAATACTTCCGCCATCAGCGCTGGCAGCGCGCCAAAATAGACCGCCTTCAGCGTCCCCATCCAGGCCATCATCGCAATGAGTCTTCCCAGATCGGGATGCGCGCCAAGCAATTTGAAAACCGGATAAATGGTCAGAATGAAGGCTATCCCGGCCCAGATCATCAGCCTGATGCGGCCGATCCTGTCCGAGAGATGACCGACGAACGGCGTAACGAACGTCAGGATGGCGCCGGTCAACGTCGTTGCAATGAAACCGAAACTGGCAGGCAGATGAAGTTCACGTACCGCGTAGGTCGGAATATAAAGAATGACGTAACTGGCGCCGGTAGAAAGAACGAGCGTACCGATCGCCAGCAACATTCTGGCCTTCTGATTGACGAACACTTCCCTCACCGGGAACGATGCGGGCCTTTCACGCCTTGCGCCGTCGGCCTCATGCACGTGCTTTCGCAAGTACAGGCCGACCGGGCCGATCAGCACACCAAAGAGAAACGGTATGCGCCAACCCCATGCGTCGATGGCGTCTCCATCGAGGATCAACGTGAGGAGAACGCCGAAACCGGCCGCGAGCATATAGCTCAATCCTTGACTCGCGAACTGGAAGCTGGCGAACAATCCCTTGCGCTCGGGACACTGCTCCACCAGAAACGCGGTCGTGCTGCCGAACTCGCCGCCCGCGGAAAATCCCTGAAGCAGCCGAGCGCAGATGACCAGAATCGGTGCGATCACGCCGATCGACGCGTAACTCGGCATCAGTGCGATCGTCGTCGTGCCGATCATCATCGTCACGATCGACACCATCATCGACGCCTTGCGGCCGCGACGATCCGCATACGAACCCAGCACCAGCGCTCCGATCGGCCTGGCCAAATACGAGATCGCGAACGTCCCGAACGTCAGAAGAAGGGATACCCCGCTGCTCGACGCTGGAAAGAAAGCCTTTGAAATCGAGATTGCGAAGAATCCGTAAATCAGTATGTCGAACCATTCCAAGGCATTGCCGACGGTTGCGGCGAACACCAGCCGCAACACGTTTGGAGCTTGTTCTCTCGTCGGCGCGGCATCCACCATTTCCATAGTACGCATCTCATTCTCCGTTCACTTACGATGACAAGTGCATTAAAAAATTGGCGTCTTATGCGTGGACGACAAGCGCTCCTTCCTTGCGCCGATCCCGGACGGCGGATGCCGACTCCCCGAGATCCCAAAATATGCCGGCCATGATCTGCAGCGCCTCACGCGCGACACTTCCAAGCAGGTGTTCGTTCGGTGCGTGCTGGGAGCAGGCTCCGTATGAGTGCGGAATCCAGATCGTCGGAAGGCCCAGAACCTCGGAAAAGACGTCGTTGGGCAGCGACCCGCCAAGATTGGGAAGCAAATCCGGCTGCTTTCCGGTCGTCCGCTCGATCGAATCGAGCGCCCATGCGACCCACGGATCTTCCGGCGGCAGACGCGTAGCGCCCATTCGCTCGCCGATCGAAACCTCGACCCTGTCGAACCCGCATTCGTCGAGGCGATGCCGTAGAACTTCTTCGATACGCTCGCAATCCGTACCGACGACGTACCTGAGTTGGCAATGCGCGTGCGCGACGGGCGGAATCGCGCCGATCGGGCTGGTCGGGTTACCGGTGGTAAAGGCCAGTACTTCGAGCGCGTTCCATGCATAGACGCGCTCCTGGGCCGTCAAATCGGGCTCGCCCCAATTGCCATCGACGTGAGGATCGTCGGGCCCGCCACCGACGGCAATATGCTTCAGCGCCGTGCGTACCGAAGCCGGAATATGCGTCGGCAACAGCGCGTCGACGAGGATCCGCCCGCGCCCGTCGACGAGCGACGAAATCGCGTTCGCGAGCACGGTTCCGGCATTGCCGAGCGCTCCACCCCAATTTCCGGAATGATGGGCGCCCGACCGGAGCCGGACGGAAAGCGTGAAGTTCACGAATCCACGCGACCCGAGAAAAACGCAGGGGACGTTCGACCTGGCCCGAGGGCCATCCGAAGCGATCAGAACGTCGGCGGCGAGAAGGTCCTTGTTCTGCTCGCAGACCGCGCGCAGCCCGGGCGATCCGGTTTCTTCCCCCATCTCGAGCAGCAGCGTCGCATTGAAGCCCAGGCGTCGATTCCTGGCCTCGATGACTTGCTCCAGCGCGGCCAGGTTGATCGTGTGTTGCCCTTTGTTGTCGGCGGTGCCCCGCCCGAACCATCGGTCCCCTTCAACCGTGACGTTCCATGGCGACATCTGGTCCTTCCACTGTCCGTCATGGCCACGGACGACGTCACCGTGCCCGTACATCAGGATCGTCGGAAGCGAGGGGTCCTCGATACGCGTCGCGATCAAAAACGGCGCGCTCCCCGCCACCGGGTTCTCGACGATACGAGACTCAAAGCCGATACGGTCGATCGATGGGACGATCTCGTCGACGAGGTATGCTCGAAGCTCGCCGTCCCGTCCGGAATCCTGACTTTCCGTCGTCATGGAGACGCGTCGCGCGAGATCTTTCAGAAAGCCCCCCGAATCGAAATATGTTGTGGCAGAGTCGATTGCTTGATGGCGCGTCATGGTGATCCTCGCGTGTATCGTGGAAGAGCGGCTTGTTCGACCTTGATGGATCAAGCGTACGGAGCCAAAACGCGCACCACAATTGACTTTTTTGCGTGCCCTGCTTTCGAATAACGCAAACTTGGCGGCCCGTCATGCACAACGCTGCACTCCGATACTTCCTTGCCGTTGCCAATACAGGTTCGCTGAGCGAGGCGTCCGAGAAGCTGCACGTTTCGATCTCGGCGATCAGCCGTCAGATCACGAAGCTGGAGGAGGAAGTTGGCTGCCCGTTGTTCGAGCGTCAGGCGCGCGGCATGGTCCCCAACAAGGCCGGGGAACTGCTGGCTGCACATGTTCGTAGAACCCTGCTCGAAGGTCAGCAGGTGATCGAGGAGATCAAGGCGCTGAACTCGTTCGATCGGAGCACGATCCGCGTCTCGACGTCGGAAGCGTTTGCCCGGGATGTTCTCCCTCGGGCCATCACGCAATTTCTGGAGAAGTCGCCCGGTACCCGTTTCGAGGTGGCGGTGACGGCGCCCAAGGAGGTGACGGCACACGTACGGAGCGGCGAAGCGGATATCGGCCTGACTTTCGGTGTTGTACGAGCGCCGGAGATCAACGTCGAGTACACGCAGAGCGCGCCCATTTGTGCCGTCATGCCGCGTTCTCACGTGCTGGCTGGTCGCGCGACGGTATCGATGGCCGAGTTGCGGAATTTCCCGATTGCGTTGCTTGACCGTGGCACGACGATCCGTCAGCTTTTCGATACGACGGCGAGCCTCGAGAATCTTCTTTTCGAGCCTGTCCTGACCTGCAACAACTCCGGCACGCTGTATGCATTCACTCAAATGTCTGGGGTCGTGTCGCTGACCAGCCGCCTGACGGTACGGGCGCGTCTGGCGACGGACGGCCTGGTGGCGATACCGATCGACCATCCGGGCATGTCGTTGCGTGCGATCCAGATCCAGACCTTGTCGGGCCGCGAGTTGTCGACTGTACTGATCGACTTCATTGGCGAACTGGTGAAGCAACTGCATACGGCCGACTAGATACGTGACGACCCGTACCCGTGTCCCCACCGAGCCCCGACATCCCGCGAACTACGGTGGTCAAATAAACCACGAACCTGAGCAGAACCACCTTTGCCGTCCGCCCAAGGACGCGCCTTTCTTTTGGTTACTTTTCTTTGGAAGACAAAGAAAAGTGACCGCCGCCCCGCGCAGGGGCGACGCTGATAGACCGATAGCAAGACAGGTTCAACGACAAAGGCGCGGAGAACCACTTAAAACAACGACCCACGCACATATTCGACAGAAAGCACACGTTAGTACGCCACCACCCCGACGACATCAGACGCCCCCGACAGTTGGCGGGCCTCATTCCCCACCACCGGCCCCTCGAGGGCCTTCAACCCGGCCTGCACGATGGCCTGAGCATCCACCTCAAAATACCGCCGCAACTGCGCGCGCGAATCGCTTCGACCGAACCCGTCGGTCCCAAGCGTGACATATCGCCGTCCTTCAGGAATATATGCACGAACCATTTCCGGAAGCGCTTTCACATAGTCCGACGCGGCGACGATCGGCCCAACGGTCGCGCGCAGCTGGGTGGAAATCCACGATTCCCCGATGTCTCCGGAACCGAGCCGCCATTCCCGCTCGCATCGCGCGCCATCCCGCCCCAGCTCGACATAGCTGGTAATACTCCAGACGTCCGCGGACACCTCATGCAACCGCTCGAATTCGTCCGCCGCCTTGAGAACCTCCCCCATGATCGCGCCGCTGCCGAATAACTGAACCCGCCTCTGAAAGCGGCCGCCCCGTCGAAACAGATACATGCCCTTCACGATACCTTCATGCGACGCATCGGCAATACTTGGTTGCGCGACGTTTTCATTGGTCACGGTGACGTAAAAGAACTCGTCGTGCGCGTCACTCAGCATGCGCCGCAACCCGTAATCGACCAGGACCGCCAGTTCACCGGCAAAGGACGGATCGTACGCCCGACACGTCGGTATCGTCGACGCGAGAAGATGGCTCGAGCCATCCTGATGCTGCAATCCTTCACCTCCCAGCGTCGTGCGGCCTGACGTGGCGCCGACGAGAAAGCCTCGGGCTCGCTGATCGGCAGCCGCCCAGATCAAGTCGCCGATACGCTGAAAGCCGAACATGCTGTAGTAGATATAGAACGGCATCATCGGAATACCGTGCACGGCGTAACTCGTCGCGGCGGCCGTCCACGACGAGATGGCCCCCGCCTCCGTGATGCCTTCCTCGAGAATTTGACCATCGGACGCTTCACGATACGAGAGCATCGATGAATTGTCTTCCGGATCGTACAACTGACCGAACGGCGCGTAGATTCCGACCTGACGAAAAAGATTCGCCATGCCGAACGTTCTGGCCTCGTCCGCCACGATCGGAACCAATCGCGGGCCGAGGCTGGCGTCCTTGAGCAGCGCACCAAGTTGCCTGACGAAGGCGGTCGTCGAACTCATGACCTTGCCGTCCGCATTCAGCGAGAAGCCCGCGACGCTCGCCAGTTCGGGCACCGCCAGTCGCTCGGATGCCGCACGTCGCTGAGGGAGATAGCCGCCAAGCGTCTCGCGACGCTTGCGCAAGTACCGCAGTTCATCGCTATCGTGCGGCGGCCGATAGAACCGCGCTTCCGATGCCTCTTCGTCGGAAAGCGGGAGCGCGAATCGATCCCGAAAGGCAAGCAGGTCGTCCCGCTCCAGCTTTTTCTGCTGATGCGTCGTCATGCGCCCTTGCGCGATCGTGCCCATGCCATAGCCCTTCATGGTCTTGGCAAGCACAACCGACGGCCGACCATTCCTGACCGTCGCCGCGGCAAAGGCGGCATGGATTTTCACGGGATCGTGTCCGCCGCGCCGAAGCATCGCGATGTCGTCGTCGGACAACGAATCCACCAGCGCTCGCAGTTCCGGCGTCCGGCTGAAGAACGTCTCGCGATTGAACGCGCCGTCATTGGCCGACAACGTCTGGAAATCACCATCGACGGTGTTCGCGAAAGCGCGTTCGAGCACACCGCCATGATCGCGGCCGAGCAACGCATCCCACTCGGAGCCCCAGATGCATTTGACGATGTTCCATCCGGCGCCGGCGAACAATGCCTCGAGTTCGTCGATGACCCGGCCGTTGCCGCGAACGGGGCCATCCAGTCGCTGGAGATTGCAGTTGATGACGAATATGCAGTTGTCGAGCCGCTCGCGAGCCGCGAGTGTCAACGCGGCGATCGACTCGGGCTCGTCCATTTCTCCATCGCCGAAAAAACCCCACACGCGACGATCGCCATGCGCCTTCAAGCCACGATTTTCCATGTACCGCATGAACCGCGCCTGATAAATGGCGTTGAGCGGCCCCAGCCCCATCGATCCGGTTGGAAACTGCCAGAAGTCCGGCATCAAAAAGGGATGAGGATATGAGCTCAATCCCCGGATGCCGCCGGCCTCCGCCACGATCTCCTGGCGATAATGGGACAGCGATTCTTCCGACAGTCGCCCCTCGAGAAATGCCCGCGCGTAGACACCCGGCGCCGAGTGCGCCTGGAAAAACACCAGATCGCCGCCGTGCACCGCATCCGGGCCGCGGAAAAAATGCTGGAAACCGACCTCGAACAGGTCCGCGGCCGAAGCATAGCTCGCGATGTGTCCGCCCAGTTCGCCCTGCGCCCGGTTGGCGCGGACCACCATCGCGAGCGCGTTCCACCGTATCAACGCCGCGATCCGCCGCTCGATTTGCAGATCGCCCGGATAGGCAGGCTGCTCGTCGGGCGCCACGGTATTGACGTACGGCGTGATCAGAGGCGGCCTCCACGCGACGCGACGGGCGTGTGCATGCGCCAACAACGAGTCGAGAAGATGGCGTGCACGTTCCTTGCCTTGATCGCCGCCCCACGCATGCAACACGCCATCGAGCGCGTCGCACCATTCCCGGAGCTCCTCCGGGTCGGGATCGGTCGTCGTGGTCGGAAGTCGATTCTGCATGTCCATACTTTGCACCCCGAATTGACGATATACACGCCGCGTTCCGACTCCACTTGCAGTCGGAACGCGGCCAAGCCTCAACCGTTCTTGAACAGGAAGCTGTATGCGTTCAATGCGGGGACGCCGCCGAGGTGCGCATACAAGACACGGGACCCTTCCGGAAACTCGCCGCGGCGCACCCTGTCGATCATGCCATGCATCGACTTGCCTTCATAAACCGGGTCGGTCAACATCCCCTCGGTCTTCGCGCACAGTCGAATCGCTTCGAGCGTACCTTCCGACGGAAGGCCGTATTCAGGGCCCCCGTAGCGCGTATCCAGCACCACGTCCGCGTCCCCGATCGGCCGATCGAGTTCCACGAGATCGGCGGTGTGGCGTGCGATGCGAAGAATCTGCTCGCGCGTCTGCTCGGGTTTGGCCGACGCATCGATACCGATCACGCGATCCGCGCGCCCGTCTGCCGCGAAGCCGACGACCATGCCGGCCTGCGTGCTTCCCGTCACCGAACACACGACGATGTAGTCGAACTTGAATCCGAGTTCAGCTTCCTGGGCGCGCACTTCCTCCGCGAAACCGACGAACCCCAGGCCGCCAAGCCGATGCTCTGAACAACCGGCAGGGATCGGATACGGCTTCCCTCCCGCGTTGCGAACGCTCTCCATCGCCTGTTCCCAGCTCGGACGAATGCCGATGTCGAAGCCATCGCTGACCAGCCGAACGTCGGCGCCCATCATGCGGGACATCTGAATGTTCCCGACGCGGTCATACACGGCGTCCGAGTAGTTGACCCAGTTTTCTTGAACCAGCACGCATTTCAGGCCAAGATGAGCCGCGACTGCCGCGACCTGACGCGTCTGGTTCGACTGGATGCCGCCGATCGATACCAGCGTGTCCGCGCCGCTCGCCAGAACGTCCGGCACGATGTACTCGAGCTTCCGGGTCTTGTTCCCGCCGAACGCCAGGCCGCTGTTGCAGTCTTCGCGTTTTGCATAGAGATGAACTTTTCCACCCAGCGCCTTGCCGAGGCGGGGCAACTCGTGGATGGGGGTGGGTCCGAAGGTCAGCTTGTGGCGAGGAAAGCGAGCGAGGTTCACGGAGGTTCTCCGAAAGGTGGGCGGTGGATTCCGACGCCCGATGTCGTCAGAGCGACCGGGCACGAAGAAATTCTAGTTAAATACCCACGAAACATGGTTGCAAACATCCGCCGATCGCCACGATTTGAAATACAATTCCCCCCATCCCCACGAATGTATATTTTTTAGAATCAATGAAATCGACAACAAAATTTCCTGGCAAATCGCGCCCCGACGACGCGAGCCACGTCGAACTTGACCGTACGGACAAAGCGATCCTGCGAGCCCTTCAGAAAGACGCATCGATCTCGAACGTCGCCCTGGCGGCGAAGGTGAATTTGAGCGCGCCGGCGTGTTTGCGCCGCGTCGAACGGCTCAAGAGCCTGGGTTTGATCCGAGGAATCGTCGCGTTGCTCAACGCGCCTGCCCTCGATGCGGGCATGGTCGTCATCATCGGCGTCGTACTGGATCGATCGACTCCCGAATCCTTTGCCGCGTTTGAAAAAGCGGCGCAGAACGTATCCGGCTGCATGGAATGCCACGTGGTGACCGGCGAGTTCGACTACTTCATGATGCTGCGCACCCGCGATAGCGAAAGCTTCAACCGACTCCATGCCGAACAACTGCTTTATCTGCCCGGCGTGCGTCAGATTCGGACTTTCATGGTGCTCAAACAGGTTTTTTCCTCGACGCAGATCGCCATATAGCGGCTGGGCAAGGCAGCCGTTTGCGGCTTACGCCGGAACTCGCCGACGACAATCACATGGAAAGCCGCGAAGCGGCTCGGCTCCGGCTCGCGTCGACTTCCCGCGGAGCACCGGGGCCGCGCCCGTCAGTGCGCGAGCGCGCGACCGATCCTGAATACCCCGACCACGTCGCGCAGCGTGGTTGCCTGCTGCGCCATCGCCTGGGCGGCAGCCGATGCCTGCTCCACGAGCGCCGCATTCTGCTGCGTGACCGAGTCCATCTGCCCCACGGCGACGTTGACCTGCTCGATACCCGTTCCCTGTTCGTCCGAAGCCGACGCAATTTCACTCATGATGTCGGTCACCCGCCGCACGGACTGCACGATATCCGACATCGTCGTGCCCGCGCGTTCGACGTGCTGCGACCCCTGCGCCACGCTCTCCACCGAACCCGTGATGAGATCCTTGATTTCCTTGGCCGCGTTCGCGCTGCGTTGCGCCAACGTGCGCACTTCGCCGGCCACGACCGCGAAGCCGCGCCCCTGCTCGCCCGCACGCGCGGCCTCGACTGCCGCGTTCAGCGCGAGGATGTTCGTCTGGAACGCGATCCCCTCGATCACGGCAATGATTTCGGCCACCTTGCCCGAACTGCTCGAAATCGCACGCATGGAATCGACCACCTGGTTCACCACTTCGCCGCCGCGCATCGCGACCTCGCACGCGCTGCCCGCAAGCGCATTCGCCTGCCTGGCGTTTTCCGTATTCTGACGAACCGTCGCGGTCAACTGCTCCATGCTGGCCGCCGTTTCCTCGAGCGAAGCCGCCTGCTCTTCCGTTCGCTGCGAGAGATCCAGGTTACCCTGCGCGATTTCGCCGGCCGAAGTCGTGATCGATTCCGCGGTCGACTGGATTTCCGACACGATGCCGCTCAGTTGCCGTCGCATCGATTCGAGCGACGCCATCAGGCTGCCGCGATCGTTCGGCGCGACCGGCACGGGTGCTTCGAGGTTGCCTTCGGCAATACGCCCGGCCACGACCGCGGCGGCGGCGGGCTCGCCGCCCAGCGACCGCATGATTCCGCGCGTGATGACTGTCCCCAGCACGATTGCGAGGATGACGGTGACGATGCCTGCAGCCGCGAGCGTCAACTTGGTCAGCGCCGTCAAGCTGGCCACGTCTCCTGAACGCTGATCGAGCAGCGACTGCTCGGCGTCGTTCAGCTCGCCGGCCACGGCTCGATAGCGGTCCATGAACTGCTTGTCGTCGCCCTGCTTGAAGTAGTCGATCAGCACATTGGCAGGCTGCGTACCGGCATTGACGTCACGCCGCATCGCGATCAGCTTGTCGTCGACCTCCGCCACCTTCCGATGCATGTCGCGCAGCGTCTCGAGACGGCGCTGTTGCGCTGCATTGTCCGAAGTGAGGCTGCGCACGACATCGAATGACGTGGCGAACTGCTTGAGGCCCGCCTTGTAGGGCTCCAGAAACCGGTCATCCCCCGCGGCCACGTAGCCGCGCACGCCCGCCTCCATGTTGATCATGCTCGTCAGCATGTCGTCGTTCGCTCGCAGGACCTGGTAGCTATGAACGTTCCAGCCGTTCGCCTGGTTCAGCTTCAGAAAATTGACGATCGAGATCGCGCTGCCGATCAACGAAATAAGTACGACGATACCGAATGCTACGCCCAGCTTCCTGCCGACCGTCATGGAGCCCATGCTTTCTTCCCCGCGTGTGTTGTTGTTCTTGATGTCGGCACGCAAGCAAACTTACTGTAATGTGCGCATCCCCGCCTGAAGAGACATTTCGCAAGATGGCCGGCCATGTCGGTCGGCTTGCCCCGACATGCAGCCGCAGAGGGTGACTATCCGTCCTCGCAAACGATCAACGGCGAATTATCTTTTTATCGGTTGCCGCGAAAAATGGTGCGCCGGCCGCGATGAAAACGCGGGACGTTCTCGTCACCGGGAAAACGGGAACCGGCAACGAGGGCCGGCCGGCGCTGTCGACTCACGCGTCACGGTTCGCTCGAGCCGACGCGGTCGACCCACCCCCGGTAGAACGCGCGGTACTTGAGCACGAGCTTGTCGTACTTGCTGTACGCGCCGCCGCCGTCCGGCTTCATCCCGTTCCAGATCTTGACGTCGTACCCCGCGGCCTGCCGGGTCTGGAGCCCGAACAGCACGTAGTCGGTCGCGCGGCGCAGGAGGCCGCCCACCTTCCTGATCGAGATCAGCATGTGCATGACGTTCTTGCCGTCGCTTATCGGCGTCACGCACTGCAGCAGCTTGTATTTGGCGTCTCCGTCCAGCGCGACGGTCATCACGCACCCGCCGGGATAGCCGTCGAAGTGCAGGTTCATCTGCGACATGTTCAGGCCCAGCGCGCGCGACAGCATGCCGAGCGGCCCGAAGTACCGGTCCACCGTGAAGTCGATCCCGGCGCCGAACCACGCGCCCGCCCGCGCCATCGGCTCGACCTCCGGCCATTCGCGCCAATCGTCGAACAGCTTGAGCTCGAAGGCCGAGACCGGGAGCGCGTGGACGGGCGTCGCGTGCTGCGCGTCGTAGAAGTTCTCGACGATCCGCAAGACCGCCGTCGTCGTCTCGAACGCGAAGTGCAGATGCATGAAATCGTCGTTGTCGACGTCGGCCGCGGCGATGTCGGGCAGCGGGTGCAGCGGCTGCGCGGAACCGTACCAGACCCACACGTAGCCATACCGCTCGGCGGTGACCCACGTCGGCTGGCGCGCGCCGCGCGGAACGGGCTCCAGCCGGTGCACCGCCGGGCTATGGCCGGGAATGTGCACGCACTGGCCGCGCTCGTCGTATCGCCAATGGTGAAACGGGCACTGGATGCACCCGTCCCTGATTTGCCCGTCGGCCAGGTTCGCGCCAAGGTGCGCGCAGTGGCGGTCCATCACCACGGCCCGTCCCGACGCGCCGCGCCACGCGACGCACGGCCGGCCGAAGAGCGTCAGCGCCGTCGGTTTGTCCTTGAGGTCGGCCGAGCGCATCGCGACGTACCAGCTCGCGGCCACGCGCGTGGTCGCGTCGTACGCTCCCGCGGGACGCTCCCTGGCCCCCGCCTCGTTCAATTGAATGTCTTCGATCATTTTCATTCCGGAGGTCGGCCGACTACTTCAGCGCCAGGCCGATGCGGGTCGTGATGTACGCCCTGAGCAGCGCGAACATCGGGTTGTAGTCGAAATACCTTTTCACCTCCGCCGGCGCGCTGGTCTGCGTCCAGTGCAGCAGCTTCATCGCCGGCAGCAGGCTGTACTTCGAGTTGTTGAGCTGCGGTTTGGCACCCGTGATGCAGTACCCGAAACCGAACATCGGCTTCGCGAACTCCCGTTCGTCGATGAGGGCGTGAATGCGCGCCGCGGCCTCCTCGGCCGGCTTGCGCCCGGCGCTCACGGCTTCGACCTCGGCTTTGGCGTCGTTGAACAACTGGTAGTACCCCTCCATGTCCGCGCACAGGTACCCGAGGTACGGGGGGTTGTCGTCGAGGTGATCGAG
Organism: Burkholderia sp. AU32262; assembly: GCF_020419985.1. Taxonomy (NCBI): domain Bacteria; kingdom Pseudomonadati; phylum Pseudomonadota; class Betaproteobacteria; order Burkholderiales; family Burkholderiaceae; genus Burkholderia; species Burkholderia sp. AU32262. The sequence goes on from NZ_JAIZRS010000033.1 coordinate 30,965, forward strand.
GTCGCGCTCGTCGCGCGACGCACGGAACCGCGCGTGCGCCTGCACCAGCCGGAACTGCCCGAGGATCGTGCCGACCGCCCACAGCCTGTGGAACGCGTCCCACAGGCGGAAGTCCGAGAACGCCGTGTAGCAGCAACTGACGAAGTCGTCGTTGTGGTCCAGAAGCTTCTGCTGCAGACGCTCGATGTACTCGAAGCGCTCGGGGGAGAAATCGTCGTCGCGCAGCGCCTTGATCAGGCGCGCCGCGAGCGCGTGGATGGTCACCGCGGTGTTCTCGAGCCCGCGGGAAAAAAGCGGATCGATGAACCCGTTCGCGTGCAGCATCAGGCAGTAGCGGTCGCCGACGCAGGCGCTCGACGAGAACTGCAGGCGATCGGTCCTGACCCAGTCGCGCACCGGCACGGCGTCCCGGAACTGCGCCGCGATGCTCGGGAACCGCGCGAGGAATGCGTCGAATTCCTGCTGCGCGGAGATGTCCGTTTTCGGATGGATACGCGGGTCGAGCTGCAGGCCGACGCTCACCAGGTTGTTGGTCGAACGCGGATGATTGTTGAACGGAATCACCCAGAGCCAGCCGCCCTCGAACATGTGGTGCAAGGTGCCCTCGTGCCAACGCCAGCGCTGCCCCTTGACCTTGAAGATGTCGTCGAACGGCTTGACGCCGAGCATGTGCGTATAGAGGCTGCGCGAGTGCGTCTTGAAGCGGCACGGCTCTTCGCGGAGATTGAACTTGGTCGCGAGCGGCGCGCGGGGCCCGCCGCAATCGATCATGTAGCGGCCGGTGAACCGTTCGCCCTGGGCGGTCGCGACCGCGACGCCATCCTTGTCGGCGTGGTATTCGGTCACGCTCGTCTTCTGGCGAACCGTGCAGCCGTACTTGATGGCGGCTTGCAACAGGTACGCGTCGACGTCCTGCCGGTAATAGTGGCTCTCCGGCCCCCACGGCAACTCGGGAATCACGCACTGCGTGAACTCCTTCGGGTCGTGTTCCTCGCCGGGCCTGTGGAACACGAAGCCGAAGTTGCGCTTGATGCCGGTGCTCGACGCGACGTAACGCTGCGTCGCATAGAACGACGTGATGTGATCAAGCTCCGGAATGCCGTAGCGATCGGCGATGATGCGATTCATCAGCGACGTCTCGGGGATCGACGATTCGCCGATCGTGAAGCGCGGGTGCGACGATTCCTCGATGATCAGCACGCGAAACCGCTGCTTGGCCAGGATGGCTCCCATCTGGGTGCCCGACATGCCCGAACCGAGGATGATCACATCGAAGTGGTTGCTGTCGCGCCCGTCCGCGGGGCTCTGTTGAGTCATGAGGGCACACTCTCCTGTTGAGATGGAACACATGGCCGCGCGCGTCGCGCGTCAGGATTCGTCGAGCGCGGCGCGAACGCGCGACCGTACCGCACGCGTGAGCGCGAGCAGATCGCCGAGCATGCTGGGCGCGTACCCGCCGCTGCCGATCGTGGGGCCGCTTCGCCCGACTTCGTACGCGCGCTCCGCCAATTTGACGTGAGGCGCGCGAAAGCGCAGCAGAATCTCGAATACCCGGTCGAGGGCCGCCAGTCCGGCCTCGATGGGCTCGCCCCGCGCGCGTGCCGCCTGCGCTTCGCCGAGCACGCGGTCGATGAGCGCCGGACGCCCGGCGAACCGCGCGTAGATCGCCCTGAACGCGGGAAGCACGTAAGGCAGGTATGTCTCCTTGAATTCCCGGTAAGCGGCGTGGTCCGACTGCGAACCCCACAGCACGTGCTCCAGCACGAAGAGGGGCATTTCGACCGCACCGGGGCCCAGGTAGTGCTGGCCGCCGACTCGAATCGGTTCGTAGAACGGACGAAGCTCGTCGTAGAACACCTGCAACGAGATGAACCGGTACGCGTAGACGATCGAGTCGACCATTTTCTGCAGATGGACCGCGAGCGCGTCGCACCCTTGCGCGAACGCGGGCGACCTCAGCGGCACGTCGGTCAGCTCGACGGTCAACGCGATGGCCGCCTCGAGAGCCGCCATCGAGATGCGCACGCTCTCGAGCAGGTGCGCCTCGTCGCGCAGCCCGGTGTAGCTGCGCTGCGCGTCGGCCGCCGCGGGGTTCCAGACCGTCACGTGCAGCAGCGTCTCGCGCGGCGGCAGGCCGGTCGCGCGCGCCAGGTCGAGCAGCACCGGCTCGAGCCCGGGCACCACGTCCACGGGCTCGTGTCCGTGCCGCTTGAGCGACCCGAGGAAGAATCCGATGTCCCGCATCGCAGCGGCGGCTTCGACGAAGCCCCAGCCCGAAGGCACGCCGCGTGCCGGCAGGAACGCGCGCAACAGGCCGACGATGCCGGGCACGTCCCGTTGACGGTTCAGGCCTGGTAGCCGCAGGACGAGCGCGCGCCTGCAGCGGATCGCAGGCCGCCACCGCGGCGTGCGTGGCCGCGATCGTCCGTACGCGGTCCGGGGCGCGGTCCACTACAGGATCTCCGGCGTCGCGAGCGTCGGCCCGGGCTGGCTGCGAGACAGCGCCGCATCGCCCTCGCGCAGCGAGCGCAGGTAATCATGGTTCGTCGGCAGCGTCGTGCGCAGACGCTCGGCCTCGCGCCGGATCCGCGCGAACATCGCCTCGGCCTTGTCGATCGACTCGGGCCGGTGCCGCAAGAGCGGCAGCGACCGGTCGGGCAGCAGCCCCAGGCCGGCAAAAATGCAGTAGTAGTTTCCGTTCAACCAGAAGTTCTTGAATTCGTAGTCGAAGGTGTCGTAGTACGTGGAATCGTCGAACGACGTGGTGGTCAACGGCAGCCCCGCCTTGTAGCGTTCGACCTTCTCCCTGATCGCGTCAGACAGCCGCAGGTCGTGCCGGTTCGCGCGCCAGAACGGCGTGTCGTCGCGCGACGTGGTGAAATAGTGCGCCTGCACGAAATCCCGGCAGTCGTCGAACATGTAGACGATTTCGGCGTTGAACGCGTCGATCAAGCGCGGATCGAACGACGTGTCGGGGAAGTGCTTCACGAGCTGGTACAGCGCCGCGTAGATGAAGTAGATGCCGGTCGATTCCAGCGGCTCCAGAAAGCACGACGACAGTCCGACAGAAACGCAGTTGTTGACCCACGCGCGCCGGTTGCGCCCGACCCGGAACTTGATCTGGTTGAGCGGCTGCTTGTCCGAAAGCCCCCAGAGGTCGAGGAAATCGGCGGTGGCCTGGTCGCGCGACGTGAACTTGCTCGAGAATACATAGCCGCTGCCGAACCGGCCCAGCATCGGGATCTTCCAGGTCCACCCCGAGTTCATCGCGATCGCCGACGTGTACGGTTCGATCCCGTCGCGCGCGTCGTCGGCGGGCACGGCGCTGGCGACCGCGCTGTCGCACAGCAGGTGATCGGACATGTCGATGAAGGGCTCCTTCAGCGCCTGGTTGATCAGGAGCCCGCGCATGCCCGAGCAGTCGATGAACAGGTCGGCTTCGAGCGTGCGCCCTTCCTTCGTGGACAGGCGGGAGATGTAGCCGCGGTCGTCCAGGTGAACCTGCTCGACCTCGTCCACCACGCGCTTCACCCCGCGTTCGGTGGCCCAGCGCTTCAGGAAGTCGGCCACGAGATGCGCGTCGAAGTGCCACGCGTGGGACATCTGGCGGGTGCCGTCGGCCAGGCACGGCGCGAGCTTGCCGTCGAGCGCCTCCGTCTGCGGGTAGCACGCGTACTCCATCGGTTGCTGGAAGCCCTGTTCGCGCTTGCGCAGCCAGTAGTGGGTCAGCGGCACGCCGTCGCAGTTCGGCACGTTGCCGAACAAATGGTAGAAGTGGTCGCTGCGCGAACCGTCGGGCGACTTCCTCCAGTTCACGAACCGGATGGCAGCCTTGAACGCGCCGTTCACCTGCGGCATCCATTCCCGCTCCGGTATCCCGAGGAAGTCGAAGAACACCTTCTGCAAACTCGGGATGGTCGCCTCGCCCACGCCGATCCGCGGAATCGCCGCGGACTCGACGAGCGTGATGTTCGCCTGCTGCTGGAGCGCGCGGACGAGGTACGACGCGGACATCCAGCCCGCCGTGCCGCCGCCCACGATGACAATATTCCTGATCGGATTGCTCATGACACGCTTCCCATGGGATTTGAAACCTGAATGGATAGTGCCGCCTCGTCGAGTTGAACCGGAAAATCGTTCGTCAATACGTCATGACGTGTTTCGTCCATCATGACGAATGGCGTCGAAAAGGCGCGTGAATCGCAGCGAAGTCAGGCAACAATGCGAAGCCCCATTTCGCGCGGCGGCACACCGCGCAACGGATTCCACGTCGACAAATTGGCTTGCCGACGCGTCGATCGCCATTAGTGCATGGATTTATTCAGTTTGCCTAATTGCAGTCAGGATTGTCACACCGTGCACTTGACCTCCGGGACACACCATAGCAGCGTTCACGATGGTCTATCTCGAAAAATTTCATATCAATCCCGGGTTGTTCAGAGAAATTCTAAATCCCGAGGAATTTCGACGAAATATCCCGCATCAACCGATTTAATTTTATCGAACTAATAAATTCACTTTTTCATTCAATGTCCATCATCAAATGTCCTTGTTTTACAAAAAAAACGATAAATGGCCAACCGAATTCAAGGGAAAGAAATAAAACCTTCGCCATTACCAAAACAAAGATGACGATCTTTTCTCATTTCGGCAGCTTCGATCTCGACCCCAAAAATAATTCAACGCGCCTGCGGAGAAATTCGTCATGATGTGTCCGGGCGAACATGAGCGATGCTCGCCAGACGCATCGGACAAGAAGCGCCGAGTAAGCAGATCGAACGGTTGCGCGTACCGGGCCATCTCCAGTCCAACGGTGCACCCCGCCTGGACCGGACGCAAACCGCGACACTGACGAATCGAGGAGGCCGCATGCCCATCCAGGAAGCGTTGCTGAAGATGTCGATGTACGTATCGCTGGTGCTGATCGTGCCGGGGCCGACCAATACGCTGCTGCTGTCGTCCGGGTTGAAGGTCGGCCTGCGCGGCACCTGGCCGCTCGTGATCGCCGAAGCGCTCGGCTACGCGATCGCGATTTCCGTATGGGGATTCTTCCTCGCCGCGTTCGCTGCCGGCCGGCCCTGGCTTTATGACGTGGTCAAGCTCGCGAGTTCCGTCTACATTCTTTTCCTCGCGCTCAAGATGTGGACGCACAGCCGCGTGCTGCAGGACGTATCGAGCACGCCGGTGAGCTTTCGCGACGTGTTCGTCGCGACGATGATGAATCCGAAGGCGCTGCTGTTCTCGAGCACGCTGTTTCCGCTGGAGGCGTTCCGGTCGGCGCACTATTTCGCATGGACGCTCGTCGTATTTCTGCTCGTGCTCGCGCCGATCGGCGTGGGCTGGTCGTCCCTCGGCGGCCTCGTCACTTCGCAACGCGCATGGGCCGCCCGCACGTCGACGCTGCTGCGCGGCGCCTCGCTCGTGCTGTTGATGTTCTCCGGCACGCTCGTGTACTCGGTCGTGAATCGCTGAGCGCGCTGCCGATCGTTGCGACGCGCGGGCATGCATCGCGCCACGATTGGTCTCTGCCCGGGCAGGCCGTAGCGGCCTTGATTCGCGCACCGGCGGATCGTTTTCGTACGTGGTTCGGATAGTCCTTAACGTCGATCTCGTCGAGCACGGCTTGCGCATCGCGCTCCCACGGATGGCCGTAACCAGCACCGCCTGCCGCGATGTGACACACCGCATCTCCCGAATCGGTGACGAAGCCATAGTCGGAGATGTTCAGCGGCAGACGCGCCTCGATCAACTCGACCGGCTGGTTCGACAGATTGCCGGGCGGATTCGCAATGCCTTCGTGCCGTCATTGCGACCGCCGCCGCCCCAACTGCCGAGAATACCGTCGATGATCAGCCAGTTCCCGCCCGCGCCGAGCGCCGGAATCGCGTCGGGCACGACCTGCGCAAACGCCGCTTGCAGCACGTCGAACATCCGGTACGCCATGATCCGCGCGCCGCGCACGCGGCCGGCTCAACGCCATCATCACACTAGAGGAACCAAGGTGGCGCGAATGGTTCGGCAATACAGCCTTCGACCGCAGGCCGAAGGCTCATGGGTAACGGAACGCTCACGCTCGACACGGCCAAGCAATCCGATCGGCTTGCTCCGAATGTTCGCGAACATCGATGTAGTGGGGATTTCCGGCAGCGACACTGCAACGAGTTGCCGCCCCCCCGCATTCACGGCTTCACCAACAGCGATCCCGCGCCAGTCCTCACGCCGCCACGTTAATGACCTTCGTTTCCAGGTAGTCCTCAAAACCAAACGCGCCCCATTCGCGTCCATTGCCGGATTGCTTATAGCCGCCGAACGGCGCTTCGAAAGACTGATCGGCGCCGTTGAGGCTTACCATACCGGCACGTAGCTCCCCGGCCACGGATTGCGCCAACTCCGCATCTCCCTGCAAATATGCAGCAAGCCCGTACGGCGTGTCATTTGCAATGGCGATCGCCTCATCGAGACTGCGATACGGGATCATCGTCAACACGGGGCCGAAAATCTCCTCGCGCGCGATACGCATCTCGTTATGCACATCGGCGAACACCGTCGGTTTCACATAGTAGCCGCGCTCGAGACCAGCCGGCGCATCCGGCCCGCCAGCGACGAGCGTCGCGCCTTCGTCGATGCCGGCCCGGATGAGCGCGCGGACTTTTTCGAACTGAACGCGCGACGCCACGGGGCCGATATGGTTGCCGCGATGATCAGGTCGACCGACGCGAATTTCGTTGGCCGCGTCACGGGCGATTTCGACCGCGGCAGCGTATTCGTTCTGGGGTACGAGCATGCGCGTCGGCGCATTGCATGACTGTCCGCTGTTCGCCATGCAATGACGCACACCTCTCTCCACTGCCGCGTGCAGGTCGGCACCCTCGAGAATGATGTTCGGCGATTTTCCGCCCAGCTCCTGCGTGACGCGTTTGATCATTTGCGCGCCCACCGCGCCAATCGTGCTGCCGGCGCGCGTTGAACCCGTAAACGAAATCATATCGATGTCCGGATGCGCCACGAGCGTCGCGCCCGCGGCCGCCCCGTCGCCGTTGATCAGGTTGAACACGCCCGGCGGCAAATCCAGCTCGTCGATCATTTCGGCCCATAACAGCGCGCTCAACGGCGTGACTTCGCTCGGCTTGAGCACCATCGTGCATCCGGTTGCGAGGGCGGGCACCACCTTGCACGCGATCTGGTTGATCGGCCAGTTCCACGGCGTAATCAATGCACATACGCCGATAGGCTCCCGAACCACGGTCCCGCCAGTGACCGAATGCCGGAAGCGGAACGTCCGCAGGGCGTTGATGCCGGCTTCGATGTGTCCCTGTCCGGTGCGCGCCTGCGCCGCGACTGCGAAATCGATCGGCGCGCCCATTTCAAGCGAGATGACGCGTGCCATCTCGTCATAGCGACGGTTGTAGATCGACAGCAGCTTGACGAGCCAGCGCTCCCGCTGTTCGACGGTGGTCCGCGAAAATTCGCCGAACGCCGCTTTCGCGGCCGCCACCGCACGATCGACGTCGGACGCGGAGGCGGCGGCAATCGTCTCGATGACCGCTTCGTCCGCCGGATTTTCCACTTCGATGTGAGCGCTTGAATCGGGCGCTTGCCATTCGCCCGCAATGTAGAACCGCTTCGCATGGGTCATTCGAGTCTCCAGTTGTTGAATTGAGAACGTGGTTCGCTCTTGCCGTCATCGTCATCGCACCATCTGCATGGCCTTCGGAAAGGCTCGTGACTCTCCGCCTCCGTTGCCACGATCGAGCCGTACGCTTGTGCGCGTCACGATCAAAGAATATGATGCATCATATATTCAATTTCCACAGGAGGAAAGTCCATGACGAAAGTTGCAGTAGTAACGGGCGGAGGCACCGGTATCGGGCGCGCTATCGCGGAAGAGTTCCGGCGCGCCGGTCTGTACCCCGTGTCAGTCGGCAAGGATGCGGACGAGGATCTCGATCCCGCCATCGAGTTCCGGCGGGTCGACGTGACATCGGCTGCTGCCGTGCGTGACGCATTCGGCGATCTGGCGCGGATTGACGTGCTCGTCAATGCTGCCGGAATCATCCTTCACGATCGCGCCGAATTCGATTCGGCGGGATTTCGGAAAGTGGTCGATGTCAACCTGAACGCCTGCCAGCTCACGACCGAAGTCGCGCTCGAGAACCTGTCCGCGGTGCGCGGCTGCATCGTCAATATCGCGTCGATGTGGAGCTTTTTTGGCTCGGCCCGGAATCCTGCCTATACGGCAAGCAAGGCCGGCGTGGTGGGCCTGACGCGCGCGCACGCCGCAGCTTTCGCAGATCGCGGAGTGCGCGTCAACGCGGTAGCGCCGGGCTGGATCGAAACGCGGCTGTCGGCCGGAGCGCTCAACGACCCGGAACGCAGTGGTTCCATTCGCGCGCGTGTGCCGCTTGGGCGCTGGGGGCACCCTTCGGATGTCGCCAGAGGCGTGAGATTCCTTTGCTCGGCCGATGCAGATTACATCACGGGGGTGGTCCTGCCGATCGACGGCGGCTTCAGCATCGCGTGATGACGCAATGAGTATTCACGGCGGCGCGAGGCCGCCGTGCGCCATTACCACCAACGCATGCGGTAACGCAATCGGAGCGTGCGGCTGCTTACGTCGCCGCCACTTCGTCACGCTCACGCTCGGCCATCCATTCGAGCAGCACGCGCTGGCCCCATTCGATGTCTTCCTGGATCGCCTGGGATGCGCCTTCCGCATCGCCCTTGCGCAGCGCGGCAAGCACGCGATAGTGAGGATGCGATCGGTTCGATATCTCGCGGGGCGGCAGATGTGAATGGAACGTGTGCAACAGCGGCCCCATCCTGACCCACATGGTTTCCACGGTCGCGCTGAGCGTGGGCATTCCGGCGGCTGCCATCAATTCGAAATGGAAATCGCGGTTGCGCTCCGCTGCCTCCGACGGACTCACGGCAACTGCCTCGATGAACTCGTCGTGCGTCAGGCTCAGATGGCGGATTTCCTTCGGGGTAATGCGCTGCGCGGCCTGCTTGGCCGCCGCGCCCTCCAGAAGGCGTCGCATCAATTGGATCTCTCCAACGGTATCGGCATCCAGCGCCGGCACCATGATCGACGTGGCCGCAGTCATCTCGAGTGCCTGTTCACTGACCAGACGGAAAATCGCTTCGCGCACGGGCGTGATGCTCGTGCCCAGTTTTTCGGCGAGATCGTTGATGCGGAGTCGGTCGCCAGGCGCGTACTGACCATTCATGAGTCGGGAGCGAATCTCTTCATAGATGCGTGACGAGAGATTGCTCTTTTCCACACGGGCGAGGGGCTTCATTCTGATAACGGGACGAAAAAGAATGTTGTCATGCATGATACATCACGCTTCCTCGCTGCAACAGGCGGCGACCTCATCGGCACGCCGCGGCAACCGTGCGCGGTCAGTCGAATACGGCGACGGGCCGGCCTTGCCCGGTATGAGCCTTCAGCGATTCCAGCGCCTCGGGCAAGCGCGATACCGACGTCGGCTCGATCGGCAGCGGCGCCAGCGCACGATGCAGCACATCCGTGAGCAGACGCTCGCCCGCGTCGACCAGCGTGCGCCACTGCGCGGCCGACCCGTGTACGTGCAGTGCATTGAGGGCCACCTCGTGCAGCGAGATTGCAGTCGTGAACGGCGCGACCGGCGACGTGTCCAGACGATCCTGGATACAGACGAGATGGCCGTTCGCGCCCACGGAAGCGGCCAGCCGGACGGCATGCTGACCGCTCACCGTGTCGAACACTGCATCGAACGGCCGACGCGATGAAAAGGCACTGCTTCCGATATCGGGCGACAGGCAGGTCGAAGCGCCAAGACGCGCCATCCGCTCGAAATGACGGGCGTTGCACATGACGGAGACGCGCCAGCGCGCACGTACGGCAAGTTGGACCAACAGCGTGCCGACCGCGCCACCGGCCCCGCTCACGAGCGCCTCGGCGCCAGGATGGTGCGGCACTTTTTGCATCGCTTGCCACGCGGTCAGCATGGGGCACGGCAATGTCGCGGCCTCGGCAAAGCCCAGGCCCGGTGGCAAGCGCAACACTGCGCGGGCCGGCACCACGGTGTACTGCGCGAAACTACCGTCGCGCGCGAGCGACTGATGGTAGGCCACGCGCACACCCAGCCATTCCCGTTGTATCCCCGCGCCGACGGAAACGACCTCTCCCGCGCCGTCGACACCGGGCACGTGACCCGGCCGCCAGTCGGGCGCACCCCAATCGATGAACTTCCAGTCGACCGGATTGAGCCCTGCGGCGCGGTTGCGTACGAGCACCTCCCCGGGCCCCGGCGCCGGCCTCGGAACCCGCTGCCACACGAGCGCGGAAGGGGCGCCGGCGATCTGCCAGGTCCACGCGCCCATCGTCTCCACCGTGCTGTTCATGTCCATCGTCACGTCGTGTTCCACCATCGCTACACCACCGCGTCGAGCGCTGCGCTGTTCAGCAGCGATTTGCCGAGCACGTAGTCCGCCCCCTTCTCGCCTATCATGATCGATGCGGCGTTCGTATTGCCCGACACGAGATTCGGCATGATGGATGCATCGATCACCCGCAATCCGTCGATGCCGCGCACGCGCAATTCCGGATCGACCACTGCGCGCTCGTCCACGCCCATCCTGCACGTGCCGACCGGGTGATAGACGGTCTTGGCGCGCTTGCGAATGTAGTCCATCAGCCCGGCGTCGGTCGCGACGCCAGCACCCGGCAGCGCTTCTTCCCCCGTATAGGCGCGCAGAGCGGGCTGCGCGAGAATTTCGCGCGCTTTTTTCAGGCCGGCAACGGCGACGCGCCGATCTTCGGCATGCTGGAAGTACTTCGGATCGATCCACAGCGCAGCGGCCGGGTCCGCGCTGCGCAGGCGAATCTCGCCACGGCTTTGAGGGCGTAGCACGCACGGATTGATCGTCGCGCCTGCCGACTTCACGTGGTCCTGGTCGAGGTCCAGAAACACGATAGGCACGAAGTGCATCTGGATGTTGGGCCGCTCTTGCGGCGCGTCGACGTTGACGAACGCGCAGGCTTCGGTCACGTTCGACGTGACAGGACCGCTCTTGAACAGCAAGTACTGCAGTCCGTTTTTCAGCGTATTGGCGAAGCTGTCCTGACCGTAGTAGCCGTAGTTTCCGGTGCAATACGAAACCGCGGGAAACTCGATATGGTCCTGCAGGTTCGCGCCGACGCCCGGCAGATCGTACACCGTCTCAATACCGTGCCGGGCGAGTTCGGCGGCCGCGCCGATTCCCGAAAGCAACAGCAAGCGGGGCGACTGCACGGCTCCGGCCGACACGATCACCTCCTTGCAGCCCTTCTCCTGGACGACCTCGCCATTGCTGACGTATTCCACCCCGACGGCCCGGCCTGCGTCGATCAGGATCCGGTCCACGCGGACATCGGTGCGGATCGTCAAGCGGCCGCTCGCCTCGGCCTTGCGCAGATAGGCCACGGCGGCGCTGCAACGACGCTTGTTGCGTGTCGTGATCTGATTGAAACCGACGCCGTTCTGCGTGGCACCGTTGAAGTCGTGGGTAAAAGGAATGCCAGCCTGCTGCGCGGCACGCACGAATGCTGTCGACAATTCACAGCGCTGCGTGAGATCGGATACACCAAGCGGCCCGCCTACGCCGTGATAGCGATCGTTGAGTCGCTCGTTGTCCTCGGCGCGCTTGAAGTACGGCAACACCTCGTCGTAAGACCATCCGGAATTGCCTAGACGATCCCATTCGTCGTAGTCCTCGCGTTGGCCGCGGATATAGATGAGCGCGTTCACGGAACTGCCGCCGCCCAGCACGCGCCCTTGCGGCACGATGCGCGGACGGGCATCGAGTCCCGTTTGCGGTTCGGTTTCGTAGTGATACAGCAGGTCCGTGGACAGCAGCCTCGTGAAACCCGCCGGAATGTGCGCCAGCGGATTCCTGTCACGCGGCCCCGCCTCCAGCAACAAGACGTTCGCGCCGGCCTCGATCAGCCGACCGGTGACGGCACTGCCCGCCGAACCGCCCCCAATCACGATGTAGTCGTATTTCAATGATGTCTCCTGTGTCCGGTTCTGGTGTCAATTCAACGGGACAGCCTCGCGAGGGCCTCGGCGCCGCTTCCCGTCACGATAGATATATGATGCATCATCATAGAGCAATGGCCGGCGCTCCGGTAGAGCCAACTTGTTAGGGCAAATACCCATCTAACACGAAGCCATGCGGATATATGATGCATCATGCATGTCGCATCAGCCACATGGCACCGCAGGTTCGCTCAGGCACCCGCGATGAAGTTCGCAGAATGCAAAACACGATCACAGAGGAGACGATGAGCAACCATCTGGTCATGCGCAACATCAGCAAGCACTTCGGCGGCGTACACGCGCTGCGTAACGTCAGCCTCGATGCATACGGCGGCCAGGTGCACGCGCTGATGGGCGAAAACGGCGCGGGTAAATCGACGCTCATGAAAATACTGGCGGGCGCCCACACGCCCGACGAAGGCGAGATCCTTCTGGATGGTCGCCAGCTTGCGATCGACAGTCCCCACACTGCGCGGGCACACGGGATCTCGGTCATTCACCAGGAGTTTTCGCTCGCAAAGCATCTTTCCATCGCGGAGAACATCTTCCTGCACGACATCGGCGCGGGAACGTCGATCATTCGTTGGTCGAAACTTTATGCGCGCGCCCGCGAACAGCTTGCCGCGCTCGGCTTCGGCGAACTGGACGTATCGCGCCCCGTATCGACGTTGTCGGTCGCCGAACAGCAGATCGTCGAGATCTGCAAGGCGCTTTCCCGGACGTCGCGCGTTCTCGTATTCGACGAGCCGACCGCGGTGCTGACCGCGCGCGAAACCGAGCGTCTGTTCGCCCTGCTGGAACGGTTGAAGCGCGACGGCGTCTGCATCATTTACATCTCGCATCGACTCGAAGAAATCTTCGGACTGTGCGACAGCGCCACCGTGCTCAAGGACGGCACCTTCGTCAGCACGGTGCGCATTGCCGACATCGACGAGAGCCGTCTCGTTCAACTGATGGTGGGCCGCGAGCTCCAGGATCTGTTCCCCAGACGCGACACGTGCATCGGCGACAAACGGCTCGAAGTCCGCGAGCTGTGCGCGGGCGAAAACGTGCGCGATGTGTCGTTCCATGTGCGCGCGGGCGAAGTGTTGGGATTCAGCGGTCTCGTCGGCGCCGGGCGCACGGAAACGATGCGCGCGATCTTCGGCGCAGACCGCAAGAGCAGCGGCCAAATCCTCGTCGATGGCCGGCCAATTCCAAAACTCAAACGTCCCCGTCACGGCATCGAAAGCGGCATCGGCATGCTGCCCGAGGATCGCAAGCAGCAAGGCGTGCTGCTCGACATGCCAATCCGCGTCAACGCGATGATGACGCCGCGCAACGGGCTCGCGCGCCTGCGCTGCATTCTCGATCATCGTGCCGAGCGCGTGCGCACACGCGAATTGATCAAGCAGCTCCGGGTGAAGGCGCGCGACACCGAGGTCGACGTGTCGACGCTCTCCGGCGGCAACCAGCAGAAAGTCGCGCTGATGAAGTGGCTCTCGAACGGATGCCGCGTATTGATTCTTGACGAGCCGACCCGGGGCGTCGATATCGGCGCCAAGATCGAGATCTATCAGGTAATCAACGAACTCGCGCGCACCGGCGCCGCCATCATCGTGGTTTCCTCCGACATGCCGGAGATCATCGGCTTGTGCGACCGTGTGGTCGTCATGCGCGCAGGCCGTATCGCGGGCGAACTCAGCGGCCCCGCCATCAATGAAAAGTCGCTGATATCGCTGGCCATGGGAGTGAAGTAATGGAAGGAATCATGCAAACGCAGCGCGCCGACGTACCGCTGCTTCGCAGCGTGGCGCGCTACAACGCGCTGATCATGCTCATCGTGCTATTCGCCGTATCGAGCATCATGTCACCGGCGTTTCTGAGCGAGGAAAACCTCTATAACCTGCTGCGGCAGTTGACACCGCTGTTGCTCGTCAGCCTGGGCATGCTGCTCGTGATCAATACCGGCGGCATCGACCTGTCGGTGGGGTCGATCGCGGCCGCGGGCGGCCTGCTGGCAGCCATGCTGGTGCCGGTGATGCCGTTCGGCGCCACGCCGGGGCTCCTCCTCGCAGTCGTGCTGTCCGTCACGCTTGGCGCGCTTTTCGGCGCATTCAACGGAATATTGGTGACCGCCTTCGGCCTCGCGCCATTCATCGTCACGCTCGCCATGATGACCATCGCGCGCGGCGTCACGTACATGATGTCGAACGGCCAGCCGACGATGCTGCCACTCGATCTGCCCGCAGCGGAGTTGCTCAACGAATTCGGCAGCGGCAGCGTACCGTGGCTCAACGTACCTTGGCCCGTCGTACTCGCCGCGGGCGTCGCGCTCCTGTTCTACTTCTTGATGAACTACACCACATTCGGACGCATGGTCGTCGCCACCGGCAGCAACGAAATGGCGGTGCGGCTTGCAGGTATTTCCGAGCGCCGCTACAAGTTCTGCGTCTACGTGATTTCCGGCGCACTGAGCGCCGTCGCCGGCATCATTTACACGGCCCGAACGGGTGTCGGCACACCGATCACTGGCGTCGGCCTGGAGCTCGACGGGATCGCCACGTGCGTGATCGGTGGTGCACTACTCTCCGGCGGAAGGGGCTCAGTTCTCAACACCGTGATTGGGGTGCTCGTGCTGGGGCTCATCGGCAACGTGATGAATCTGCTGAGCGTACCGGTGTATCCGCAGCAGATCATCAAGGGCGCCATCATCATTCTCGCCGTTCTGGTTCAGCGCATCGGCCAACGCTGAACAGCGCGTCCGTGCAAGAGGCCGCCGCGCGGCCTTCCGCTCCACGCCTTACTTCGTCAAACAATATCGTTCAGGAGACTCAAATGCGCGTTGCTCGCAAGGCACTCGCCGCAGCCGGCATGCTGGCGTTCGGCATCACCGCCCCGATCCATAGCGAGGCCAAGGCCAGGATCTACACGCTGCTACCCAACACCGCCCTGTCGGGCGTAGTCGATCCCTCGCTGCCGGATCGGACTGCGATTCGCAAGGCGTGGCCGAAACAGCCTGCCAATCCAAAGGAGATCAGAATCGGCTGGACAGAGATCACGCTCGGTAATCCATGGTTCGTGGAGCTTATCAAGGGCGCGCGGGCGAGCGCCGCAAAGTACGGCTATTCGATCGACGTGCAGGTCGCCGACGGTGATCTCCAACGCCAATGTGCGCAGATCGACAATTTCGTCACGCGCAAGCTGGATGTCATCGTGGTCGATCCGACCGATACACTGGGCGTATCCGCGTGCGTCAATCGCGCCGTCGATGCCGGCATTCCAGTCGTCACCGTCGGCACGACGCCGGACGCAAGCGCCCGCGTCCTTACCACGCTGCTCGGCAATCCGTATGCAAGCGGCTTCGAGGTCGGCCAATATGTGGCGAAAACAGCCGGCAAGGACACGCCGATCGACGCAGCCGTCATCATCGGCGTGCTCGGAAACTCGACGTCGGAAAGCCGAATCAACGGTCTGATCACGGGCATCGTCTATCAGCGCATGCGCGACCAGGCCCCCGGGGCGAGCCGCGATGACGCCATGCTGCGCGGCTTCGAACTGTTCCAGACGCTGAAGAAGACCGGGAAGTTGAGCGCACCGGACATCAAGTTCAATGTGCTCGCGCTTGGCGTTGGCAAGTGGACCGAGGAAGGCAGTCTCGCGGCAACCGAAGACATTTTGTCCGCGCACGGGAGCAAACTGAATTTCATCCTCTCGGAAAATGACTTCATGGGGCTCGGCGCATTACGTGCCGTACGCAACATGGGCAAGCAGGGGAAGATCCGCATTGCCGATGCAGCCGGCGGCTATCGCGGCGAACTCGATCAGATCAAGAAGGGCAACATCCTCGTGTCCGGCGAGAATTCCGGCGAGCAGACGGGCGTCGCGGCCATTGAATTCATCCACAACGCATTCACGCGGCGCGTCGATGCCAACAACCTGCCGCTAGGTTCCGGCTTCCCGCCCGCAATCATCACGCAAGGCAACGTTGATCAGAAGATCGACCCGAACCCGGCCAACCTGTTCTACAAGTACACGATCCCGCCCGTCCGGTCGATTCCGGAAATCCGCGGGCAAGGCAAGAGCGACTGAGTCGTTTCAACTGCCCCTTTCCAATGCAACGGCGCGCATACACTCATTGTTTCCGCCGCGCCGCGTTAAAGGAGTTTCACTTCATGAGCTTTGACAATGGCACATTTTGCGCCGATCTTTTCGCGGGAAAACACGTGGTCGTTTCCGGCGGCACAAGTGGCATCGGGCTGGCCATCGCGCGCACGTTTCACCGACTCGGCGCGCATACCACCGCCACGGGATCGTCGATGAAGAAGCTCGACGCGCTTCGCGACGACGCATCCCTGTCGGGGCTGCGTTTCGCCGCGCTGAACGTGCGCGACCAACGAGAAATAAATGCATTCTTCGGCAGCCTCGCGCGCGTCGATGTGCTGATCAATGCGGCCGGCGTGGCTCGTCCGCGCGACGAATACACGGACGACGTCTTCACCGATGTGCTCGATGTCAACCTGCGTAGCGTGATGCGCGTTTCGCAAGCCGCGCGCCCGCTGCTCGAACAGTACCGGGGCTCGATCGTCAACATTGCCTCGATGCTGAGCTACCTCGCCGACGCCGACGTACCGGCCTACTGCGCAAGCAAAACCGGAGTCGTCGGCCTGACTCGCTCGCTGGCACACGAATATGGGCGCAGCGGCGTGCGCGTCAACGCCATCGCGCCGGGTTATCACCGAACCGAGATGACCCGGATATTCTGGGAGTCGGAAGCGTTGTCGAACAAGATCGTGGCGCGGTCTGCGCTCGGACGCTGGGGCGAGGCAGACGACCTGGCGGGTGCCGCGGTGTTTCTTGCCTCCCCTGCGGCCGCATTCGTGACTGGCGTGACGCTGCCCGTCGATGGTGGTTATGTATCAGGCTTTTAAGCCGATTTGGGACCCGGTTCGAAGTCGATTTGATGAAATGGCCGCGGGTGCCGGCCATTTCATCTTTCAATCGGACCTCGATCGGACGGCGTTCAGACGATGCCGCCGAAGCACAAGTACTTTATTTCTAGATAGTCGTCGAGACCATGGCGGGATCCTTCCCTGCCGAGGCCGCTTTCCTTCACGCCGCCAAACGGCGCGACTTCCGTCGATACGATCCCGTCGTTGATGCCGACCATGCCGTATTCGAGCGCCTCCGCGACCCGCCAGACGCGCGCGATATCGCGCCCGTAGAAATACGAAGCCAGGCCAAACGGTGTATCGTTCGCCAGTGCGACAGCTTCGGATTCCGTGTTGAACCGGAAAACCGGCGCAACGGGTCCGAACGTCTCTTCGTCGAAGATTCGCATGTCTCGTGTCGCATCGGCCAGGATAGTCGGTTCGAAGAAGTTTCCGCCGAGTGCTGCGCGCTGGCCGCCCGTCACGATGCGCGCGCCCTTCGCGAGCGCATCCTGCACATGCTCTTCGACTTTCGAAACGGCGCTGCCGTCAATCAGCGGGCCGATTGTGACGCGTTCATCAAGACCGTTTCCAACCACGAGCTCGGCGACTGCCTTCTCGAGTCGCGTGACGAAGTGATCGTAGATTCCATCCTGCACGAGCAGGCGGTTCGCACATACGCAGGTCTGCCCGGCGTTGCGATATTTTGACGCGATCGCGCCGCGCACGGCAGCGTCGACATCGGCATCGTCGAATACGATGAACGGTGCGTTGCCGCCCAGTTCCATTGACGTCTTCTTGACCGTCGCCGCACATTGGGCAAGCAGTTGTTTGCCGATTTCGGTCGAGCCGGTGAATGAAAGCTTGCGCACGGCCGGATTCGACGTGAGCTCGGCGCCAATCTGGCTCGCGTTGCCCGTCACGCACGAAATCACGCCGTCGGGAATGCCTGCACGAACGGCCAGCACACAGAGTGCCAATGCGCTGAACGGAGTTTGACTCGCCGGTTTGAGCACCATCGTACAACCGGCTGCCAACGCTGGCGCAAGCTTGCGCGTGAGCATCGCCGCCGGGAAATTCCATGGCGTGATGGCCGCGCATACTCCGATGGGCTGCTTCAGCACGACGATCCGCTTGTCGGCCGCAGTCGACGGAATCGTGTCGCCGTACGCGCGCTTGCCCTCCTCGGCGAACCACTCGACGAACGACGCGGCATAGTTGATTTCGCCGCGGCTCTCGTTCAGCGGCTTTCCTTGCTCGAGCGTCATGATTTTCGCCAGATCTTCGCGATGCGCGAGCATCAGATCGTGCCACCGTCGCAGCAGCGCCGCGCGCTCCTTCGCGGTTTTGGCCCGCCAGAGCGGCAGGGCCCGGGACGCCGCGTCGATCGCGCGTCGCGTTTCGGCGGCACCCGCCCGAGGTACGCTACCGAGCACTGCGCCAGTCGCAGGGTTGAATACGTCGATCGTAGCCCCGTCGTCTGCCGCAGTCCATTCACCGCCGATCAGGCATACATCTTTCAGAAGGTCCGTATCGCGCAGCTCGGCGCCACGCCAGCTTTCGTCATTCAACATCGCTATTCCCACTTTTGTCAAAACCGGCGCGAAATGGTGGCGCCCGGGTCTCGATATCCGGGACGGATGGACGAACGAGACCCGATGCACCCTTCGCGAACCATTAACATCGACACGCCTGCACCGCCCGCGATATGGATGTTCATTTAGCGGGCGGCCGATCGATCAGGTTGCCTTCGCAAGCGCGGCGCGTGCGACGCGCGCGATGCCAGGACCGTCGAGTTCGTAGTGCGCATACAGATGCGTCGGCGGCGCGATCAGGCTGTACTCGTCGTAGATGCCATGCCGCACGAGCCGCACGCCGAGCCCCTCGTCGGCCAGGACCTCCGCCACTGCCGCACCGAGGCCGCCAATCACGTTGTGCTCCTCCACCGTGACGAGCACGCTCGACTGCCTGGCCGCCGCGATAATGGCGTCGCGGTCGAGCGGCTTGATGGTCGGCATGTCGATCACACCGGCAGAAATGCCTTCCGCTCCGAGCTTGGTCGCGGCCTCGAGCGCACCTGCGACGGGCAAGCCGCAGCCGATGATCGTGACGTCGTGCCCGACCGAGTGAACGATCGCCTTGCCGATCGTGAACTCGACACCGTCTTCGTAGACTTTCGGATCGCGCCCGCGTCCGATGCGGAAGTAGATCGGGTCCGGCCACGTGGCTGACGCGCGAATCGCCGCGGCCAGTTGCGCACCGTCAGCCGGCGAGATGACGGTCAGGTTAGCGATCGCGCGCATCGTCGAGATGTCTTCCGTCGCATGATGCGAGGTACCGTAGAAGCCGAGCGAGATGCCGGTATGGTGACCGACCAGCCGCACCGGTAGCTTGCAGTACGCGACATCCATGCGGATCTGCTCGCAGCACAACAGGCCGAGAAACGATGCGAAAGTCGCGACGAAGGGCATCAGGCCGGTGGTCGCCATGCCGGCGGCCGCGGAAACCATGTTCTGCTCGGAGATGCCGAATTGCACGTAGCGCTCCGGAAACTCGCTGGCAAACTTGTTCAAGCCATTCGAATACTGGAGATCGGCGGAGCCGGCGACGACGGGATGGCCTTCGCGCACGAGGTCGATCAGCGCATCGGACAAATATTCGAGCCCAGGATTGCGCGCGTTGAGCGCCCGGTATTGCCACGAATCGGGATTTTGCGGAGTAGACATGCTTAGATCACCTTGCTCTTGATTTCTTCGATCGCACGTTGCGCGTCGTCGGGTGCCAGATAGCCGAGATGCCAGCCCGGCTCGGTTTCCATGTACGACACGCCCTTGCCCTTGATCGTCTTCGCAATGATGCAGGCCGGCTTGCTGCGTGCCGTGTCCGCCTTGACCCGACGCAACAACGGCACGAGGGCCGCCAAGTCGTGGCCGTCGACTTCATGCGTCTCCCAGCCGAACGCGCGCCATTTATCTGCGAGTGATTCGATGCCGATGACGTCGTCGACCTTGCCGTCGAGTTGATAACCATTGCGATCGACAATCGCGATGAGGTTCGAAAGGCGGTGGTGCGCCGCGAACAACGCGGCTTCCCATACCTGCCCTTCCTGCATTTCGCCATCACCCAGTAACGTGAAAACCTTGAAGGGACTGCCTGCCAGCTGCGCCGCCTTCGCCATGCCGGCCCCATTCGACAGCGCATGGCCGATCGACCCCGAGCTGAAATCGACACCGGGGACCTTCGTCATGTCCGGGTGGTCGCCAAGCGGGTTGCCGAGCCGCGTGTAGCCATCGAGGGTCTCGCGCTCGATGAACCCGTACTCGGCGAGAATGGGAAAGAGGCCGACGGCAGCGTGTCCCTTGCCCATGGTGAACCTGTCGCGGTCCTTCCAGCGCGGCTCACCGGCTCGCACCGACATGACGTCGTAGTACAACGCCGCAAAGATTTCGGCTGCTGAAAACACCGATGTGTAATGACCCGTCTTCGCGATTTCGATCAGACGGATCGTCTCGAGGCGGACGAATTGGGCCTTTACGCGCAACCGCGCGAGCGTCTCCGTGGAAAGCGCATGATCGCTCTCCTGCAATGCTGTCGACATAGAGTCTCCTGTTGGAACCTGAAAAGAACGAGGCAAGCACGCCATTTTTGCCCGCCGCATTGATGCATGATGCATCATATATTTGTCGAATGCAACGACGAAGCCATCAGCGGGCAAATAGCAGTTGCGGGGCACTCGAATAATGATGCATCATATATCATCAAGAACACGGAGACGCGTATGCTCACCACCCCACCCTCCTCGCCGATCGTCAATGGCGAAACACAGCTCATCGTCCTGATGGCATGGCCTGCCACTCATGTCCGCACGCCGACGCTGTTCAATACGCTCTGCGCCAGCCGGAACGTCAACGCCATCATGGTCCCGTGGGCCGTGCGTCCCGAACATCTCGTGCAGGCATGCGACGGTTTGCGGCACATCGCCAATCTGGCCGGCATCGTCCTCACGATTCCGCACAAGCAGGCTGCGGCCGAACTGTGCAACGAGCTCGAGGGGGACGCATCGCTGCTGAGCGTCGTCAATGTGCTGCGCCGCAACGCTGATGGCAGCTACACGGGACGCATGTACGACGGCTCCGGATTCGTCACCGGCATGCGGCGGGAGGGTATTGCGCTTGCGGGCAAGCGCGTGCTTCTACTGGGTGCCGGCGGGGCGGCAACCGCCCTTGCGCTGGCATTGGCGCGCGAAGGGATTGCGCGGTTGACCATTGCGAACCGGAATCGGGAAAAGGCGAACGATCTGGCCGCACTCGTCGGAAAGGCGGTGCCGGACTGCGCGGTAACCGCAGACAGCGGCGAACCCGACCGCCACGACATCGTGATCAACGCGACGTCACTCGGGCTCAAGCCTGACGACGCCCTGCCGTGCGACACCTCGCGGCTCACGGCGGGCATGGTCGTCGCGGAGGTCGTCATGCAACCTGCCGTCACGCGGTTTCTGATGGAAGCCGAAGCGCGGGGCGCTCGCATTCACCGCGGCGAGCACATGGTTACATCGCAACTTGACCAGTTTGTCCAATTCTTGCTTCCGGCCGCAGGCCGCACGGATTGATGCATCCATGCTGCCGGGCGTGTTGGCAAATACGCCATCCAAGCCGTGCTTCATGGGGCCGAGCCGCCCGGCCATTCTGGAATGCGTATTACATCGGTGGTCATCGGCGCGTCAGTTTGATTGCATCCGGTTTAGACCCCGCATCGATCCATCTTCTCTGTTACTCGAAATCATGACTGCACTCATTTTTGGATCTCCAGGGCGATACATTCAGGGAGATGGCGTCCTCGACGAGATCGGTCAATACATCCGCGATTGCTCGGAGCGTGCATTGGTTCTTTGCGACATTTTCGTGAAAAGGCAGTTCGGCGCGCGCATCGCGGCATCATGTGACGCACACGGAATCGACGTCCTCTGGCTGGCGTTCGACGGTGAACTCACGGATCGCAAAGTGCGCGAACTGGAGCGTGCCACGCAATCGTTCGACTATGGCGTCGTGGTCGCAATCGGTGGTGGCAAGACGCTGGACGCCGGAAAGGCCCTCGTCGACACTGCTGGTTGCGCTTTGATCACGGTGCCTACCGTGGCATCGAACGACTCGCCGACTTCCAAGAACTATGTGCTTTACGACGACAACCATCAACTCGCATCGGTCAGGCACCTGCCGCGCAGCGCCGCGTACGTGCTGGTCGATACCGCGGTGATCGCGAAGGCGCCGACACATTTTCTGCTGGCCGGAATTGGCGATGCGATCAGCAAATACTTCGAGGCAGAGCAGTGCTTGCGCAGTGGCGGAAAAAACATGTTCGGCGCCAGGTCGTCGTACTCCGCGTACATTCTCGCGCGTGAATGCTTCTCGCTGATCCGCTCCGACGCCGAAACGGTGCTGGACGAACTCGCGCACGGCCGCACCGGCCATGGGTTCGACCGACTCGTCGAAGCGGTCATTCTGATGAGTGGCCTGGGCTTCGAGAGCGCGGGGCTCTCGATCGCACATTCAATGACGCGCGGCCTCTCCCGAATCGAAACGGCGGCCGCAGCGCCACACGGGTTGCAGGTCGCATATGCGCTGCTCGTACAGCTACAGCTCGAAGGTCGAGCACCGGACTTCATGCGCGATCTGACCGGCTTGTATGAACGCATCGGCCTGCCTGTCCGGCTGAGCGACCTGGGCCCCGGGGCCGTTACGCGGGACCACTACGAGACCGTCGCCAGATTCACGTTACAGGCGCCTCATTCGGCGAATTTCGAGCGTCCGCTCCGCGTCGAGGACCTCGTCGCGGCGATGGATGCAATCGACCACGCAACCGCCTGAGCCTCGGCATTGCGCGAATCGGGCGCGCATCCAACCCCGCATCAAAAACAACTGGAGACGTCATGACTTACCTTTCCCATCTTTCTACGTCGCGACCCGCGGCGTTACGATCGTCCTCTCATCGGCGATCGCTGATCGCATCTAGTCTAGGCAATTTGCTTGAATGGTTCGACTGGACGATCTATACGGTGGCATCCGTCTATATCGCCGGCGCGCTGTTCGACAACACGGACAAGACATCGTCGCTGCTCGGTACACTGGCCGCGTTCGCCGCGGGCTTCTTCGCTCGCCCGTTGGGCGGCATGGTGTTCGGCGCGATAGCGAACCGGGTCGGGCGCCGTTCGGTACTCTTGAGCACGATGCTGCTCATGGCGTTTGCCAGCCTCCTGATCGCCATCATCCCGTCATACGACGCGATCGGCAGCTGGGCTTCGGCTGCCTTGTTGCTCGCGCGACTCGTGCAGGGCGCGGCACACGGCGGCGAGACGACGGCGTCCTATGCGTATGTTGCCGAGATCGCCCCCGCGTCCCAGCGAGGCTTGTGGTCGAGTGCCGTATTCATTTCGGTCGGCGCCGGCTCGTTGATTGCCACGTTTTTTCTCGCGTCGTTGACGGCGTTCCTTTCACCGGATGCCATGCAGGCGTGGGGATGGCGAGTGCCGTTCGCGACGGGCGGCTTCCTCGCGATATTCGCCCTCTGGCTGCGCCGCAACATGGTGGAAAGCATCGACATCGATACATCGGCCAACACACGTCATGCGCCGTGGCCCCGGGCCAAGGTCATCCGCGAAGGCCTCAAGCTGTTCGTGTACGAAGCCGGATCGACGCTGACCTACTATACGTGGGTAACGTCCGCCGCCATCTATGCAATCACGGTCAAGCACATGGATCCGCACCGTGCGTTCACCATGAGCTGCATCGCGCAGGTGATCTATCTGATCGTGCTTCCGCTCATTGGGCGCCTTTCCGATTACACCGGGCGCAAGGTGACCACGCTCATTTCGTTGCTCGGCATCTCGATCACCATCTTTCCGCTATGGAGCCTGATTTCCAGCGAGCCATGGACTTTGCTGGCCACGCAATCAATCGGGCTCGTTCTCGTTGCGTTCATTACCGGCAGCAAGCCTGCCGCCATTTCGGAACAAGTACCGACGCGTTACCGCACTCGTCTGTTCGGCTTCTTCATTTCGCTCGCGGTGGCGCTCTTCGGTGGCACGGCATCCTATCTGAACGCGTGGCTGTATTCGATTCAAAAGGGACAGCTATTCAACGTCTATCTGATCGTGGTGGCAATCATCGCGAGTTGTGCCGTCGTGACCTGGAAGAACAACACCGGGGTAAAGCTCGACGATATCGAATGATGCCGCCGAGTGCCGGCCGATTGAGCCGAGGCGGAGCCATGCCGGGGCCCCGCCTCGGCCGCGTGCGGTCGCTCCGAGCTTACCCGTGAGCCCCTGCGCGGCTTCGACCGTCATCGTGATCCGGTCGTACGGTCCGTCCCCCTTCAGCACGATCCGGAAGATTCCCGACGCCCATTGCGGCAACGATTCGACGGCCACGCGAACCGCGCTCGGGAACACGTTGATGCCGCGCACGTTGAACATGTCGTCGGTGCGGCCGGTGACGCGGAATCGCCATGCCGTGCGGCCGTCCGGCCCGCGATCGACGCCGGTCACGGTGACGACGTCTCGCGTGCGGTAGCGAACGAGCGGCTGGCACTCCTTCTGCAAGTGCGTGCAGACGAGTTCGCCGACGGTCCCCGTCTCGATCGGCAAGCGTTGCAGCGTGGCGGGATCGACGATTTCGGCAAAGACCACGTCGCTCGCGTGATACAGCAAGTCGTTGGTCCAGTCGGTTTGCCCGCCGAGAATGCTCAGCACTTCCGACAAACCGAAGTTGGCGTTACGGATCCGGAAGCCCCACTTCTCTTCCATCGCGCTGCGCAGATCCAGATTGTCGAGCCCGGCCTCGCCGCCGAACAGGTCCAGCGTCAGCTTCAGGTCGCGAGGACGAAGGTCGGTCGATTCGCGCAGGATCTGTTCGATGAGCCCCGGATACGAAGGCGTGCACGAAATCGCGTTGATGCCGAGATTGACGATCGAATCGATCAGCAGACGCGTATTGCCCACGCCGAACGGTACGACCGTCGCGCCGGTCGCCTCCAGAATCGTGTGATCGGTAAAGCCGCCGGTCCACATGCAGTAGTTCAGGCAGTGCACCACGCGATCCGTCGGCCGCAATCCAGCGGCCCACATCGACCGCGCGCCGCCCCGTGCGACCCGGTACGCATCGGCCGCGCTGTTCGCAAGAATCAGCGGGCGTCCGGTCGTCCCGGAGGTGCGATGCAGCCGGGACACGCCCGCCTCGCCGCACGCCACGTAATCGCCGAATGGAGAGGCCGCCTCCTGGCTGATCCGGAGTTCGTCCTTCTCGGTAAAAGGCAGCTCCTGTAGCGCATCCAGCGTCACTTCTCGGTCGATCCAGCGCGACAGCTTCCCGCGATAGAACGTCGACATCGAACGGATGTAGTCCCACTGCGACGGCCATAGCGCGTCTTGATGCCGGTGCACCTGCCCGGGAGGCAGGGTTTCGAATGCTTCGTCGAAAAGCGCGTTGCCTGCGTTGACTGACGACTCCACTTTCATGTTCCCGTTTCCTTTAGCATGACGAACCCATATCGCCGACACGGCCGCGACGGCTTGCGCACTGAAACGCGAGTGCGGAACGCTCCACGATCGAGCGCGCGTGACTCGCGCTCGCCACCGAACTGGCCGCATCGGTCGCCACGACATCGAACCAGTACCGTTCGCCATCGAACGCCCGGAACGTCGCGGTGACGACAACCGGGACATCCAATGGCGTCGACGCCAGATGCGTGACATGCGTCATGCGGCCGATCGACCATTCGTCGCGCCGCATTCGCTGGCACATCGCGTCGACGCAAGCGGCTTCCATGAGGCCCATCAATGCGGACATCGACAGCACGTCGGGACCGCATGCCGCTGCGTCGCTGGAGCGACGCTCGCCCGGCTCGGGTATCCCGATCACTTTCGGGATCGACGTACGTACCGCTGGCATCGGGCGCCTCCTCCGGTTCGTTACGCTCCAGTACTGCAAAGCCCGTGCCAATATCGAATCGACCGGGAAGCGTTGTCTGGTGGGCGGGTGCGGTCGACGCGACCATCCGCCGTATTCGATCTGAACGGAAAGAATCTTTACGATCGGAAGGAAAATCGACAGTGACCGACGAGCAGGCCAGACGCGATCCGGCCAGAAAACGCGGCCTTCAGAAGGCAGGGCTGCGCCAGTGCCGCGCGCGGGTTCGATGTGGTCTGCGCGAGCCGACGTTGCAGCGCGTGCTGCTGGTCGAAACGACAGCAAAGGCTTGCTCGCTCGCCTCAAGCTCGTGCGCGGCTTCGACCAACGCCATCTCGGTATCACGCGGCAACGCGCGGCGGCATCCCGCAGGACCATCTGATACGCTGCCGCGAGTATCTTGTTCGGTAGGTCGTCGAGCACATAATGCGCGTCCGTCGCGCCGTTTTCAGCGCATGGAATCAAGCCAATCGGCCTGAATTTGAACCAACCGGCCTTCTCGAAAGCCGGGTTGGTTCATACGACGTCAATTAGTAGCGCCGGAAAGATTGGATTGTCTCAATACCAGCCGGTATCTCGACGCTCGCAGTCTGCGAACGCATTAAATTCGACAAGCGATGGCGCTCCGTGTCGAAGACATCGATATCATTGCCGTCCGCCCGATCGCTGCCAGCCTCGATCGTGCTGCTAAGCGACCTCAATTTTTCGTAACGCTTGTGGTTCTTCTGCTTTGCGTAAAAGCTTTTCCCGGTATGGAGTTGAACCTCGAAATCCTTGCCGTCAGCGGTCCGCAGCCCGACGTTAATTCCGCGATATGTACCGTCATCTTCCACGAAAGCATTGCGAACCCGCATCACCTCAAAGCCGTTCTTAGGGAAGTCCTCGAGTAGTCGCTTTGCGGACGCAGTAAACGACTCGGGTTTCAGTTTCACCGTATAGCGAAGCGCGTCGCGCACGTGCTGGGCCGCTTCGTCCAAAGTCAGGCCCCGCTCGCGTCTAATCACGTCGATTTTGCGCGCGATGGATGCCTCCTTCTTCAGCAATGACGCACGCCATTTTTCCCCCTCGGCCCATTCGCCGCCGACGCCTTTTATCAATTTCTCGACAGTCGGTGTGCACACCTTCTCCAGTTGCAAGGCCGAGCTCGCCAACGCCACAGCTCTCTGATTCGCCGGCCCCCACGCAACCATTCCACTCAAACGCGGCGCCTTCGGCTTGATATCCTTTGGACGGGCCACCTCTCGAGTCCAGTCATCGATCTCGAGCCATCCTTCCGGCTTTGGCATCGCCTTCGTCTTCTCAAGGGTACCCGCGAGCAACTTCGCTCGGTCCTCGTGCCGGCCTTCCAGCTCAAGCGCATGTGATAACTTGTACTGGTCGTGGTTGGCCTCCTTGAGCTGAAAGCTTTCAGCGGTATGGAATTGAATCTCGACGAGTCGGCGTTCTTCATTACCTTGATCGTTTGGCACGTTCAGTTCGCAGGTGACCGACACTGCGTTGAATGCCTCCGACGGCTTTCTGAAATGGTTGACCACCTTCACGCGCTCCATTCCGCTCTTCGCCAGCTCAGCGATCGCCAGGTCATACGATTTGGCAAACGTAGCCGAATCCAGCACCACGGAATATCGCACGGCGTCGTTCACGCCGGCACTCGCGTCAGCGAGCGATAGCTTGCGCACTCCGATGAAGCGCCTCAACTTCTCCTGCAGCGAACCTACGGATTTGAGCCGATGGTCCATATTCTTCAAACTGCCGCCCTCGATCTTGCCCACGACATTGGTCACTAAAGGCGTCGCGACTTTCTCGACATGCGCGGCGGTCGCTCGGATGCGCTTTGCTTCCGCCTCGATCTCCGCCTGTGACGCAGTTTGCGCGATGCGCTCACGCGGAGTGAGCGATCGCGCCAACAGACCGAAGCGCTGCTGCTGCTCGATCGAGGTTTCCATGACGGCTGCAGCCATGGAAGGCATCTTACGCAATTGTTCCAACGCGCTATCGGCATCGAAGCGGTCATCTCGCAACAGGCGCGCTGTCTCTTTTCCGTAGGGAACCGTCCTGACACGTTCGTCGTATTGCTTCTCGACACGTTCGAACAACGCCATGACCGACATGAAGGTCTCCGTCCCGGTGTTCGATTTGAGCGCATCAGTACCCACTTTGACTGCCAGCGTCAGCAGATTGCGCGCCGTAAGTTCGACTTCTCCTTTCACATAGCCAGGTTGCCCTTGCGGGAATTTCGATGCCGGCAGGCGACACACGGGATAGTGATCGAGGATTGCGGCGATTCGATCGACGGGCGCTTGGGCCTTGCCGTAGCTCTCCGCCAATTCCGGAAACCGCTTTTGAAGTTCAGCACCGGTCGAAACGGCTGGCGTTGCCTTCTCACCGTCCAGCGTCCGCCGCCAATCGGCGATGGCCCCGTGCAATAGTTCAGCGACCTCCTTGGCGACAGGATGATGAGCCGCCTCGACGGCCTGCTGCGCCGCCTCGAACTGCTCGTCGAGCATCGCGCGATTCGGGCTGCTGTCCGAAATCAGATCCTGCAACGTATTGCGAAGATCGCGATCGACACCGTCATAGGTACCGAACATCCAGTCCTCCGCCATTTTGTGACGCAATGCCTCAGGTTGCGCCATAAAGCGGACGGCCGCCATGCTGGCCTTGCCTACGAGCGCATCTCCCTGTTGGGCGTCGATGATGTTTCGCGCACGCCCCGCGTGGTAGTGACGATCCGAATCAAAGGCCGTCTGTGCCGTCTTCGGCGGCTTAAACGAGCGATGTACGCCCTTGCGACTTGCGCGATCCGTTACAACTTTCGCGATGTGTTCGGTGAGTTTGGGATAACCGGCAAATACATATGCGTCATCTCCATCGGTGTCCATGTCCCGCTTGCGCAACTCTCTGATCGGCACCGCGCCTAGTTCGCCAGGCAACAGCAGATCCTTCACACGAAGGCTGCCCGTTGTCGTCATCGACGTGGGCGATTGCGCGCGGTTTCGAGATTCCGTCCAAGTAGACAGCGTCTTCATGTCTTCCGTGGAACATGCTAGATCAAGGTGCTGGTACGCCTCTGGCCAGGATCCTTTCGGCGGAATAATCAGCATCCCTTTGCTATGGAGAATGTCTGCATCCGACTGCTTGGCGTCATCGAAGCCCGCATAACTATATTGGATCGCAAAGCAGTCGTTACTCAGGAACTTCGCCGTGACATCGCCAGACCCTATCGTCTTCACACGGTCTTCCTCAATAGGCAACAAGTTTTCCTTGTCGTACGGCGGCTTCCCCAGCAGGACGGCACCGCCCTTTTTGTCGAACGTCTCGCCCTTTTGCCTGGGTAGGTGGAGGTTGTCGTCGGCAGACGGCACCGCCCGGATCTTGCGCCCTTCGTAGCCGCCGTTGACGAGCAATCGATACTGCTCGAGCTTTGTGACG
Source organism: Burkholderia sp. AU32262 (assembly GCF_020419985.1). Classification (NCBI taxonomy): domain Bacteria; kingdom Pseudomonadati; phylum Pseudomonadota; class Betaproteobacteria; order Burkholderiales; family Burkholderiaceae; genus Burkholderia; species Burkholderia sp. AU32262. The sequence goes on from NZ_JAIZRS010000033.1 coordinate 60,329, forward strand.
TTGTCCGGATCCAGAGGACCAGGCCGGCGCGCGTCGAGCCCCGGTGCCTTGCCGACAACCGTCGTTGCCTTGACCAGTTCATTCAGCTTTTCCTCGATAAGATCGCTCGCCTCCTTGACCGCTGCTTCGTCGCGAGGGAAGTGCTGTAGCGCCTGGGGAGCCATGTAACTGGGCTCTTGCTTGAACGACTCGATTAGCTTGCGCTGTGCTTGGTCGGCGTGGCCATCTCGACAAGCGGGCCACGCATTGATGAGCTCAGCCACGACCGGAATCTGCATGGCGGCCTCGTAGCGCAAGAACCCGCAACCGTCGTTCGGACATAGCTTTATTTCCTTGCCGGAGGCGGGATCCACCGGCTTGAACGGATGTTCCGGTCCGGGCACGTCCGGGAACCAGCCAATCCTCACCGTCCCTTCCACGGCGTGGTCGGCGGGCACGATCTCGAGTAGGGAGCGCTGAATTCGCGACCAATCCTCTCGCTGCGGCCCCAGCTTTGAGACCAGCTTCATAAATGGGCTCGTCGGCGCGCTGTCCGAGTACCGAATCGCCGGAAGCCGGCCGTATCCACGCTTTGAACCCGCCAGGATGGCTTGCGGACGCATACTCGGCACCTTCAAATGGCTGCCGCCGAACATATCGAAGCGCCACTGCTCGCCGTTGTGGTTGATCGTGCGCGCCAGCATGAAGGGGCTCAAGGGACCAGGTAGCTTGACTTCTGTCACAGGCTGGCCCGTCAAGCGTGAATAGAAGGAATACTGGGGTCCACCTTCGGACTCTTCGCTCCGCAACGTCTTGCCGGTCATATCAATGAGCGTGTAGTGCGGCGATCCTTCTCCTGGCCGAACCGGACGCAGCGTGCCTGGCTTCGTCTTCATGCTCGCCTGCAGCTTATCGAGGTCGAGCGGAATGGGTTTGCTCTTTGCCGTCAACAAAGCTTCATCTCTGCGCATACGAACATCCAGCGCATTGAGAATGTCGTCGCCGACTTCGATCTGCGCAATGAGATTCCAACTCATCTCCTGCAGATCGGTGGTGACCGTGTCGCGCGTGCGCTCGAGCAGGCTTTCGACCCAACCTTTTAGCTCCGCACGCTGCTGTGCCACCTCGGTACGTGGCGCGTCTACCCAGCGCGTTTTCCACAAGCTTTGCGTGATCGCAAACGACTTCAGGATGTGCACGAAAGTCAGGGCGGGGCGACGCGTATCGAACTGTTCTGCCGGCTCGCCAGTAGCAGACTGATCCTCTCGACTATTTCCGGGTGTGGAATCTGCCTGATCCAACAACAATTGAATCTTACGATCCGCAATCGGCTTTAGCCGATCCATCAGCTTTAGTGCGGCTTTGCGATGACGCACGAGTTCCGGGCTTCGCTGTACCGGCACGAGGCCCATGCACAGTGTTCCCAGCGACTCCAGGTTTTCGCCGCGCAGGGCGTCCGTGTCGATCAACGCATGGACGCGTCCAAGGGCAGTCGGGACGAGCGGCTTCATCGCCTTCTGCATGTTGGCCGAACCTAGCGCCTTGAAGATAACGCCGATATGTTTGGCGGAAGCTGTTCCGAGCAGCTCGCTCTTGTGCGTGTCGAGATGGGCCGCAAGCATGTGCAGACATGTCTGCGAAAGAGCTTGTAGGTCGTCGGCACTATCGTCCGCCGAATGGAGGCGTGACATCGCATTCGCGAGTTGCGCGAGCGACACCATGTTGAACTCGCTCCATTGCCGCTTGCCCTCGGATAGCGTTTCGGCGATGGCCTGCAAAGCGGTGGTGCATGCCGGCTCACGAGGCCAGCGACTCAACGCGTTGGCGATCGTGGCAAGCGAACGCGCTTCAAATTTCTCCGGATAGGCAAATTCAGCACGGCGCTCGATGAGCGCCTCGGCAAGCGCCCGTCCACCTGCAACACACTGCTCATCGTCAGGCCATTTACTCAGTGCGACGAGCGTGTTCGACAGTCCCTGATCGTTGAACGTCGCGCAAAGACCATCGTCCTCATGGATCCGCTGACCAAGCGCACCGGCGACCTTTAGGGCGGCCGGCTCGGCGGTCCAATGGGACAAGGCGTTAAGCGTGTTGCTGACGTCCTCGCTGTTCATCGCGTTGAGCTTGGACCTGTCTTGATCAAGTTGCCTTGCCAACTCCCGAGCAGCTTCTGCACTACCTGGAAGATCCGGCATCTTGCTGAGCGCGTTCAGCGTCCCACTCATTTGATGAGCAGAAAAGCCTTTGCGGAACTCTGCATCGCCGACGAGGCGTGCGGCTAATGCGGCAGCAAGTTCTGTACAGGAGTCGTACTGCGGGAATTTGCACAGCGCGACGAGCATGCCTGAAATTTCCTGTGCACCGGCAGTAGCGATTGCCTCCTCGTCACTGCGCAAGCGTTGGGCGATCTCGCGGGCCCCGTCGGGGAATTCCAGGACATGTGCAAGCCGCGCCATTGCAGATAGCGCATTGAGGGAATCCAACGGGTGCTTCACCAGGTCGCCTTCTGCACGCAAGCGACGAATCAGAGTAAGTGCCGCATCGCGGCACTGGTCGTCTTCCGGCCAATAACTGAGCGCATTCGCTGTCAAACTGACGTGGCCCCCAGTGAGGCGACGGGCTAACGGACCTTGATCGTTTTCACTCGGCACGAGAACGCCCGCCAGTGCGCGAGCCGCCCGCATACATCCGGGGTGCTTCGCCCACGTCCGCAATGCATTGAGCGTTTGAACCGCCTCCTGCTGGTTGAAAGAGCGGACGACGCTCGGATCGGTCGCGATGCGCGGAATGAGCGTGAGCGCGGCTTCCTTGCAATAGGGCAAATCCGGCCATTTCGACAGCGCGCCTAATACGTTGCTGATCTCCTGTTCATTGAAGCCGACCTGAAGGTCGCGTTCAGAAACGATACGCTCAGCAAGCGTGCTCGCGACCGCCTTGCAGACAGCCTGCTCCGGCCATTTCGATAGGGCGGTCAACGCATTCGCAAGGGACTGCTCTTGCAGCTTTTCCCGCAATGCCGGCTCGTTTTTGAGGCGATCAGTAAGCGCTTGCGCGACTTCGATACAGGGGCGCGCCGAAGGCCATTTGCTGACGATATTGAGTACGCTGGCGACTTCCTGTGCGCTCAGCTGACTGCGCAGCGCGGACTCGTTTTGCAGACGCTCGACAAGAAGCCGTAACCCCGTTTGCGATGGGTCTTTGAGTCCGTCTCGCGCCAGCGACGCGAGCGCGTTGCTAACACCCTGCGGCGACAGATCGGCAAGGATCGTACTGCTGTTGTTCAAGCGTGCGGCGACATTTTCGGTTGCCGCCGCGCACAAAGAATCTCCCGGCCACTTGGCAAGCGCGCCGAGCACGTTGCTTACGCCTTGCGCGTCCAGCGTCGTCGCCAACGTCGGCGTGCTCGCGAGACGCTGAGCAAGATTCGCTGCCGCTTGCGCACATTGGGAGACGTCAGCACTTTGCGAAAATGCATTGAGTGCCATACTGAGGCCCTGTCCTTCCAGTCTGGCGAGGCAGTCCCCGTCTTCCAGCAGAACATTTGCGACATGGGATAGCGCCGCATTACGCGGTTCGCTCGGGAGCTTCGAAAACGCGTTGAGCAGAAGTGCCGTCACCTTTAGATCCCTAAAGTCCGCGTCTCCCCCACGTCCCATCACCTCGCGAGCGATTTTCTCGATTGCACCCAGAGCTGCGGGAAGACGTTCGAACTTGCTCAGCCGGTTCGACAAGTGGGCCAGGTGATAGACGGACCCACCATTCAACCACTCCGCCTTGACCAAGTAGTGCGCCACATCCTCTATGCGCTGCTCGACCTGCGGGTCTTGCAGAGGCTCGTGCCGGCCGTCCCCCGAGCGCAGCGTGCATTTGTCGAGCGCGTCCACATACCGGCCAAGCAAAAACAGCGACACATCTGTCTTGCCCTCCGGATCCAGAAAGGCGAGCGCCCTCGGATGCCCCTTTTTCCCTGCAAGCACGTTGGCGGTCGCAAGGTCCAGCACGTCCGCGCGTGAATATCTGGCGGTATGTTGCAAATAGAGCTGTTGCCGCTTGCGCTGTTCGAGCAGGACCTTCGCATCGAGGCCACCAACAGGACGGTAGGCGATTGCCTCCCGAGATGGCCCTTTCCTCGCAAAGTCGTAATCAACCGTGCGAACTCCCCGCTGCGACCCGGCGAGGCGCTGAGGCCGCGCTGGCACCGGTTGGGTAGCATGTTCACCAAGCGTACCTGTTCCGGTCCCTGAGAATACAGAGGGCCTGCGGGGCGTACGGGAAAGGTTTATGAAATTGCCCGACTGCCGAATGGAGCCGGAACCTATGGACGCCGTGTTCTCGGATCGGGTATTTGCTCGCGACTGGAAATTCCCCGGCATCCCTGCTGGCCGAAACACGGCTCGCGGTTGCGAAGCAACCGAAGACGATGGCGACAAATTTTCCGGCGTTGTATCTGCTTCCCTCGAAATGCTGGGGGAGTTCGAAACCTTTGGTCTCATGGCATTGGCCTCCGTAGGCATCGCGGTCTAAAGACGCTACAGTAATGAGGTCGTGCGCATCGTCAGGTACTGGCGCGAAGAAATGTGCCACCAGGCGCAACGAAGCCGCCGCATCTTGTGTCATGCAGCACGTCTCCCGGAAAGCGAAAACCGGGTCGCGTGGCTCGCGCTGCGGGAGGCGGCTCGCAGTGCGTATGTTGTGGCGTCCAACTCGTCACTGTCATGCCGGGGCACTTCGCCGCTTGCCTATCCAGCGGATCTGTAATCCGCTCGGTTCCTGAGAGACGGTTTCATCAAGACGGCTCGACGCGCCGGAGGGTATTCCAGCAGATCAGGCAGCGACCGAGTTTGAGGAACGCGCCGTGAACGTCCGTACGTCGCTCGAAACGAATACGGAGGCGACGGAAGCGATGCAGCCAAGCATGCGTGCGTTCAACGACCCAGCGCTATTTGCCAGGGCAACTGCCATGTCCGGTACTGCGCATGGCGATCACCGGTTCGATACCCTGCTCGCACTGGGTGGATTTCCGGCCTAGGTCTTTTTGCACATTGCCTCCCTTCATCCAAGTGCGACCTTTTTCGTATGCCGACACCAGGATGGGGTTTTCACCCGCCTGCCCGTCGACCAAAAAGTGACCCCAATAACATCACGGGATTGCATTTTCACACTTCATGTGATTTTATTATCATATTTCGTGAACCGCCGACCACGCGCGCGGTCGCCCCCCTATACCAAGGAAGAGACAACAGATGGAGACAATCGCCGTCATCGGCAGCAACATGGTCGACCTCGTGACCTATGTCTCGCGCATGCCCGTTCGGGGCGAAACGCTCGAGGCGCCGAACTTCGAACTCGGCTGCGGCGGCAAGGGCGCGAACCAGGCCGTCGCGGCCGCGCGGCTCGGTGCGCGCGTCGTGATGGTCACGAAGGTCGGCGACGACGTGTTCGCCGACAACACGATCCGCAACTTCGAGCGCGAAGGCATCGACACCACGCACGTGCGCAAGGTCGCCGGCGTGTCGAGCGGCGTCGCGCCGATCTTCGTCGAGCCCGATTCGAGCAACAGCATACTGATCGTCAAGGGCGCGAACCGCCACCTGCGGCCGGCCGACATCGACGCGGCCGCGCCGATGCTCGCCGAATGCGCGCTGATCGTGCTTCAGCTCGAAATCGAGCTCGACACCGTCTATTACGCAATCGAATTCGGCGCGCGGCACGGCATTCCGGTGTTGCTGAACCCCGCGCCCGCCGTGGCCGACCTCGATTTCGAACGCATCCGTTCCGTCGAATTCTTCGTGCCGAACGAAACCGAGCTCGCGATCGTGTCGGGCATGCCGGTCGATTCGCGCGAGCGTGCCACCCGTGCCGCCGAAGCGCTGGTCGCGCGCGGGCTCAAGCACGTGCTCGTCACGCTCGGCAGCAACGGCTCGCTGCTGGTGTCGCGCGACGGCGCGCGGCACGTGCCGGGTGTCCCGGTCGACGCGCGCGACACGACGGGCGCCGGCGACGCGTATATCGGCTGCTTCGCGCGCTGCTATGCCGCGTCGCGCGACGCGCTCGACGCGATGCGCCACGCGTCCGCGTACGCCGCGCATTCGGTCACGGGCCTCGGCACGCAGAAGTCGTACGCCGACGCCGCGACGTTCGAACGCTTCCTCCGCGACGCCGGCCTCTGACCGGCGCCTTCATCGACGAGACATTGGGAAGGAGACACCCATGAGCCGAGCCCGGATCGAACACGCCCCCGACGGCTATTACCTGAACCGCACGCCGCTTTTCGCGTTCACGCTGCTGTGCTGCCTGTTCGCGCTGTGGGGCACCGCCGCGAACCTGAACGACGTGCTGATCGCGCAGTTCAAGAAATCGTTCTTCCTGTCCGATTTCGAATCGGCGTTCGTGCAGTCCGCGTTCTATCTCGGCTACTTCTTCCTCGCGATTCCGGCCGCGACCGTCGTGAAGAAGTTCAGCTACAAGACGACGATCCTCGTCGGCCTGCTGCTCTACACGACCGGCTGCCTGCTGTTCTTCCCTGCCGCATCGATGGCGAAGTACGGGATGTTCCTCGTCGCGCTGTTCGTGATCGCCGCGGGCCTGTCGTTTCTCGAAACGGCATCGAATTCGTATTCGACGCTGATGGGCCCGCGCGACACCAGCACGCGGCGCCTGAACATCTCGCAGACGTTCTATCCGTTCGGCGCGATGGCCGGCGTCTACATGGGCAGCTTCCTGATCTTCAAGGAAGGGGACGCGTCGCATGCGCAACTCGCGGCGATGTCGGCCGCCGACGCGCACAGGCACCAGCTCGCGATGATCCAGGCCACGCTCGAACCGTACAAGTGGCTGATCGTCGTGCTCGTCGCCGTGTTCATCGTGTTCGCGCTCACGCCGTACCCGGCGTGCAAGGGCCACGGCGCGGGTGCGGTCACGCACCGGATCGACGCGCGCGGCACGCTCGCGCGCCTGTTCGGCAACCGGCGCTTCGTCGCGGGCGTGGTCGCGCAATTCCTGTATGTGGGCGCGCAGGTCGGCGTGTGGAGCTTCACGATCCGGCTCGCGATGCAGATCGGCGGCCTCACCGAGCGCGGCGCATCGCGCTACCTGCTCGCGACGTTCTTCGCGTTCTTCGTCGGCAAGCTGGTCGCGACGCTCGTGATGAAACGCGTCGGCCCGGCCAAGGTGCTGATCGTCTACGGCATCCTGTGCATCGCGCTGCTCGCGTACACGATCGGCGTGCACGACATCACCGCCGTGTATGCGGCCGTGTGCGTGAGCATGTTCCTCGGCCCGTGCTGGCCGACGATCTACGGCCTGACGATCGACGGCCTCGGCAAGGACACCGAATACGGCGGCTCGATCCTCGTGATGAGCATCGTCGGCGGCGCGGTCGTGCCGCTGATCCAGGGGCTGATCTCCGATCACACCGGCGGCAACATGCAGCTCGCGTTCGTCGTGCCGCTCGCATGCTTCGTCGTGATCGTCTACTACGGCTTCTACTGCCTGCGCCATCTGCCGGCAGCCACGCCCGACGCGGCGGCCGACGGCCATGCGCCCGCGCGCTACGCCGCGACGCGCAACACGTCGGGAGCGTGACCATGCGGGGCGAGATCGAACTGCGGCGAGACGACTTCCGCGAAGCGCCGCGCACGCTGTACCGCACCGACGGCCTCACCGTCACCGCGTTCGCGTATCCGTCCGGCGTCGAGGCGCTGAAGCTCGACAACCGCCGCGGGCACCTCGTCGTGCTGCCGTATCTCGGCCAGATGATCTGGGCCGCCGAATTCGACGGCCGCGACCTGACGATGAAGCACATGTTCCGGCAGCCGAAGCGCGCGACGTCGATCATCGATACCTACGGCTGCTTCATGTTCCACAGCGGGCTGCTGCGCAACGGCTGCCCGGGGCCGGACGACACGCATGCGCTGCACGGCGAGATGCCGTGCGCGCCGATGGACCGCGCGAGCCTCGTTGTCGGCTCGGATGCGCGCGGCGCGACGGTCGAAGTGACCGGCGAATTCGAATACGTGCAGGGCTTCGGCAGTCACTACGTCGCGCGTCCGTCGGTGCGGCTGGCCGAGCACGATGCGCGGATGACGATCGCGATGGACGTGACGAACCTCGGCGGCACGCCGATGGACCTGATGTACATGGCCCATCTGAACTACGCGTACGTGCCGGGCGGGCGCTTCGTGCAAGCGTTGCGTCCAGGCGGGCTGCGGCTGCGCGACAGCGTGCCGGCTCACGTGAAGCCGACCGCCGCGTGGCGCGACTACACGGCCACGCTCGCGCGCGATCCGGCGCGGCTCGCGACGCTCGATGCGCCCGCGCTGTACGACCCCGAAATCGTGTTCTTCATGAACGACGTTGAAACGGACGCCGACGGCGTCGCGCATTTCCGGCTCGTGCATCCGGACGGCGGCGCGTTCCACACCTCATACCGCCCCGAGCAATTTCCGCATGCGACGCGCTGGATCCTGCACAACGCGGACCAGCAGGTCGCCGCGTTCGCGCTGCCGTCGACCTGCGAGCCGGAGGGTTACGAAGCCGAACGCCGCAAAGGCCACGTCGCGGCGCTGGCGGCGGGCGCATCGCGCCGCTTCGAAGTGCTGACGGGCTACCTCGGCCCGGCGGAAGCCCGCGATGCGTGATGCGATGAGAGGCGCGATGAGAGGCGCGACGAGAAGTGCGCTGCATGGCGCGCCGCCCGCCCGCGCCGCATCAGGTCACGAGCGCGATCCCGTGCTCGCGGATCGCCGTTTCGTAGCGACGGCTCAGCTCCCCGTCCGAGATCACGTAGTTGAAATCGGTCAGTTCGGCGAAATAGGCCGCGCGCACTTCGTCGAATTTCGTGTGATCGACCAGCAGAAAGCGGTTCTGCGCGCGCGCCATCACTTTCTTCTTCGCGTCGACTTCGTGGAAGTTGAAGCACGTGACGCCGCAGCGCTCGCTCACGCCGGCCGCCGAAATGAACGCCTTCGACACGCGCACCGAATCGAGGATGCCCGTTTCGGCGACCGATTCGAACACCATGTTCTGGCGGTGATACGCGCCGCCGCACAGGATCACGTTGCAATGCGGCTTCTGCTGCAGCTTCGCGAACACGTTCAGCGAATTGCACACCGCGGTGAATTCGAGGTCGTCCGGAATGAAGTCGACGATGAACGGCGTGGTCGACCCGCAGTCGACGAAGATCGTGTCGCCGGTCGTCACGAATTGCGCGGCGAGCTTGCCGATGCGGCGCTTTTCCTCCGTCTGCCGGTTGTTCTCGGCGCTGATCAGGTATTCGCCGATGTCGCTGCGCTGCGCGGCGAAATGGCGCGTCACGTAGCCGCCGATCAGGCTCAAGCCGTGCGGGTTGTCCGCGAGATCGCGACGGATCGTCATTTCGGACACGCCGAACAGTTCGGCGACTTCCCTCAGATGAATCGCGTTCTGCCCTTGCAGCACGTTCATCAAGGTCTTGATCCGTTCGCCCTTCTTTGTTTCCATGCCGGTATCCTGCGTGCCCGCCGCGTGAGTCGTTCGTCGTGCCGGGCGCGCGGGCCCGGCCGGAATGTCGTATTTGTAACAAACCGATGTGAAAACATCAACTTTCCGTGTGCCCCTTCCGCACACGATCCGTGGAGTCCTGACACATGCCGCTTTCCAACGCCCAGCTCGCCCAAACCATCGATCACACGCTGCTCGCGCCCGACGCGAGCGACGCGCAGATCCGCGAACTCTGCCGCCAGGCGGCCGAGCATCGTTTTTACTCGGTCTGCGTGAATTCGGCGAACGTGCCGCTCGCCGCGCGCGAGCTGGCTGAAACCGGCGTGCTCGTCTGCGCCGTGGTCGGCTTTCCGCTCGGCGCGGGGTTGTCCGCCGCGAAGGCATTCGAAGCCACCGCCGCGATCGCGGCGGGCGCCGGCGAGATCGACATGGTGATCAACATCGGCGCGCTGAAAAGCGGCCGCGCCGACGACGTGAAGGCCGACATCGACGCCGTGCATCGCGCGTGCGGCACGGTGCCGCTGAAGGTGATCCTCGAAACGGGGCTGCTGACCGACGACGAGAAGGTGCGCGTGTGCGAGATGTGCCGCGATCTCGGCGTCGCGTTCGTGAAGACGTCGACCGGGTTCGGCCACGGCGGCGCGACGCTCGCCAATGTCGCGCTGATGCGCCGCACCGTCGGGCCGACGCTCGGCGTGAAGGCGTCGGGCGGCGTGCGCGATCGCGCGGCCGCGCTGGCGATGCTCGAAGCCGGCGCGACGCGGCTCGGGACGAGTTCAGGCGTGGCAATCGTGACCGACCAGGGCGGCGGCGGGTCGGGGTACTGACGCGCGAACGGCGGGCCTTTGCGCGCGTACGTCATGCGTCGGGCTCGGCCGTCGGAATCCATTGCACAAGCGGCAGCACGCGGTGCGCCGATGGCAAAATACGCGCGCCGTTCGTCTAAAGCTTCGCCGCCTCTTCCGAGCATGCGACAACCCCGGCACAATGCCGCCCATGCGCAACGACAACGCCTTCATTTACCCGTCCACCGGCCTCGCCGGGCGGCTCGCCAACCGGATGGTCGCGAGCCGTCCCTTGCTGCGCGCACGCCGCGCGCTGCTGTCGCGGCTGCCGTTCCTGCAGCTCGCGAGCGACGTCGAGCATGTCGTATATTGCACGTGGGTCGTCGACGTCGCGGCCGTCGAGCATCTCGTGCCGCGCGGCGTCACACTCGCGAGCCGAGGCGGCCGCACGCTGTTCACGACGCTCACCTACCGGCATCGCCACTTCGGCCCGCGTCTCGCCGGCCCGCTGCGCCGCCTGTTTCCGTCGCCGCTGCAAAGCAACTGGCGGCTCTACGTCGACGCGCTGCCGGACGGCGTGCCGGCCGAGCGCACCGTGCTGTTCGTGAAGAACGTGTTCGACCACCCGCTCTATGCGCTCGGCAGCCGGCTGTTCAGCGACGCGCTGCCGTCGCATCTCGCGCGGCCCTTCACGCATGCGGCGCACGACGGACGCTACGACACGCGGCTGGCGGCAAGCGGTGGCAGCGCACCCGACTTCCGCTGCACGGCCGAAGCGTCGCACGACCGGACGCTGCCCGCCGCCTTCGCACCGATCTTCGACGACTGGCGCGCGGCCGTGGCAACCCTGTCGCTGCAGCACGCGGCCGTCGCCCACGTCGAGGACTGCGACCGCCTCGCGTATGCGTCGATCGACCTGCCGATCGACGTCGACGCGGTGCGGCCGCTGAAGACGGTCGGCCCCGTCGGCGGCGGCGACTTTCTCGCCCGCATCGGCGCGACCGGCGAACCGCTGTGCTTCGTCGTGCCCGACGTCGCATTTCGCGTCCTGTCCGAGCGGCTGCTGTAGCGCGACCTGTCGGTACACGACGCGTCATCACGCCGCGCGCGCCATACAAAGCATGCGGCCGCCCGAAGGCGGCCGCATGAAACACCATGGGACAACCGGCTTACTTGCCGTAGTCGTACACGCCGCGCCCGGTCTTCCTCCCGAGCCGCCCTGCCGACACCATCTCGCGCAGCAGCGGGCACGCGCGATACTTCGGATCGCCGAAGTCCTTCGCGAACACGTCCATCACCGCGAGGCACACGTCGAGGCCCACGAGGTCGGCCAGCGCGAGCGGCCCGATCGGGTGGTTCGCGCCGAGCTTCATCCCCGCGTCGATCTCCTCGGCCGACGCGATGCCTTCGGCCAGCACGAAGAACGCTTCGTTGATCATCGGCACGAGGATCCGGTTCACGACGAAGCCCGGCGAATTGCGCACGCCGATCGGCGACTTGTCGAAACGCTCGGTCAGCGCGCGCACGGCCGACACGGTCGCGTCGCTCGTCTGCAGCCCGCGAATGATCTCGACGAGCGGCATCAGCGGCACCGGGTTGAAGAAATGCATGCCGAGGAAACGCGACGAATCGGCGAGCGGCGCCGCGAGCGCGGTGATCGAGATCGACGACGTGTTGGTCGCGATGATCGCGTCCGGGCGCGCGACGGCCTCGATCTGCTTCAGGATGCGGCCCTTCAGCTCGACGTTCTCGGTCGCGGCCTCGATCACGATGTCGACCGCGGCGAGCGTCGCGTAGTCGGTCGACGTCGTGATGCGGGCGAGTGCCGCGTCACGCGTGGCCGCGTCGAGCTTATCCTTCGACACGAGCCGCTCGAGGCTGCCCTTCAGCGTCGCGAGGCCCTTGTCGAGCGCGGCGTCGCTGACGTCGATCATCACGACGTTCAGTCCTGCAACGGCGGCGGTTTGCGCAATGCCGTTACCCATGGTTCCGGCGCCCACGACGCCGACGGTTTCGATGGCCATGACGATTCCTGTGTATTCGGAGGCTGAGCGGTCGATTATCAGATGTTCTCGAAGATCGCCGCAATCCCCTGGCCGCCGCCGATACACATCGTCACGAGCGCGTAACGCCCGCCGATGCGCTTCAGTTCGTACAGCGCCTTCACCGTGATCAGCGCGCCGGTCGCGCCGATCGGGTGACCGAGCGAGATGCCCGAGCCGTTCGGGTTGACCTTGGCCGGATCGAGGCCGAGTTCCTGCGTGACCGCGCAAGCCTGTGCGGCGAACGCCTCGTTGGCTTCGATCACGTCGAGATCGCCGATCTTGAGGCCGGCGCGTTCGAGCGCCTTCTGCGTGGCCGGCACCGGGCCGATGCCCATGTACGCCGGATCGACACCCGCGTGCGCATACGCGACGAGACGGGCGAGCGGCTTCACGCCCTGCGCGCGCGGCGTCCGCGCTCATCATCAGCACGGCGGCGGCCGCATCGTTGATGCCCGACGCGTTGCCGGCCGTCACGGTGCCGTTCTCCTTCGCGAACACCGGCTTGAGCTTCGTGAAATCGTCCGCGCTCGCGTCGTGACGCACGTGCTCGTCGGTGTCGAACGCGACCTCGCCCTTCTTCGTGCGGATCGAGATCGGCAGGATCTGGTCCTTGAAGCGCCCTTCGGCGATCGCGCGCGCCGCGCGACGATGCGATTCGAGCGCCAGCGCGTCCTGCGCTTCACGCGAGATGTCGTATTTCCTCGCGACGTTCTCGGCCGTCACGCCCATGTGGATCGTCTGGAACGGATCGTGCAGCGCGCCGAGCATCATGTCGACGAGCTTCGCGTCGCCCATGCGCTGGCCGAAGCGCGCGGCCGGCACGGTGTACGGCGCGCGGCTCATGCTTTCCGAGCCGCCGCCGATCGCGACGTCGGCGTCGCCGAGCATGATCGTCTGCGCGGCCGACACGATCGCCTGCAGGCCGGAGCCGCACAGGCGGTTCACGGTCAGCGCCGGCGTGTGCTGCGCGACGCCGCCGTTGATCGCCGCGACGCGCGCGAGATACATGTCCTTCGGCTCGGTGTTCACGACGTGGCCGAATACGACATGGCCGACCGCATCGCCGGGCACGTTCGCGCGCGACAGCACTTCGGCAACCACCTTCGCGCCGAGGTCGGTCGGCGAGAAATCCTTCAGGCTCCCGCCGAAATCGCCGATCGCGGTACGGACACCGCTCACCACCACGACTTCCTTCGCTGCATTGCTCATCGTCTCACTCCGGTTCGTTCGCGCCCGCGGGCGCGGGGATGCGTTTGCGTTACATGTTCGGGTAATTCGGCCCGCCGCCGCCTTCGGGCGTGACCCACACGATGTTCTGCGTCGGGTCCTTGATGTCGCAAGTCTTGCAGTGCACGCAGTTCTGCGCGTTGATCACGAGCCGAT
>NZ_JAIZRS010000034.1:0-72215 GCF_020419985.1 Burkholderia sp. AU32262
GGGGCCGATGCTGCCGGTGGCGGCGCCGGCCGCGCGGCATTCGATGCCGGCTCGGCCGTGCCGGCGACGACCGTCGCGATGGCGGCCGGGTCCGCCGCACGCGGCGACGCGCCGTACCCGGCGTTCGCGCGGGCTGCGTAGACGGGGACCGGCGCGGGAGCCGGCGCGGCGGCCGGCGGCGGCACGCTCGTCACGACCATCTGGCCGGCCGGTTGCGCCGCGTAGCCGGCGCCGGTCGCAGCGCTCGCTCCGCCGGCCGCGCGCTGCGCGCCCGAAGCGGAAGCGGCGCCCGCATTCGCGCCGAACTGCCCGCCGCTCACCGCGTTGGCGTGCGCGAGCGCGGTTTCGGCCGTCTCGCCGCGTCCGGGAATCACGATCATCCCGTCGTCCGCGTGCACGGCGGGCGCGGCGATCCACAGCGCCGCGGCGAGCGCGAATGCACGCCGGACGTGCGTGAGCCGCCCGTTCCTGTCGCGAAGTGCGCCGCCCGTCATCGCCGTGTCCTCGATCCGTTGATTCGCTTCGCATTCTAGGGAGCGCGGGCGTCGCGCAAACGATGAATAGAGGGGGTCTTTGCCGCGTTATTCGCCCGATTGCCGGTTGCGTGCCGCGCCTACCATCGCTGTCATGGAAAAAAGCCGCTCGGGCCGCCATCCGGCGCGAGGGGCGTGCAGCGCTTCATACGGAGAGACGCACACATGCTGGACAAACTCGATGCGGAATTCGCGTTCGGCCGACAGGCGCTCGACGTGCGCGCCTACCGGCAGGAACTGCTGTCGTCGAACATCGCGAACGCCGACACGCCCGGCTACCAGGCCCGCGACGTCGATTTCGCGTCGACGCTCGCGCGCTCGCTGAAGCAGACGGGCGGCGGCCTCGCGCCGAGCAACGCCGCGCCACTGCCGATGGCGCAGCCGGCCGGCGTGACGAGCGGCATGTCGATGGTGTCGACGGCGCCGGGCCACATGGCCGGCACCGCGAAGCTGATTCCGACCGGCGGCCCGTCGGACGACTACGGCCGCGCGCAATACCGGATGCCGCTGCAGCCGTCGCTCGACGGCAACACGGTCGATCTCGACGTCGAGCGCGTGCAGTTCGCGAACAACGCGCTGCACTACGAAACCGGGATGACCGTGATGACCCAGCAGATCAAGGCGATGATCGCCGCGATCTCGACGAACTCGTAAGCGCCGCTTCCGAATCCGGACCCGGACCCAAGCACAAGGAGCCTCCATGCCTTCGTTGATGAACATCTTCGGCGTCGCCGGTTCGGCGCTGTCCGCGCAATCGCAGCGCCTGAACGTGACCGCGTCGAACCTCGCGAACGCCGACAGCGCGACCGGCCCCGACGGCAAGCCGTACAAGGCCAAGCAGGTCGTGTTCGCGACCGACCCGATGGGCAGCGCGCGCACCGCGTCCGGCCAGGGCGTGGGCGGCGTGCGCGTGACGAAGGTGATGGACGACCCGTCGCCGATGAAATCGACCTACGACCCGGCGAACCCGGCCGCCGACGCGAACGGCTACGTGCAGATGCCGAACGTCGATCCGGTGCAGGAGATGGTGAACATGATCTCGGCGTCGCGCTCGTACCAGGCCAACGTCGAGACGCTGAACACCGCGAAGACGCTGATGCTCAAGACGCTGACGATCGGCTCGTAAGCCGCGCGCCGCCGACCCGACCGACCCGACACCGACAGTTCCGACAGAAGGCCACCCAGGATGACTTCCTCCAACACGACGATCGGCAGCAACGGCACCAACGTGTCGACGCTGCCGACCGACACGATGAACACCAACAAAGTGTCGTCGACCAACGGCACGTCGGCGAGCGACCTGCAGGCGACGTTCCTGAAGCTGCTCGTCACGCAGTTGCAGAACCAGGATCCGACGAGCCCCGTCGACAGTTCGCAGATGACGTCGCAGCTCGCGCAGATCAACACGGTGAGCGGCATCGCGCAGTTGAACACGTCGCTCACGTCGCTGTCGTCGCAGCTCGCGGCCGGCCAGCAGACGCAGGCCGCGCTGCTGATCGGCACCAACGTGCTCGCGCCGGGCAATTCGGTCGGCGTGAAGGGCGGCGCGGCGTCGCCGTTCGGCGTGTCGCTCGCGAACGACGTGTCGAACCTGACGATCACCGTGAAGGACAAGACGGGCGCCGTCGTCAACACGATCGACGCGGGCAAGCAGTCGGCCGGCACCGTGCCGTTCAACTGGACGCCGACGGACGCGGCCGGCAACGCGCTGCCCGACGGCACCTACACCGTGAGCGCGCAGTACACGGGCAGCGACGGCAAGACGTATGCGCCGACCGTGCTCGCGGCCGCGACGGTGCAGAGCGTGATCAAGCAGGCGGACGGCACCGCCGGGCTCGTGCTGTCGAACGGCACGACGGTGGGGCTCACCCAGGTTGCGTCGATCTTCCCGAACACGAAGTCGTCCTCGTCCGGCGACACCACCACCAACTGATTGATCGAGCTTTTTCCTAACGGAGACCGAAATGGGTTATCAACAGGGTCTGAGCGGCCTCGCCGGCGCATCGAACGCGCTCGACGTGATCGGCAACAACATCGCGAACGCGAACACGGTCGGCTTCAAGTCGAGCACCGCGCAATTCGCCGACATGTACGCGAACTCGGTCGCGACGTCGGTCAACACGCAGATCGGCATCGGCACGTCGCTGAACGCGGTGCAGCAGAACTTCGGGCAGGGCACGATCAACACGACGAACTCGTCGCTCGACGTCGCGATCAACGGCAACGGCTTCTTCCAGATGTCGAACAACGGCGTGACGACGTACTCGCGCGACGGCACGTTCCAGCGCGACAAGAACGGCTTCATCATCGACTCGCAGGGCCGTAACCTGATGGGCTACGCGGCCAACGGCGGCGGCGTGATCAACACCGCGCAGACCGTGCCGCTGCAGGCGCCGACCAGCAACATCGCGCCGACCGCGACGACCAAGATCACCGGCCAGTTCAACCTGAACTCGCAGGACAAGGTGCCGGCCAAGACGCCGTTCGACCCGAACGACAACACGACGTACAACTATTCGACGTCGATCCAGGTGTACGACTCGCTCGGCGGCTCGCAAGCGGTGAACATGTACTTCGTGAAGTCGGCGGCCGGCACGTGGGAAGCGTATGCGAACGTGCAGGGCGCCGCGACCCCGACCGACCTCGGCACGATCACCTTCGATTCGTCGGGCGCGATCAAGAGCACGACGCTGCCGGGCTCGACCACGCCGACCACGTCGCTCGGCCAGTTCGACTTCACGGTGCCGACCACCGACGGCTCCACGACGCCGCAACAACTGACGCTCAACCTGACCGGCACGACGCAGTACGGCGGCAAGAACGGCGTGAACAACCTCGCGCAGGACGGCTACGCGAGCGGCACGCTGACGACCTACACGATCGGCGCCGACGGCAAGCTGACCGGCAACTACTCGAACGGCCAGACCGCCGTGCTGGGCCAGATCGCGATCGCGAACTTCAACAACCCGAACGGGCTGGTGAACCTCGGCGGCAACCAGTACGCCGAATCGTCGGCGTCGGGCGTGCCGCAGGTGTCGGCGCCGGGCAGCACGAACCACGGCACGCTGCAGGGCAGCGCGCTCGAGAACTCGAACGTCGATCTGACGGCGCAGCTCGTCAACCTGATCACCGCGCAGCGCAACTACCAGGCGAACGCGCAGACGATCAAGACGCAGCAGACCGTCGACCAGACGCTCATCAACCTGTAAGCGCGGATAACCGGCAGCCATGGACCGACTGATCTATACGGCGATGACGGGCGCGTCGCAGTCGCTCGACCAGCAGGCGGTGGTCGCGAACAACCTCGCGAACGCGTCGACGACGGGCTTTCGCGCGCAGCTCGCGACGTATCGCGCGGTGCCGATGAATTTCGGCGACGGCAGCAACATCGACCCGACGACGACGCGCACCTACGTGCTGGCGTCCACGCCCGGCGCCGATTACGCGCCGGGTCCGATCACGCGCACCGGCAACCCGCTCGACGTGGCCGTGCAGGGCGCCGGCTGGCTGTCGGTGCAGACGGCCGACGGCAGCGAGGCGTACACGCGCGCCGGCAACCTGCACGTCGACGAGAACGGCCAGCTCGTGAACGCGAGCAACCTGCCGGTGATCGGCAACGGCGGCCCGATCTCGGTGCCGCCGAACGCGGAAGTGACGATCGGCAAGGACGGCACGGTGTCCGCGCTGATGCCGGGCGACCCGCCCACCGCCGTCGCGATCGTCGACCAGATGAAGCTCGTCAATCCCGACCCGGCCACGCTCACGCGCGGCAACGACGGGCTGTTCCGCACCGCCGACGGCAATCCGGCCGACGTCGACCCGAACGTGGTCGTCACGCCGAATTCGCTCGAAGGCAGCAACGTGAACCCGGTGACCGCGATGGTCGCGATGATCGACAACGCGCGCGCGTTCCAGCTTCAGTCGAAGCTGATCCAGACGGCCGACCAGAACGAGCAGACGGCGAACCAGCTGCTCAATTTCAGCTGAGCGGCACGGCCCTCGCTATCAGGAGAAGATTCAAATGAACCGTTCGCTCTACATCGCCGCCACCGGCATGAATGCGCAGCAGGCGCAGATGGACGTGATCTCGAACAACCTCGCGAACACCAGCACGAACGGCTTCAAGGCGTCGCGCGCGGTGTTCGAGGATCTGCTGTACCAGACCATCCGCCAGCCCGGCGCGAATTCGACGCAGCAGACCGAGCTGCCGTCGGGCCTGCAGCTCGGCACCGGCGTGCAGCAGGTCGCGACCGAGCGCCTGTACACGCAGGGCGGCCTCACGCAGACCGGCAACTCGAAGGACGTCGCGATCAACGGCGCGGGCTTCTTCCAGGTGCTGATGCCGGACGGCACCAACGCGTACACGCGCGACGGCTCGTTCCAGACCAATGCGCAGGGCCAGCTCGTCACGTCGAGCGGCTATCAGGTGCTGCCGGCGATCACCGTGCCGCAGAACGCGCAGTCGCTGACGATCGGCAAGGACGGCGTCGTGTCGGTCACGCAGCCGGGCTCGAGCAACGCGGTGCAGATCGGCTCGCTGCAGATCGCGACCTTCATCAACCCGGCCGGCCTCGAGGCGAAGGGCGAGAACCTGTTCGCGGAAACGACGTCGTCGGGCGCGCCGAACGTGTCGCAGCCGGGGCTGAACGGCGCGGGCGTGCTCAACCAGGGCTACGTCGAGGCGTCGAACGTGAACGTCGTGCAGGAACTCGTCAACATGATCCAGACGCAGCGTGCCTACGAGATCAACAGCAAGGCCGTGACGACGTCCGACCAGATGCTGCAGACCGTCACGCAGATGAAGAGCTAACCGGAAGTCCCGTCGTCGCCATGAAGCAGGTTCGCCTCCCCTCGTCAGCCACCGTCCGCGCCGCCTGCGCGGTCGCGGTGGCGGCGCTCGCCGGTTGCGCGCAGATTCCGCGCGACCCGATCATCCAGCAGCCGATGACGGCGCAGCCGCCGATGCCGATGTCGATGCAGGCGCCCGGCTCGATCTACAACCCCGGCTTCGCGGGGCGGCCGCTGTTCGAGGATCAGCGCCCGCGCAACGTCGGCGACATCCTGACGATCATGATCGCGGAGAACATCAACGCGACCAAGTCGTCGGGCGCGAACACGAACCGGCAGGGCAACACCGATTTCAACGTGCCGACGGCCGGCTTCCTCGGCGGGCTGTTCGCGAAGGCGAACCTGTCGGCGGCCGGCGCGAACAAGTTCGCGGCCACCGGCGGCGCGAGCGCGGCGAACACGTTCAACGGCACGATCACGGTGACCGTCACGGGCGTGCTGCCGAACGGCAACCTCGTGGTGAGCGGCGAAAAGCAGATGCTGATCAACCAGGGCAACGAATTCGTGCGCTTCTCGGGGGTCGTCAACCCGAACACGATCTCGGGCGCGAACTCCGTCTATTCGACGCAGGTCGCCGACGCGAAGATCGAATATTCGTCGAAGGGCTACATCAACGAAGCCGAGACGATGGGCTGGCTGCAGCGCTTCTTCCTCAACATCGCGCCGTGGTGATGACGATGCGAACGACCCTGTTCAGCCGCCTGTCGGCCCGCGCGCACACGGCCGCGCGGCTCGCCGTCGCGTTCGCGGCGGTGGCTGCCGCGTGCATGCTCGGCGCCGCGCCCGCGCACGCGGAACGCCTGAAGGATCTCGCGCAGATCCAGGGCGTGCGCGACAACCCGCTGATCGGCTATGGCCTCGTCGTCGGCCTCGACGGCACGGGCGACCAGACGATGCAGACGCCGTTCACGACGCAGACGCTCGCGAACATGCTCGCGAACCTCGGCATCTCGATCAACAACGGTTCGGCCAACGGCGGCCCGTCGTCGCCGAACAACATGCAGTTGAAGAACGTCGCGGCCGTGATGGTGACGGCCACGCTGCCGCCGTTCGCGCGGCCCGGCGAGGCGCTCGACGTCACCGTGTCGTCGCTCGGCAACGCGAAGAGCCTGCGCGGCGGCACGCTGCTGCTCACGCCGCTGAAGGGCGCGGACGGCCAGGTCTACGCGCTCGCGCAGGGCAACATGGCGGTCGGCGGCGCGGGCGCCAGCGCGAACGGCAGCCGCGTGCAGGTGAACCAGCTCGCGGCCGGCCGGATCGTCGGCGGCGCGATCGTCGAGCGCGCGGTGCCGAACGCGGTCGCGCAGATGAACGGCGTGCTGCAACTGCAACTGAACGACATGGACTACGGCACCGCGCAGCGCATCGTGTCCGCGGTCAACGCGAGCTTCGGCCCGGGCACCGCGACGGCGCTCGACGGCCGCACGATCCAGCTCGCGGCGCCGGCCGATTCCGCGCAGCAGGTCGCGTTCATGGCGCGGCTGCAGAACCTCGACGTGAGCCCGGACAAGGCCGCGGCCAAGGTGATCCTGAACGCGCGCACCGGCTCGATCGTGATGAACCAGATGGTTACGCTGCAAAGCTGCGCGGTCGCGCACGGCAACCTGTCGGTGGTCGTCAACACGCAGCCGGTGGTGTCGCAGCCGGGGCCGTTCTCGAACGGGCAGACGGTGGTCGCGCAGCAGTCGCAGATCCAGTTGAAGCAGGACAACGGCGCGCTGAAGATGGTGACGGCCGGCGCGAATCTCGCCGACGTCGTGAAGGCGCTGAACACGCTCGGCGCGACGCCCGCGGACCTGATGTCGATCCTGCAGGCGATGAAGGCGGCCGGCGCGCTGCGCGCCGACCTGGAGGTGATCTAAATGGCAGCCACGCTCCCCAACGCAAACGACCTCACGCAGCGCTTCGCGCTCGACGTGCAGGGTTTCGATGCGCTGCGCGCGCAGGCGAAGCAGTCGCCGCAGGCCGGCGCGAAGGCCGTCGCCGGCCAGTTCGACGCGATGTTCACGCAGATGATGCTCAAGAGCATGCGCGACGCAACGCCCGACGGCGGCTTGCTCGATTCGCACACGTCGAAGATGTACACGTCGATGCTCGACCAGCAGCTCGCGCAGCAGATGTCGACGCGCGGGATCGGCGTGGCCGACGCGCTGATGAAGCAGTTGCTGCGCAACGCGGGCGTCGGCGCCGGCGGCGGCGCGGCGGACGTTGGCGCGGGCGGCATGGGCGGCATGGGCGCGGGCGGCCTCGGCACGGCCGGCAACGAAGGCGGCCTCGCCGCGATGAACGCGATGGCGAAGGCCTATGCGAACGCGGCGAACAACGGCGGCCTTGCCGGCGCGCGCGGCTATTCGGCCGGCAGCGCGCTGACGCCGCCGCTCAAGGGCGCGAGCGGCGTGCGCGACGCGGACGCGTTCGTCGACCGGCTCGCGGGCCCCGCGCAGGCGGCCAGCGCGACGACCGGCATCCCGGCGCGGTTCATCGTCGGCCAGGCCGCGCTCGAATCGGGCTGGGGCAAGCGCGAGATCCGCGCGACGGACGGCTCGACCAGCTACAACGTGTTCGGCATCAAGGCGAACAAGGGCTGGACCGGCCGCACCGTGTCGGCGCTGACCACCGAATACGTGAACGGCACGCCGCGCCGCGTGGTCGCGAAGTTCCGCGCGTACGACTCGTACGAGCACGCGATGACCGACTACGCGAACCTGCTGAAGAACAACCCGCGCTACGCGGGCGTGCTCAGCGCGAGCCGCAGCGTCGAAGGCTTCGCGCACGGGATGCAGAAGGCCGGCTACGCGACCGACCCGAATTACGCGAAGAAGCTGATCTCGATCATGCAGCAGATCGGCTGACGGCCCGCCCGCCACCGATTGGCCCCTTCGGACCGCGCCCGGCACCTTGCCGCGCGCGGTTTCAACGTTTGCGACAAATAAATGGCCGTTTCGATCTAAACTTTCGGTCAGCACTGCCGCTAAGTGTGAGAGACCTGCGACCGGGCCCCCGTTCTGGCCCGGTTTTATTGCGCACCGGTTGCCCCGGGCGCCCATGACAAGAAAGACCGGCTAGCCATGAATATCGAAACGTCGACGGACCCCAGCCTGGATGCAGGCCACTCCGGGCCCGACTATGCCCGCCGCAATCCGCTGGAAATCGGCGTGCAGCTGCGCAACCTGGTGAATCGCGGCGATTTCCTGACCGTCCAGTACCCGGGCGGCCAGCTCGTCACGCGTTTGCTCGAGGTCGACGTCGGCGCGCGGACGTTCACGTTCGACTGGGGCGCGCTGTCCGAGCAGAACGCCGGCATCCTCGGCGCGTCGCACTGCACGTTCGCGGCCGCGCCGGAGGGCGTGCGCGTCGAATTCACCACGGGCACGCCGCGCGAGACGCGCTACGAGGGGCTGCCCGCGTTCGTCGCCGATTTCCCCGACGTGCTGGTCTGCATCCAGCGCCGCGAATATTTCCGCGTCGACGCGCCGATCGTCGATCCGTTCCTGTGCCGCGGCAAGCTGCCGGACGGCGAAAGCTTCCTGTTCGAGGTGCACAACCTGTCGCTCGGCGGCGTGGGGCTGCGCACGGCCGACGAGCGCGTCGAGGCGCTCGAGGTCGGCACGCTGCTGCCGGACGTCGAGCTCGAGCTGACGGGCCACGGCAAGCTGTCGCTCGACCTGCAGCTCGTGTCGCAGCGTTCGACGCAGATGCCGAACGGGGCGCGGCGCTACCAGCTCGGCTTCCGCTACATGTCGCTGCCGGGCAGCGCGGAGAACACGCTGCAGCGGCTGATCACGCAGCTCGAAATGAAGCGCCGCTCGCTCGCGCGGGCCTGACGCGCCTCCAGCGGGCGGCCCCCACGGGCGGCCCGCGCGGCGCCGCCGGCGCCTCGTGCCGGCTGCTTCCGACGGCGACGCACGCTCGTGCGCCGCGCGTGCATTTTTTCCTCAATTTTTTCGATCCGCGGCCGTTATACCGGGAGTCACGCAACCCGGCGGCCGCAACGCGCGGCCGGCTCATCAGGATCGCGCATGTCCAACACACTCATGAACCTCGGCGTCAGCGGCCTGAATGCCGCGCTCTGGGGCCTCACGACGACCGGCAACAACATCAGCAACGCCGCGACGCCCGGCTATTCGGTCGAGCGGCCCGTGTATGCCGAAGCGAGCGGCCAGTACACGGGCAGCGGCTACATGCCGCAAGGCGTGAACACCGTCACCGTGCAGCGGCAGTACAGCCAGTACCTGAGCGACCAGTTGAACACCGCGCAGACGCAGGGCAGCGCGCTGTCGACCTGGTACACGCTCGTCGCGCAGCTGAACAACTACATCGGCAGCCCGACGGCCGGCATCTCGACCGCGATCACGAGCTACTTCACCGGCTTGCAGAACGTCGCGAACAACGCGTCCGACCCGTCCGTGCGGCAAACCGCGATCAGTAACGCGCAGACGCTGGCCAACCAGATCAACGCGGCCGGCCAGCAGTACGACGCGCTGCGCCAGAGCGTGAACACGCAGCTCACCAGCACGGTGTCGCAGATCAACACGTACACCGCTCAGATCGCCGAGCTGAACCAGCAGATCTCGGCGGCGAGCAGCCAGGGCCAGCCGCCGAACCAGCTGATGGACCAGCGCGACCTCGCCGTGTCGAACCTGTCGAGCCTTGCCGGCGTCCAGGTCGTGCGCAACGAGGGCGGCTACAGCTTGTTCCTCGCGGGCGGCCAGCCGCTCGTCGTCGCCGACAAGAGCTACCAGCTCGCGACCGTCTCGTCGCCGTCGGACCCGAGCGAGCTGACCGTCGTGTCGCAAGGCATCGCCGGCGCGAACCCGCAGGGGCCGAACCAGGCGCTGCCCGATTCGTCGCTGTCGGGCGGCACGCTCGGCGGCCTGCTCGCATTCCGCAGCCAGACGCTCGACCCCGCGCAGGCGCAGCTCGGCGCGATCGCGACCAGCTTCGCCGCGCAGGTCAACGCGCAGAACGCGCTCGGCATCGACCTGTCGGGCAATCCGGGCGGCAACCTGTTCACCGTGCCGTCGCCGACCGTGTACGCGACCCAGGGGAATACCGGCAACGCGTCGCTGTCGGTGTCGTTCGCGAACGCGTCGCGGCCGACGACGAGCGACTACACGCTCTCGTTCGACGGGGCGAATTACACGCTGACCGACCGCGCGAGCGGCGCGGTGGTCGACCAGAAGGCGGGCCCGATGCCGGTTTCGCTCGGCGGGCTGAACTTCTCGGCCGCGACCGGCACGCAGATGCAGCCGGGCGACAAGTTCACCGTGCTGCCGACGCGCGGCGCGCTGAACGGCTTCGGCCTTGCGACGACGAGCTTCTCGGCGATCGCGGCCGCGTCGCCGGCCGTCACGTCGGCGGCGAGCACCAACACGGGCACGGGCAAGATCACGCTGGGCGGCGTGACCTCGGGCTATCAGGTGCCGACGACCAAGCTGACCTTCGACGCGACGGCAAAGACGCTGACGGGCTTCCCGGTCGGCACGACGGTGACGGTCGGGACGACGCCGCCGACGACGGTGACCATCGTGAATCCGACGGACACCGTCCCGTACGACCCGGCGTCCGGCGCGACGATGACGATGTCGGGGACGGCCGCGGGCGCACTCAACGGCGTGAGCGTGTCGCTGTCCGGCGCGCCGGCGACCGGCGATTCGTTCACGATCGGGCCGTACGCCGGCGGCACCAGCGACGGCTCCAACGCACGGGCGCTGTCGCAACTCGTCAATGCGAAGGCGCTCGGCGGCGGCACGACGACCCTCACGGGCGCGTACGCGACCTACGTCAACGGCATCGGCAACACGGCGACGCAGCTGAAATCGTCGAGCACCGCGCAGACCGCGCTGGTCGGTCAGATCACGCAGGCACAGCAGTCGGTGTCGGGCGTGAACCAGAACGAGGAAGCGGCCAACCTGATGCAGTACCAGCAGCTTTACCAGGCGAACGCGAAGGTGATTCAGACGGCGGCGACGCTGTTCCAGACCGTCCTTGGCCTGTTCAACTGACCGGATTCGAGAGGATAGAAACGATGCGGATCTCCAGCGCCCAGTATTTCCAGCTGAACGTCACGCAGATGAACGACCAGCAGGCCCAGCTTGCGCAGCTGTACCAGCAGATCGCGAGCGGCGTGAGCCTGCAGACGGCGGCGGACAATCCGGTCGGCGCGGCGCAGGCCGTGCAGTTGTCGATGACGTCGGCGACGCTGTCGCAGTACGCGACCAACCAGACCACGGCGCTCGCGTCGCTGCAGGCCGAGGACCAGGCGCTGCAGAACGTGAGCGGCGTGCTCACGAGCGCGCAGACGCTGCTCGTGCGGGCGGGCGACGGCTCGCTGTCCGACAGCAACCGGGCGGCGCTGGCGACGCAGCTGCAGGGCTACCGCGACCAGTTGCTGACGCTCGCGAACACCAACGACGGCGCCGGCACCTACCTGTTCGCCGGCACGAACAATTCCGCGCCGCCGTTCAAGGCCGCGCCGAACGGCAGCGTGGCGTATGTCGGCGACACCGGCACGCGCGACGTGCAGATCGCCGATTCGAGCACCGTGTCGCAGAGCGATACGGGGGCGGCCGTCTTCATGTCGGTGCCGGCGATCGGCAGCACACCCGTGCCGTCGGCGGGTGCCGCCAATGCGGGCACCGCCACGATCGGCACGGTGGCCGTGACGAACCCGGCGGCCGCGACGAACGGCCATCAGTTCGCGATCACGTTCGGCGGCACGCCCGCCGCGCCGACCTACACGGTGACCGACAACTCGGTCAGCCCGCCGAGCACCACGCCGGCGCAGGCCTATTCGGCCGGCTCGGCGATCTCGCTCGGCAACGGCATGACGGTGACGGTGTCGGGCACGCCGGCCGTCGGCGACACGTTCGCGGTCGACCCGGCGCCGCAGGCGAGCGGCGGCGCCGACATATTCTCGACACTCGACGCGATGATTTCGGCGCTGAACAAGCCCGTGACCGGCAACCCGGTGGCGAGCGCCGCGCTGACGAATGCGCTGATGACGGGCTCGACCAAGCTCGGCAACACGATGCGCAACGTCACGACGATCCAGGCGTCGGTCGGCGGCCGCGAGCAGGAAGTCAAGGCGATGCAGGCCGTCAACCAGTCCGCGGCGCTGCAGACGAGCAGCAACCTGTCGGATCTGACGAGCACCAACATGGTGACGACGATCAGCCAGTACCTGCAGGTGCAGAACGCGCTGACCGGCGCGCAGAAGGCCTACGTGCAGTTGCAGAACATGTCGCTGTTCCAGTACATCAATCCGTGACGTACGCGGCGCCGGCTGCGATGTGAGCGCATGCTTGCTTCGCGGCCGGCGCGCGCCGCCGCCCCGCGCGTCGGGCGCGGACGGGCGCTTCACCGGGCCGCGCACCCGCGCACCGGTTCTCTGGCGCGACCTGCCGCGCCCGCACCTGGCTGTTTGGCTTGCCGGCCCCGCCTGCCGGTTCGCTTGCCAGCCCCATTTCCGCTCCGTAAACTCGCGCCAGATTCCAGACCGGCGCATCCCTGGCAGCCGGCGACCGACGACCGACAGGAGCGCTTTTCCCATGTCCGATTCCTACTTCCCGCGCTGGCGGGTCCAACCGACCGGCGCGGCCTCGCGCGTGGTCGGCCCCGACGAACGTCTCGCGTGGCCGCAGATGGTCGCGATGGGCGTGCAGCACGTCGTCGCGATGTTCGGTTCGACCGTACTCGCGCCGCTGCTGATGGGCTTCGACCCGAACCTGTGCATCTTCATGTCGGGCATCGGCACGCTGCTGTTCTTCGTGCTGGTCGGCGGGCGCGTGCCGAGCTACCTCGGCTCGAGCTTCGCGTTCATCGGCCTCGTGATCGCGGTGACGGGCTACGGCGGCAGCGGCCCGAACCCGAACATTCCGGTCGCGCTCGGCGGGATCGTCGCGTGCGGCGTCGTGTACGTCGCGCTCGGCGCGCTCGTGCAGGCGATCGGCACGCGCTGGATCGAGACGCTGATGCCGCCCGTCGTGACCGGCGCGGTGGTCGCGGTGATCGGGCTGAACCTCGCGCCGATCGCGGTCAAGGGCGTGTCGGGCTCGACCTTCGACTCGGTGATGGCGCTCGTCACGGTGCTGTGCGTCGGCGGCGTCGCGGTGTTCGCGCGCGGGACGGTGCAGCGCCTGCTGATCCTCGTCGGGCTCGTGATCGCCTACGTGATCTACGCGATCGCGACCAACGGGATGGGCTTCGGCAAGCCGATCGATTTCGCGATCGTCGCGCAGGCCGCGTGGTTCGGCGTGCCGGGCTTTCGCGCGCCGGTGTTCGATCCGCACGCGATGCTGATGCTCGCGCCGATCGCGGTGATCCTGGTCGCGGAGAACCTCGGCCACATCAAGGCCGTCAGCGCGATGACGGGCACCAACCTCGACCGCTACGTCGGCCGCGCATTCATCGGCGACGGGCTCGCGACGATCGTGTCGGGCAGCGTCGGCGGCACGGGCGTGACCACCTACGCGGAGAACATCGGCGTGATGGCCGTCACGCGGATCTATTCGACGCTGGTGTTCGCGGTCGCCGCGCTGATCGCGATCGGGCTCGGCTTCTCGCCGAAGTTCGGCGCGGTGATCCAGACGATCCCCGGCCCCGTGCTCGGCGGCGTGTCGATCGTGGTGTTCGGGCTGATCGCGGTGACGGGCGCGCGGATCTGGGTCGTCAACAAGGTCGACTTCTCCGACAACCGCAACCTGATCGTCGCGGCCGTCACGCTGGTGCTCGGCGCCGGCGACTTCTCGCTGAAGATCGGTGGCTTCGGGCTCGGCGGGATCGGCACCGCGACGTTCGGCGCGATCATCCTGTACGCGATCCTACGCAAGGAGAAGGAGCCGGGGCCGGTGGTGTGAGGCGCGGGGGAGGCCGGCGCATCGGCCGTCACGGATTCGGCTGCACCGAAAACGTGAGCGGCCACGCAAAGGTCCCGTCCTTCGCCTTCGGCGCGAACACGAACCGATAGGTCAGCGTGAACGTCGTGTTCAGCGCCGTATACGGCACGTTGATCGTGCCGCCCGTTCCCGGCAGCACCACCTTGCCGCCGAAGCCGCTGATCTCGATCGAACTGAACTGCGACAGGCTCGCGGCGGCAACCTGTACGCGCACCGTATAACCGGCCCGGTCGTTGGTCTGGACCGCGAGGGTCGTCCCCGACGGGTTGTTCGCGTTCGGCACGGCCAGGTAGCCGATGCTCGTGTCCTTGTTCGCGATCACGAGCTTCGCCGGATGGGTCGCGTTCAGCCGCGCATACGCCTGGACCGTTGCCCCGACCTGCACGGGGCGGCTGGCCTGCTTCGCGGCGCTCGGGCCGGGCGCCGCGCCGACGAGCGCGATCGAGAGCGCGGCCAGTGCGGCCAGCAGCCCGCGCGCGCGGCCCGCACCGCATGGCGCGAGTGGCGCCCCGAGTGGCGCCGCACCGGTCCGTCCGCGGGCGCGCCGCGCTGCGGCGGCGCTCGCTGTCTGGGTTCGATTCATGTCTGCCCCCGTTGTCCGAGTCCGTGATGGTGGTCGATGGCGGCATGCGCGACGCACGCGCCGTTGGCTCGCCTAGTAGTTGAACAGGATCGTGATGTTGTGGTCCGCGTAGCTGCCCGGCACGGCGTTCTGGCCGCCGCGGATCAGCCCGTACACGGTCGCGCTGAATGCGCCGGCGCCCGTGATCTTGCCCCATGAAATCGTCGACGTGCCGCTCGTGCCGTCTCCCCAGACCGACGTGTGCGCGCTGTCGAGATACAGGTTGTAGCCGAGCGTCTGCGTGTCGCCGGTGCGCGTCATCAGCCGGTTCGCGAACGTGCCGCCGCCCGCGCTCGCCGTGACCGTCGGCGTCGCGTTGCCGCTGCCGGTGCAGTTCACCGAGACGGTGACGGCCGACGTCGCCGCGTTGATGGTGTCGTACGTGCCGAACACCATCGACGACGGTGCCGTCATCGTGCACGTCGTCGCCGCGCGCGCGGCCGGCGCGGCCATCAGCGCGGCGCCGGCGGCGAACAACGCGAACGCGGCGGACGCCGCGGAGGTCGCGGCCGTCGCGCGAACGCGCGGGAGCCGGACCGGCCGCCCGGCATGCTTGCGATGTCTCATGGTGTGACTCCCTTGCAAAGATGGGTGCCGAGGTCCGGCAGCGGATCGTCACCGGCGGGAAAGCGCACGGTCACGTCGCACTGCCGGTCGCGCCACGCCGCATGCAGGCGGTTCTGCTCCGACAGTCCGGTGACGTACACGACGCCGTCGCGGCCGACTGGAAACGCGTCCTTCTGCCCGTCGATCGTGACGATCGCGCCGGCCGGCAGGTGCGCGCCGTCCGCGAGATCGAGCGTGAGCATCGCGCCGCGCGAGCGCGTGATCGGGAACACGAGCGCCATGCCGCTGCGGAAGTAGGGCACCGCGTCGAGCTTCAGCGTGCCGATCGTCGCGTCGAACGGCAGGTCGGCCTGCTCGATCGAAATCGGGTTGTTTTCATACGCGCGCAGCCGCGGCAGCAGCGCGACGCCGCTCGCGTCCGTGTGCGCGACGAGCTGGTTGTCCGCGAGGATGCCGACGTTGGCGAAGCCCGGCACCTTGACCAGCGCGAAGCTGTCGGTGATCTGCCGCGACAGGCGCGCGGTGCCGTCGACGAACGCGACGCCGCCCGCGACGTTGGCGCGCACGCCGGCGCGGCCGCGATACGCCGCCGCCTCGACGCTGTAGGTGCCGGTGCGCGTCTGCAGCGTCGCGCTCGCGTCCTGCGTATCGTTGCCGGCCTGCAGCGCGTAGCCGAAACCTTCGCCGACCGGCAGGCTGCGCTGCAGTTGCGCGAGCATTTCGGTGCGGCCCTGCTGGTGCGTCATCGTGACCGATGCGCTCGTGCGGTTGTCGACCGGAATCGTCCACGCGACGCCGACGATCGTCGCGCCAGCGCCGCTCAGCGGCTTGCTGACGCTGACGTTGGCGAAGCCGAAGCGACCGAGCTGCGCGCTGTAGCTGAGCGACAGCAACTGGGTCTTGTAGCCGTCGCGATCGTCGAGGAACACGTGCGCGAGCCCGAGCGAGCCGAAGCGGCCCATCCCGAGGCCGACGTTGACGCTCGTCAGCAGCTTCGGCGCGAGCCTGCCCGGCTCGAGCCCGATCTGCGCGAAATGCGGGGTCGCCCATTGCGCGTGCGCGCCGATCTCCACGAGGCCGGCCTGGCTCTCGGCGCCGATCGTCGCCAGCGCGCCCGCGCCATCGGCGCTGCGGCTCGCCGCCGCCGCCGCGTTGAGGACGCCGAGCGGCCCGGCCAGCACCACGCCGCCGACGCCGACGTTTTGCCGCGACGCTTCGGCTTCCGCGTGGATCTCGCCGGTGAACCGGTCGGTCATGCCGATCCGGTGCGTCGCGCTGGCGAACCAGCGCCCGTAGTCGTTGCTCGCGAGGCCGAAATCGCGCCGCTCCTTGCCGATCTCGTACGAGAAATCCTGCATCCCCCGCTTCAGCAGATTCGCGCTTGCGTAGAACGATTGCGTGATCACCTGCTCGCGACCCATCACGTCGCGCACCACGACCCGCACGTCGCCCTGGCCGGTCACCACCGGCACGTTGTTGATCGCGAACGGGCCGGGGGCGACCTCGCGCGTCGACGTCAGCGCGTTGTTGACGTAGACGTCGACCGTCGAAGGCAGCACGGCCTGCCCGCTCACGCCCTGCAGCGGGATCGTGACGAGCCCCGGCTGCGTCGCGAAATTGGTCGCGTACTGGATGCCGCCGAAGCGGACCGCGCGGCCCCACATGCCCGCCCGGCTGATCGCGTCGCCGATGCGCAGGCTCGCGAGATGGCCGGGCCGATCGGTCGTCCACGTGGTTTCGAGGCGCGTGAGGCGCCGCGTCGGGCCCGCTTCGTCCGCGAGAAACGTGCCGACGCCCACGCCGAAGCGGTTGAAGAAGCCAAGCTCGAACAGTCCGGAGCCGTGCGTCTGGCCCGCGGCCTGTTCGGCAAGCAGGTCGTAGTTGAAGAAGCCGCCGATGCCCGGCTCGACGGCCGACGCGCGGTGCCGCTCGGTCTCGTCGAAGGTCGCGCCGACGAATGCCTGGGCCGGAGCGCTGATCGCCATCGTCAGATTCTGCTCGTCGACGGTGTACGTGAGGCCCGCGATCGCGTTCAGCGGGTAGTACGGCGTGTCGTTGCCGGCCAGCGGCGCGACGTCCGGCCGCGTGAGCCGCCAGCGCTTCAGGTCGTCGGCCGACACGTAGAACGCGCCGTCGGCCGCCTTGATCAGCAACGCGGTTTCGTCGAGGCCCTGGCGGTTGATGTCGACCTGGTACAGCAGCTCGGCCGGGCCGCCCGCCGCGCCATGCGACGCCTGCGCGGCCGCGGCGGCCGGTGCCGCGACGAGACGTTCTTGTGCGTGTGGGGTCTGCGCGCTCATGAGAATCGCGATCAGCAGCGCCGCGTCAGCGCGCGTTCGGCGCGAGCGTCGTATCGATGTCGCCCGCATCGGAGTAGCCGATCAGGTGCATGCTGGAGGCAACGGCCGGCGCGGTTCCGGCACCGGGCTTGAACGTCAGTTCGCGCGACTGGCCGGGCAGCACGTACGCGAATTCCGCATGCGTGGCGACGGGGCGATCGCTGCCCGGCGCGAGCAGCGCGAGGTTCGCCACCTGCGCATGCGCGGTGCCGTCGTTGGTCACGCGCAACGCGAGCGTGCCCGAGCCGCCCGGGCGCGGCTCCGCGCTCCAGCGCAGCCGCGGGGCGGTGTCGACGGCCGGCTTCACGAAGATCGGCAGGCTCATTTCCAGCGCGATCTGCACGCCGGTGAAACCGGGCTTCGGCGCGGGCGGAATCTCCTGCAGATACAGCCGGTAGCTGGTTTCGCGGTCAGCGGCGGGCGGATGCCGCAGGCCGACGCGCACGACCTGCGCACTGCCCGGCGCGATCGTGAAGATCGGCGGCGCGGCGATCAGGTCGCCGGTCGACGCATAGACGTCGTCGCCCGCGTTCTGCGACCACGCGACGGTGCGCAGCTGGACGATCACGGGCTGGTCGGGCGATTCGTTGCGCACCGTCAGCGCGACGCTGCGTTGCGCGGCCGACAGCTCGACGCGCACGGGCGACACGGTGAAGTCGGTGGCCCGACTGTCGGCGGAGGCGGCGGCGAGCGTCACGGCCGCGAGCCAGGTCGCGAGTTTGTACACGTTCGGTTTCATCACGGATCCACCTCCAGGGGGGGCGCTGCTGGATGTTCGACGTCTGCCGGTCGGGAGGGCGCGCATCTGCGCTGCCGCACGCCCTCCGCGCGGCACTAAAACGTGACGGTGACCGTCACCGTGTCCGCATAGCTGCCCGGCACCGCATTGGGCTGGTCCGGCACCTTGCCGTACACGGTCTTGGTGATCGCCTGCGCCATCGCCATCCCCTGGCCGGTGCCGTTGACGGTATCGCTCGGCGGCGTGTTGCCCCACACGACCGTGCGGTTCGAATCCTGGTACAGCGAGTAGTTGAGCTGGTTCGAGCCGCTCGTCATGATGCGGTTGGCGACCGTGGCGCCGGACGTCGTGCCCGCATTCAGGCCGATGTTGAAGTTCGTCCCGTTCGTGCAGCGGACCGTGATCGCGGACTGCGCCGATTGATCGCCGGTTCCCGGTGTGTAGGCGGGGAAAGTCAGCGCGCCGGCCGAGTCGATCAGGCACGTTGCGTTGACGGTGGCGGATACGCCGAACGTCGTGGTGGTCTGTCCGGCCGATGCCGAGAGGGCCGTGCAGGCGAGCGATGCGGCAAGCGCCGCGTGGGTCAGTACGGAGTGCTTCATGATGCAGTTCTCCCTTGAGAGCTGGAATGTGCGGCCGGTGCGTCGAGCCGTTCGGGACGGGATCTCGATCGTCAGCGCGCGATGCGTCTTCTGGTCGTGTCGGAATCGGGTCGCTTGCTGGGCGGGCACCTCCTTTGTGTCGTCGTGCGGAATCGGGCGCGCGGCCGGGCAGCCGGCCGCTGCTGCGGCGCGTACCGCGCGAGCCGTGGCCGTGCCGCTCGCGTGCGCGTCGGCACGCGGGCGGCGCCGCCCTGGCGAGCGGCACGACTCGGCGCGGCGCGCATGCGCGCGGCGAGGGATTTCCGGGATTCGCCTATCGGATCGGCGCGTCGTGACTTCGGGTAACGGTGTGGGCCGTGTGCGCGCATCGGACGGCGACGGTGCGAAGCCGCGCCGCCGGCATCAGCGGATGCGTGACAGGAGCAGTGATGCAGGACAGCAGCCGTGTGACGGCCGATATGAGATTCGACATGATTTCCCCGACCCGCTTGATGATTGTTCGTCGCCTGCATCGAGCCGCCGGCCCGTGCAGTGTCGTTGTCTGCACCGCTGCATCAGCAAGCAACGGGCCAACGCGCGCAGAGCCGCGCAAACAGGGGCAGAGAGGACCGCGTGGGGCCGTCGGCGACGGTGTGCGTGCGCAAATGTTTCAGTCGTGCAACACGGCGCGGCGCGGGCTGGCCGGCGGCGGGCCCGGCGGGCGGGCGATGGCGGGATGACGGGGGCGGCTCACGGCGCACGCGGCCGCGATTCCGCTGGGGAATCGCACGCGCCGCAGGCCGATCGGTTTCATTCGTGCAACGTGCGCGCGGCCGTTTCGGTCAGGTGTCGGCGGCACCGCGCATCATGCGTTCACATTCGACTGCGCGGCGAGCCACGCACAGAACTGCGCGACGAGCGGATCGTCGGCCGGCGCGCCCGGCGCGATCCACCAGTAGCTGCGCGTCGCGATGCGCGGGCCGGGCAGCGGCATCACGAGGCGCCCGCTCGCGAGCTCGTCGTCGATCAGCGGCAACGGGCCGAGCGCGACGCCGAGCCCGTCGACGGCCGCCTGCAGCGCCAGGTAGAAGTGGTCGAACGACTGCCGCTTGCGCCCCTTCATCGTCACGCCGGCCGCCGCGAACCAGTCGCGCCAGCCTTCCGGCCGCGTATCCGAATGCAGCAGCACGTGCCGCGCGAGATCGTCCGCGCGGGTAATCGGCGCGCGCTTGAGCAGCGCGGGGCTGCACACCGGGATCACGCTTTCGTCGAGGAAGTGGCCGCTCGTGCAATTCGGCCAGTGGCCGGGGCCGCGGCGGATCGCGACGTCGAAGCCGTTCAGCGTGTCGAGCGGCGCGTTCGACGTCGACAGCTTCAGCTCGACGTTCGGCACGTCGCGCTGGAACCGCGACAGGCGCGGCAGCAGCCATTTCATCGCGAAGGTCGGCAGCGCATTGATGCGCAGCACGCGCGCCGCGCCGGTGCTGCGCAACTGTTCGGTCGCGTGCGCGATGCTGTCGAACGCCGCGCGCACGGTGTCCAGGTAGCGGCGGCCTTCGTCGGTGAGCTTCACGCGCTTGCCGTGGCGATGGAACACCGGCTTGCCGAGCCATGCCTCGAACCCGGCGATCTGCCGGCTGATGGCACCGTGGGTCACATGCAGTTCGTCGCCCGCGGCGCTGAAGCTTTCATGTCGTGCCGCGGCTTCAAAGGCCCGAAGCGCGGAAAAGGGTGGGAGATCGCGTGCCATGCTTGTGATTCTAGATCACAAGGACGCGCCGATAAAATCGTTTTGACGGCATCCCGAACGGCGGTAACCTCGGTTCACCGCTTGATGAGGAGCCCCATGCAATCCGCCTTCCCGCCGGCCTCGCCGCCGCCTGCCGCGTCCCCCCGCAGCGTCGGTCTCACCGAGCTGTTCACCGGTTTCCTGTCGCTCGGCCTGATGTCGTTCGGTGGCGCGTTGCCGTTCGCGCGGCGCACGATCGTCGACGAGCGCAAGTGGCTCTCCGCCGACGAATTCACCGATCTGCTCGGCCTCTGCCAGTTCCTGCCGGGCGGCAACGTGATCAACCTGTCGGTCGCCGTCGGCATGCGCTTTCGCGGCGTGGCCGGCGCGTTCGCCGGCATTCTCGGGCTGATCGCCGGCCCGACGCTCGTCGTCGTCGCGCTCGGCGTGCTGTACGCGAAGACGCAGAACGATCCGCGCGTGCAGCACCTGTTCGCGGGACTCGCGGCCGCGGCGGCCGGCCTGCTCGTCGCGATGGCCGTGAAGGTCGCGAAGCCGCTGCTTCAGGCGCCGCGCGCGGCGGCCGCGATCGCGGTGCTCGCGTTCGTGGCGATCGCGGTGCTGCGCATGCCGCTCCTGACCACGATGCTGGTGCTGACGCCCGTCAGCATCTGGCTCGCGTCGCGCCGCCGCGCGGCCGGCACGCCGCGGCCGGCGCCGGCTGCCGAGCGGGGCACGCACGATTCGCACGATTCGCCCCACGGGCAACAGGAGCGCCGGCCATGAGCGACACGCTGATCGCCATCGCGACGATCTTCAGCCAGTTGTCGCTGCTCGCGTTCGGCGGCGGCAACACGATCCTGCCGGAGATGCAGCGGCAGGTCGTCGACGTGCATCACTGGATGAGCGCGCACGAGTTCACCGCGCTGTTCGCGCTGGCCCAGGCGGCGCCGGGGCCGAACATGATGATCGTGTCGCTGGTCGGCTGGCACGTGGCCGGCTGGGCCGGGCTGCTGGTCGCGTCGCTCGCGAAGTTCGGGCCGTCGTCGATCGTCACCGTGCTCGCGCTGCATGCGTGGGAGCGCTTTCGCGACCGGCCGTGGCGCCGCTACGTGCAGCAGGGGATGATGCCGGTGACGGTCGGGCTCGTCGCGGCAAGCGCGGTGCTGATTTCCGATGCGTCGAACCGCACCGCGATCCAGTGGGGCATCACGGCCGCATGCGCGGTGCTGGCGTGGCGCACGCGCATTCATCCGCTGTGGCTGCTCGCGGGCGGCGCGTTGATCGGGCTCACGGGCATCGGGCAGTGACTGGCGTGTCGCATGTCGCCGGCCGTTGCGCGCGACGGTTCAGCGGCTAGTGCGACGCGCGGCGCCCGGTGGCGCACGTTATATTGGCGCACGGCAGGCGGCGAAGCTCGGTCGCGCAGTGCCGGCGGCGCGCCGCGCCTGCCGGCACGACCGACATTCGCGCCGCCCGCCGCGCACACCACGGAGGATCGATGGATCTCGACGGCGCCAGCCGCAATCTCACTGTCGCCGCATTGCTGACGCTGTCCGGCGGCTATCTCGACGCGTACACCTACGTCGGCCACGGCCACGTGTTCGCGAACACGATGACCGGCAACGTCGCGCTGCTCGGCATCAACCTGTCGGCCGGCGAATGGGCCGCCGCGCTGCACCACGTGCCCCCGCTCGGCGGCTTCGTGCTCGCGGTCTTCGTCGCGCATCTGTTCGGCCTCGCCGCGCGGCGCGGCTGGATGCGTCATACGGCGTTCGTGAG
Source organism: Burkholderia sp. AU32262 (assembly GCF_020419985.1). Lineage (NCBI taxonomy): Bacteria > Pseudomonadati > Pseudomonadota > Betaproteobacteria > Burkholderiales > Burkholderiaceae > Burkholderia > Burkholderia sp. AU32262. Next base: position 22,638 of record NZ_JAIZRS010000034.1, read on the forward strand.
CCTTATCGTCGAGATCGCGTTTCTCGGCGTCGCCGCGAGCGGCCTCGTCGGTGCGTCGAGCGCATGGCTGATTCCGGGCATCTCGTTCGTCGCGACGTTGCAGACGCTGTCGTTCACGCATCTCGAGGAACTGTCGTACACGTCGGTGATGACGACCGGCAACCTGCGGCGTGCCGCGCAGAAGCTGTTCGTCGGGCTGATCCCGCGCTACGACGCCGGCGCGCTGCACGACTCGGCGCTGCTCGCGACGATCAGTTTCTGTTTCCTGGCCGGCGCGGTGGTCGGCGGCCTCGTGACGCGGCTCGTGCCGGACATCGCGCTGTGGGGCGCGGTGCTGCTGCTCGTCGGCGCGTTCGCGGAGATCGTGCGGCGGGCGTGGCGGCGCGCGGGGAACGGCGGTGCGGGGAGCGAGGACGGTAACGGCGACGCGGGCACCGGCAGCGACGGGGCGACGCAAACGGCCTGACGGCAGGCGGCAGGCGGCAGGCGGCAGGCGGCAGGCGGCGGCGGGCGGCAATCGGCAAGCAGCGGACAGCAAGCGGCAGCCAGCGCAACGATTTCGCCGGCTCTTTCGCCGCAATCCGCGTGACCGCACCGCACCATCGTCGAGCCTCGCAGTGCCGTACTCGCCCGCCGGCGCCGCCGCGCACCGTCACCTCCCGTCCACCCACCGCGCGAGCCAGGCCCCGCGCGGGAAACGTTGCTCCCGGACGACAATCGCGCGCTTGCCGCGTATTTCAATTTCTTTCAGCGTTCGCACTCGTCTTATGATTCAGCCCACATCGCGCGCGCCATGAACGTGTGCGATCGCCACCCGGCTGCGCACGCGGCCGGTCACGAATGGAGACACCTAAAAAAGGAACGCTCATGAAGCAGACCACCCGACTCGCCGCTATCGCAGGGGGCGCGGCGCTGGCCTTCGCCAGCCAGTACGCAGCAGCACAAAGCTCGGTCACGCTGTGGGGCGTCGCCGACGCCAGCATCCGTTACCTGACCAACGCCAACGCGAAGAACGACGGCCTGCTGTCGATGAGCAACGGCGCGATCACGAACAGCCGCTTCGGCATCTACGGCACGGAAGACCTCGGCGGCGGCCTGAAGGCCGTGTTCAACCTCGAGAGCGGCGTGAACCTGCAGAACGGCGCATTCGCCGACAGCGGCCGCCTGTTCAACCGCGCGGCGTACGTCGGCCTGCAGAGCCCGTACGGCACGGTGACGCTCGGCCGCCAGAAGACGCCGCTGTTCGACCTGCTGGCGGACACCTACGATCCCCTGACCGTCGGCAACTACCTCGAAAACGCGTGGCTGCCGGTCGCCCTCGGCGGCGGCCTGTATGCGGACAACCAGATCAAGTACACGGGCAAGTTCGCGGGCCTGACCGCGAAGGCGATGTACTCGACCGGCACCAACTACGAATCGACTGGCGCCGGCGGCTTCTCGGGCCAGATTCCGGGCTCGCTCGGCAAGGGCAATGCATGGGGCGTGTCGCTGTCGTACGTGATGGGCCCGCTCAGCATCGCGGCCGGCGCGCAGCAGAACAGCGACAACTCGGCGCGCAAGCAGACGATCTACCACGCGAACGTCGTGTACGCGTTCAGCAAGGCGAAGATCTACGCGGGTTACCTGCGCTCGAAGGACGACACGGGCTTCGTCGACAGCCTGCTCGCGCAGCAGTCGATCCCGGTCGCGAAGGGCACGGGCCGCATCGACGACGGTCCGTTCGCGGGCGTGAGCTGGCAGGTCAGCGCGCCGCTGACGCTGACGGGCGCGTTCTACTACGACCACATGCGCAATGCGATGACCACGAACGGCACGCTCGCGAGCGGCAACCGCTACGCGATCGTCGGCATCGCCGAGTACGCGCTGAGCAAGCGCACCGAAATCTACGGCACCGTCGACTTCAACAAGACGAACGGCGCGGCGAACGTCGAGCTGCCCGGCCGCAGCAACCAGACCGGCATCGCGATCGGCCTGCGCAATATCTTCTGACGAACGTCGGAAAATGCATGCGCCGGCTTCGTCCGGCGTGCATCGAAGAGGCTCCGCGGAGCCTCTTTTTTTTCGTCGCGCGACCTTCATGCGCGCGTTCGACTATTCGGCGAACGCTCCATTGCGGCAGTCCCGCGCCGTAAGCGATTCGTCGGCAATCCAGAACACACTTTTACAGTCCGCGCGCGGGCTTTCCGCTACGCTGCGTGCATCGCGCGCGGCACGCCGTCAGGCGTGCGCGTGCGTCGTTCCGATCGCGCTCCGCGAGCGCGGCCGGCCTGGTGCGTAACTTGTGTATCCGGCGATGACAAACGCGGTTCGCCGGTTTCTTTCGTGGGACGATGCGCTCACGATTTTCTTGAAAGGGGATGACGATGGGTATCCTGAACGTCGTGGGTGAAATCGCCGGCGCAGTGGCCGCCGTCGAAGGCGTGGAAAAGCTGGACCCGGATGCGGGCCTGCTGACCAAGGTGGCCGCAGCCGTCGCCGGCTTCAAGGGCGCCGAGGCGATCGAAGGCATGCTCGAGAAGAAGGACGAGCAGCCGCGGCAGGCAGACGATACGCAGGCGACGGACGGCAGCGACACGTCGCAGGCATGAGCATGGCGGCCGGTCCGGCCGCGGGCGCGCCCTTCGCGCGCCCGGGCCGACCGGTGCCGCGCAACCGGCAGGTCGGGCATGCGGTCGATCGGTGACGCATGGCACAACCGCCAGCCGGTTTGACCGGCGAGAGGCGTCGTCTCTCGCCGTTTTTTATCGGGCGCGCGCCATGCGCCGCACGAATCCCCGAATCTTGCTATCGTGCCCCCATCCGAACTGCGATGAGGGAATGCGATGGATTTCGACTACGACCTGTTCGTCATCGGCGCCGGCTCGGGCGGTGTGAGGCTCGCGCGCATGTCCGCGTCATACGGCGCACGCGTCGGCATAGCGGAAGAAGAGCAGATCGGCGGCACCTGCGTGCTGCGCGGCTGCATCCCGAAGAAGCTGCTCGTGTACGCGTCGCACTACCCGCACGAAGTCGACGATGCGAAGGGCTTCGGCTGGACTTTCGGCGCCGGCACGCTCGACTGGCCCGCGCTGATCGCCGCGAAGGATCGCGAGATCAACCGCTTGAGCGACATCTACATCAGCCTGCTGCGGCAATCCGGCGTCGACATGCACGCCGGCCGCGCGACGCTCGTCGATGCGCACACGGTCGCGGTCGGCGCGCGCACGATCCGTGCGCGCCACATCGCGATCGCGACCGGCTCGCGTCCGGTGCTGCCGCCGCGGCCCGGCATCGAACACGCGATCACGTCGCGCGAGGCGCTGTCGCTCGCGACGTGCCCCAAGCGCATCGCGGTGGTCGGCGGCGGCTATATCGCGGTCGAGTTCGCGGGCATCTTCAACGGTTTCGGCAGTCACGTCGACGTGTTCTATCGCGGCGAAAAAATTCTCCGCGGCTTCGACGACGACGTGCGCCAGTTCCTGACCGACGAGATGACGAAGCAGGGCGTCACGATTCACCCGCGCGCGGTGATCGAATCGATCGAGCGCGCGAGCGACGGCACGCTGTTCGTGCGCGTCGGCGACGCGCGGCACGGGCCGTACGATCAGGTGCTCTATGCGACGGGGCGCGTGCCCAACGTCGACGGGATCGGGCTCGAGCAGGCGGGCATCCTGCTCGATGCGCGCGGCGCGATCGCCGTCGATGCGTATTCGGCGACGTCGGTGCCGTCGGTCCACGCGATCGGCGACGTCACGTCGCGGCCGCAGCTCACACCGGTCGCGACGCGCGACGCCGGCTTGCTCGCGCGCACGCTGTTCGGCGGCTCGCGCGTGGCGGTCGATCACGCGTACGTGCCGTCGGCCGTGTTCAGCCAGCCGGAGGTCGCGACGGTCGGCCTGACCGAGGCCGATGCGCGTCACGCGCACGGCGACGTCGATATCTACCGCACGTCGTTCAAGGCGCTGCGTCACACGCTGTCGGGCCGCGACGAGCGCACGCTGATGAAGCTCGTCGTCGCGCGCGACAGCCAGCGCGTGGTCGGCGCGCACATGGTCGGCCGCGATGCGGGCGAGATCATCCAGGGCATCGCGATCGCGATTCGCGCGGGCGCGACGAAGGCGCAGTTCGACGACACGATCGGCATTCATCCGACCGCGGCCGAGGAATTCGTGACGATGCGGCAGAAGGTGGCCGACTAGGGCGTGAACACGCGCCGGGACGCACCGGCGCGCCGGCTCGCGGGGCCGCCGTGCGCGTTTCGCCCATGCTCGGTCGGCGCGTCGTATATCACGCGCTGGCCGACGATTCGGAAAGCACGTCCATTCTTCTCAAGAAATACCGTCTCAATAATCAGGCTTGGTATGATCGACAAAAATCATATACGGGGCCGATCATGCGCGAACAACAGCGCAGTAACCAGAATCATCGCGTAGCGGGCGCACGTGGGAGCGCCGATTCATGCGCCGCGCGTTCGCATCTTGCCGCGACCGATCCGTTGCGCGCATTTTCTCTTCGCATGCCGCCCTCTCCGTCGCCGTCCGGGCGATGAAGTCGCGCGCGCCGAAGCACGCCCAGGCCGTTTCGATCACCGCATCAACCGCCGGCTCTTCAGTCAGCCTGTGAGCCGGCATGCCCGTTCCGGGCCATCTTTCCACGCAAGGAGACCAGCAGTGAACATTCAGACACGACGCACCGTCCTCGTGGCGGCCGCGGTCGTCGCGGCGCTGTCCGGCTGCGCGACCGAATCGTCGCGCACGCTCGACGTGCCGGCCGTCAGCAGCGCGCAGAAGCCGTACGCGGGCAAGCCCGTGGCGATCGCCGTCGGCAAGTTCGACAACCGTTCGAGCTACATGCGCGGCATCTTCTCCGACGGCATCGACCGCCTCGGCGGACAGGCGAAGACGATCCTCGTCACGCGCCTGCAGCAGAGCCGCCGCTTCAACGTGCTCGATCGCGAGAACCTCGACGAGATCAAGCAGGAAGCGGGCTTCATGAAGAAGGCGCAGGCCGTGAAGGGCGCGAACTACGTCGTCACCGGCGACGTGACCGAGTTCGGCCGCAAGGACGTCGGCGATCATCAGCTGTTCGGCATTCTCGGCCGCGGCAAGACGCAGGTCGCGTACGCGAAGGTCAACCTGAACATCGTCGACACGACGACGTCGGAAGTCGTCGCATCGAGCCAGGGCGCGGGCGAGTTCAGCCTGTCGAACCGCGAGGTGATCGGCTTCGGCGGCACGGCCGGCTACGACTCGACGCTCAACGGCAAGGTGCTGGATCTCGCGATCCAGGAAGCCGTGAACCATCTGGCGGAGCAGGTCGACGCCGGCGCATTGAAGGTCGCGCAGTAAGCGTCGCAACCCGCCGCAGCGGGCGCCGGGGCCGGCGCCGCGCTCGACCGATTCAACACGACATCACAAGAGAAAAGACCATGAAACGGGGTAACTGGCTGCCGGCGACGGCCGCCGCCTTGCTGCTCGCCGGCTGCGCGAGCTCCACGCCGCCGCTCTATCAGTGGACCGGCTATCAGCCGCAGGTGTACGAATACTTCAAGGGGCAGAAGTCGCCGCAGGAGCAGATCGACGCGCTCGAAAAAGCGCTGCAGGAGATTCGCGGCAAGGGCCATACGCCGCCGCCGGGCTTCCACGCGCATCTCGGCATGCTGTACGCGAGCATCGGCAGCGAGCAGCAGGCCGAACAGGAACTGCAGGCCGAGAAACAGCTGTTTCCGGAGTCCGCGACCTACATGGACTTCCTGCTGAAGAAGAAAACCGGTGCGCCGAAGGCCGCCGACCCGAAGGCCGCCGGCCAGAAGGCGGTCGACCAGACGGTCGCCGGCCAGAAGAACGCCGATCCGACCACCGCCAAACAGTGAGCGACGCACCCGCCATGTTCAAGACACTCTCATTCAAGCTGCTGTCCGTGCTGTCGCTCGTCGCGCTGCTGAGCGCGTGCGCGCAACCGGTGAAACGGCCCGACTACACGGCGTTCAAGAAGAGCCAGCCGCGCTCGATCCTCGTGCTGCCGCCGCTCAACGAGACGTCCGACGTGGGCGCGACCTACGGGCTGCTGTCGCAGATGACGCTGCCGCTCGCCGAGTCGGGCTATTACGTCGTGCCGGTCGCCGTGATGGACGAGACGTTCAAGCAGAACGGCCTGACCAACCCGGCCGAGATCCAGGAGACGTCGCCCGCGAAGCTGCGCGAGATCTTCGGCGCGGACGCCGCGCTGTATTCGAAGGTGTCGCAGTACGGCACCGTCTACCGGGTTCTCGCGAGCGCGACGGTCGTGTCGGCATCGGCGAAGCTCGTCGATCTGCGTACCGGCGACGTGCTGTGGCAGGGCCGCGCGAGCGCGAGCAGCGACGAAGGCAACAACAATGGCGGCGGCAGCCTGATCGGCATGCTCGTGGTGGCCGCGGTCAAGCAGATCGCGAACACGCTGATGGACCAGAGCCACGACGTTGCGGCGTACACCAGCACGCGACTGCTGTCGGCCGGTCCGCCGAACGGGCTGCTGTACGGTCCGCATTCGCCGAAGTACGGCACGGACTGAGCGGCGCAGGGCGCGCGGGCGCTTCATGCGCCCGCCGTGCCGACAGCATGCAATCCGGCCGAACGGCTGCACCATGTGCGCGCGCGGTGTGTGTTTGCCGCGTTTTCGCGCTCACGGCCGTATCGCAATCCAGTGCCGCGCAATCACGCTCAATGCACGCCGAACGCATCCAGCAGCCGGTACCAGCTCATCGCGAGCACCAGTGCCGGCGTGCGCAGCGCCTCGCCGCCGGGGAAGTCGCGATGCCGGATCTTGTCGAACAGATCGAAGCGGCTCGCCTGTCCGTCGATCGCTTCGGCGATCAGCTTGCCCGCAAGCGCGGTCGTGTTCACGCCGTGCCCTGAAAACCCCTGCGCGAAGTACGTCGTCGGCGTGATGCGGCCGAAATGCGGCGCACGGTTCATCGTGATGTCGACGAAGCCGCCCCACGCATAATCGACCTTCACGTCCGCGAGCTGCGGGAACGTCTTCAGCATGTCCGCGCGCATTGCCGCGGCGAGATCGCGCGGCTCGCGCGTCGAATAGCTGACCTTGCCGCCCCACACGAGCCGCGTGTCCGGCGCCGGCCGGAAATAGTCGAGCACGAAGCGGCTGTCGCAGATCGCCGCGCGCGCGGGCATCAGCGCGTCGGCGCGCGCCTGGCCGAGCGGCTCGGTCGCGATCACGTAGGTGCCGACCGGCATGATCTTCCTCGACAGCGCGGGCGCGAGCGTGCCGACGTACGTATTGCACGCGAGCACGACGAAGCGCGCACGCACGTTGCCGCCGCTCGTCTCGACGACGTGGCCGCCGGACACGTCGCGCACGCGCGTCACGCAGCTGTCCTCGTGGATGCGCACGCCTGCTTCGGTTGCCGCCCGCGCGAGGCCGAGCGTGTAGTTCAGCGGATGGAGGTGGCCGCTGTCCGGGTCGTACAGGCCGCCGCGATAGCGTTCGGACTGCACGTAATCGCCGAGCGCGTCGGCTTCGACGAAGTGGAAGCGGTCGTAGCCGAAGCGCTTCGCGGCTTTGTCGCGCCACCGCTTCAGCGCATCGGCGTCGCGCTCGGTGTTGGCCGCGGTCAGATAGCCGGGCATCAGCGCGCAGTCGATGCCGTGCCGCGCGATGCGCGACTTCACGAGCGATAGCGTTTCGAGCCCCATGTCCCAGATGCGCTTCACGTCGCCTTCCGGCATGAATCGCGCGAACGTGTCGATGTCGCACGCGAAGCCGCCGATCAACTGCCCGCCGTTGCGGCCGCTCGCCGCCCATCCGACCCGCGACGCTTCGAGCACGGTCACCGAATGGCCGCGCTCGGCGAGGTTGAGCGCGGCGGACAGGCCGGTGAGGCCCGCGCCGATCACGCACACGTCGGCGTCGGTCGTGCCGGCGAGCGGCGCGTGGCGGGTCGTATCGTTGGCGGTCGCCGCGTAGTACGACGCGACGTGCGGCTGGTTGGCGAATGTCTGCATGATAGGAAGCGCGGAGTGAAAGGGCTCAGAACAGCTCGCGTACGCGGTGGTACAGCATGCCGAGCTCGAGCGCGGGCTGCCGCCATGCGTCGCCGCCGGGAAAGCGCCGATGACGCAGGCGCGCGAACAGGTCGAACGCGCGCGTGTCGCCCGCGATCGCGCCCGCGACCGCGCGCCCGGCGATGCCGGTGAGCGCGACGCCGTGCCCGCTGAAGCCCTGGACGTAGAAGAAGTTCGGATCGATCGCGCCGAAATCCGGCGCGCGGTTGCGCGTGACGTCGACGAAGCCGCCCCACGCGTGCTCGACGCGCACGTCGCCGAGCTGCGGGAACACGCCGGCCATGCGCTGCCGGATCGCTTCGGCGAGCGCGGCGGGCGACGCGCCGGCCGAATTCGCGCGGCCGCCGAACAGCATCCGGTGGTCGGCCGACAGCCGGAAGTAGTCGAGGAAGAAATTGTTGTCGCACACGGCTTCGCGTCGGGCGATCAGCGCGTCGGCGCGCGTGCGGCCGAGCGGCTCGGTCGCGATGATGTACGACGCGATCGGCGCGATGCGCGCGGCGGTCGCCGCCGGCAGCACGCCGCCGGGGCCCGCGTTGCAGCACGACACGACGAAGCGGCAGCGCACCTCGCCCGACGGCGTGCGCACGACGGGCCGCGCGCCGCGCACGACGTCGAGCGCGGGCGTGTGCGCATACAGCTCGACGCCTTCGCGGCGCGCGGCATCGGCGAGGCCGAGGCAGTACTTGAGCGGATGCAGATGGCCCGACAGCGGATCGTGCACGCCGGCCAGATAGCGCGTCGATGCAATGCGCGCCTGGATCTCGCCGGTATCGAGCCACGCGAGCGACGGATGGCCCCAGCGCGACGTCGCGGTGTTCATCCACGCACGCAGGTCGTCGATGCGGCGCGGCTTCGTCGCGACCGTCAGGTAGCCGCGCGTGAAGTCGCAGTCGATTCCGTAGCGCGCGATGCGCTCGGCGATCAGCGCGACGCCGTCGAGCGACAGCGACCACGCGGCGCGCGCGCCGTCGGCGCCGAGCTGCCGCTCGATCGCTTCGTCTTTCGCGAAGCCCGTGATCGCCTGGCCGCCGTTGCGGCCCGATGCGCCCCAGCCGGGCCGGTGCGCATCGATCACGGCGACGGACAGCCCGCGCGCGCGGCAGTCGAGCGCCGTCGACAGGCCCGCGAAGCCGGCGCCGATCACGCACACGTCGACGTCGATTGCCGCTTCGAGCGTCGGATCGTCCGCCGCGGGCCGCGCGGCGGTTGCTTCGTAGTACGAGTCGCGCGCGAGCGCATCGGCGCGGCGAGTGAAGGACTGCGTCATGAAACCGACTCCCTCGACAAGGCCGCGCGCTGCGCGCGGCCACCCCAAAAACGGCGCGGGACGCCGCGCGTGCGCCACGGCGCCCCGCGCGTGCCGCATCAGAACGAATAGATGAACTGCGTCGCGAGCAGGTCGTTGGACTTGCCGTACGATCCGTCGTTGCGCAGGAACACCTTGTTGTTCGCCCAGTCGTGCCGGTATTCGACCTTCACGGTGATCTGCTGGGTCGGATAGAACAGCAGGTCGAGCGCGACGTCCTGGCGCACCGCGCCCTTGCACTCGAAGCCCAGGCCGCCGCCGGCCTTCGACATCGCGAGGCAGTCCGCGTCGACGCCGAAACCGTTGCTCGGGTCCATCCCGTTGCCGTTCAGCGCGATGCCGCCGCCGCCGCCGCCGTTCTTCGAGTTCGCGAGCAGGTCGTAGCGCAGCGTCACGCCCATGCGGCCGACCACCGGCGCGTTGAACTTGCGGTGCGCGAGCAGCGACAGCCCGTACCACTGCGCGAGCCCGCCGTTGAACGCCGCATGCTGCTGCCGGCCGTAGTCGACTTCGGCGTTGTACTGAACGTCGGCGAGCGTGTAGGTCGCGTCGAGTTCGCCGAAGAAGAACGAACCGTAGCCGCTCGGCGCCGCGCCGCCCGGGCCGTAGTGGACGTTGCCCTGATCGTCGATCGCGCTCGCCAGCGTCTGCCGCCCGATGTTGAACGAGCCGCCGATGTCGAGCGCGCTCGACCACGTGTAGTCCGCGCGCGCAGTGAAGGTCGGCACCTTGTTGCTGGTGGTGATCGGATCGCCGAGCGCGTTGGTGCCCGTCTGCGTGACCGAACCGTACGTGCGGTACTGCTCGTTGCCGAGGAAGAACTTCCACGCCCAGGCGCCCTTCGTGTAGTTCGCGCCGACACCGACGTAGCTGCCCGGATCGGAGAAATCGTACAGCAGGTTGTGCGTGAGCGTGAGCATCTGGTTCGACTGCTGCACCTCGTAGCCGCCGAAGCTCGGGATCAGGCCGGCCACCAGCGTGGTCGACGCGGTGATCGGCACGTTGACGACCGCCGTGTTCAGCAGGTTGTCGGTGATCGAGCCGCGCGAGTTCTGCAGCAGCGTGATGCCGTTGCCGCGGTTCGGCATCAGCGTGATCTCGGCCGACGGCGCCATCGGGCCGACGCCGAACGTCTTCTTGATGTCGAGGTAAAGATCGCCGAACGTGCTGTTGAAATAGTTGTACGCGTTCTCGTGGTTCGCGAACAGGAACGACGACGTGCCGGCCGCGCGGTTGTAGACGTAGGTCGGATCGATGTAGCCGGTGACCGACAGGCCGGCGAGCGGGCCCGTGTTGGCCGCGTCGGTCAGCGAGTCGACCTTCAACTGCTGGTTCGCGATCTGCTGCTTCATTTCGCTGACCTCGTCGTTGGTCAGCATGGCGCGCGCGCGGCCGTAATCCGGCGAGCCCGGATCGGCCGCGACCGCGACGGCGCTGCCGCCGCTGCCGCCGCCGGCCATGCCGCCGCTCGCGCCGGACGCCGCGACGGCCGCTGCGCCGCCCGGCTTCGCGGCGAGCTGCGCCTGCATCGCCTTCATCTGTTTCTGCAGCGCCGCGACCTGCGCCTGCAGCGCCTTGATTTCGGCGGATGTCGAACCGGCCAGCGCGACGCCCGGCAACGCGCCGGCCACCAGCAGGCAGATCAGTTTCTTCTTCATTGCGGATTCTCCTAGTCGTGCGCCTGTCAAATCGGGATCGAATCGCGCGCCCCCCTGGGGCAGCGCGTGTTGCTTGTCTGCAGTGCTTGTTGTCGTCGAAGCAGGCGGCGGGCCGTCAGGCCGCCGCGAACGCCGCCTTCAAGTCGGCCATCCGGCGCCGCTCGCGCGCGATCATCATCCGGTTCACGACGATCACGCCGATCGTCACGGCCGTGATGAACAGCGTCGCCAGCGCATTCATCTCGGGGTTCAAGCCCAGCCGCACGCGCGAGAACACCACCAGCGGCAGCGTCGTCGAGCCGGGCCCGGACAGGAACGCCGACAGCACCAGATCGTCGATCGACAGCGTGAACGACAGCAGCCACCCCGACAGCAGCGCTTGCGAGATCAGCGGCAGCGTCACCACGAAGAACACCTTCAGCGGCGTCGCGCCGAGATCCAGCGCGGCCTCCTCGAGCGACTTGTTCATCTCCTTCACGCGCGACTGCACGATGATCGCCACGTACGACACGCACAACATCACGTGGCCGATCCAGATCGTCACCATCCCGCGCCCCTTCGGCCAGCCGAACATCTGCTCGAGCGCGACGAACAGCAACAGCAGCGAGATCCCCTGGATCACCTCCGGAATCACCAGCGGCGCGTTGATCATCCCCGTGTACAGCGTGAAGCCCTTGAAACGGCCGAAGCGCGCGAGCACGAAGCCCGCCCACGTGCCGATCACGACCGACGCGGTGGCTGTCAGGAGACCGATCTTCAGCGACAGCCACGCGGAGTTGAGCAGCTCGTCGTCGTCCAGCAGCGCCGCGTACCATTTCAGCGAGAAGCCCGACCACACCGTCACCAGCTTCGATTCGTTGAACGAGTACACGACGAGGCTGATGATCGGGATGTACAGGAACAGGAAGCCGAAGGCGAGCACGCCCGTCGACAGCGGTTTGTTCGGCTTGATCATTTCGCGTCTCCCAGTTCCTTGACCTGGTAGTACTGGAACAGCGCCATCGGCACCAGCAACAGCAGCACCATCGCGACCGTCACCGCGGACGCCATCGGCCAGTCCATGTTGTTGAAGAATTCATCCCACATCACGCGGCCGATCATCAGCGTGTCGGCGCCGCCGAGCAGCTCCGGGATCACGTACTCGCCCACCGCCGGGATGAACACCAGCAGGCTGCCGGCGATGATCCCGTTCTTCGACAGCGGCAGCGTGATGCGCGTGAACGCGACCCACGGCTTCGCACCGAGGTCGTACGCGGCCTCGAGCAGCGTCAGGTCCATCTTCACGAGGTGCGCGTAGAGCGGCATCACCATGAACGGCAGGTACGAATAGACCATCCCGATGTAGACGCCCGCATCGGTGTGGTAGAGCCGCAGCGGCGTGTGGATGATGCCGAGCGCGATCAGCGTGTGGTTCAGCAGGCCGTCGTCCTTCAGGATGCCGATCCATGCGTACACGCGGATCAGGAACGACGTCCAGAACGGCAGCATCACGGCCATCATCAGCACGTTGCGGCGGCTCGGCTCCGAGCGCGCGATGTAGTACGCCATCGGGTAACCGATCAGCAGGCACAGCACCGTCGACACGGCGGCCATCTTCAGCGAGCTGAGGTAGGTCGCGACGTACAGGTCGTCCTGCAGCAGGAACGCGTAGTGCGACAGTTGCAGCGCGAAGTGCACGACGCCGTCCTTGATCTCGACGAGCGACGTGTACGGCGGGATGCCCATCACCTGGTCGGCGAAGCTGATCTTCAGCACCAGCACGAACGGCAGCGCGAAGAACACGGCCAGCCACAGGAACGGCACGCCGATCGCGACGGTGCGGCCCGACGGAAGCAAGCGCGACAGCGGGGCGAAGCGGCCCGGGCGGGCGCGGCCCGCGCCGGTGCGCGCGGCGCCGGTCGACACCGGCGCGGAAGGCGTGGAAGCGGAGGTTCTCATCGCGGCGTCCTCACTGCGTCAGCACGACGCCGCTGGCCGGCGACCACGACACGAACACGTCGTCGTTCCACGCCGGCGCACCGTCGTTCATCAGGTGCGAGCTCGACAGGTTCGACACCACCGTCTTGCCGCTCGGCAGGCGCACGTGATACAGCGAATAGCTGCCCATGTACGCGATGTCGGTGACGACGCCGCGCGCCCAGTTGTGCTTCGAGCCCGGCTTCTCGCGCGACACGTGGATGCGCTCCGGGCGCACCGAGATGCCGACCGGCATGCCGAGCGGGCCGGTCACGCCGTGGCTCACGTACATGCGGGCTTCGAGGTCGTCGCTCTCGACGAAGATGTGATCGGGCTCGTCCTCGACCACGCGCCCCTCGAACAGGTTCGTCGAGCCGATGAATTCGGCCGAGAAGCGGCTGTTCGGGTATTCGTAGACCTCGCCGGGCGAGCCGATCTGCACGATCTTGCCTTCGCTCATCACCGCGAGGCGGCTCGCCATCGTCATCGCCTCTTCCTGGTCGTGCGTGACCATCACGCAGGTCACGTCGACCTTCTCGATGATGTTCACGAGTTCGAGCTGGGTCTTCTGGCGGATCTTCTTGTCGAGCGCGGACATCGGCTCGTCGAGCAGCAGGAGCTTCGGGCGCTTGACCAGCGAACGCGCGAGCGCGACGCGCTGCTGCTGGCCGCCCGACAGCTGATGCGGCTTGCGCTTCGCGTACTTGCTCATCTGCACGAGCGCGAGCGCATCGGCCACGCGCTCCTTGATCTCGTTTTTCGGCGTCCCTTCCTGCTTCAGGCCGAACGCGACGTTCGATTCGACCGTCATGTGCGGGAACAGCGCGTACGACTGGAACATCATGTTGACCGGGCGGCGGTACGGCGGCAGCGACGCGAGGTCCTCGCCGTCGACGAAGATCTTGCCGGAGGTGGCCGTTTCCAGCCCGGCGAGCATGCGCAGCAGCGTGGACTTGCCGCAGCCCGAGCTGCCAAGCAGCGCGAACAGCTCGTTCTTCGCGATCGTCAGGTTCACGTTGTCGACGGCCGTGCTGTCGCCGAATTTCTTCACGACGTTTTCGATGCGCACGAATGCATCGTTCTGCGTACGGGGCGCGGCGGCCGGTTGGGTCTGGCGTGCGGCAGCGGAAGAGGGTATCGATTGCATGGGAGTCACCATTCGTTCTTCACGGATTGCAGGCGTGAGCGTCCCCGCGCGAGGCGCGCAACGCGACTCGCGAGCAACGGCTCGTGCCGGATGGAACAGCGCGCGTGGCGCGCGGGCGGACGGACGTCCGCGGATCTCAGGCGGGCAGGCGTACCGCGATGCCTGCGCCGCCGCGATGCATGGCGGTCAGTGGCCCGTCTTCAACTGCGCCCACAGACGGTTCTCGAGGCGCAGGATGTCGGCCGGCATCGGCTTCATCAGCACCATCTTCTTCAGCACGTCTTCGGGCGGGTAGACGGTCGGGTCCTGCGCGACGGCCGGCGTGACGAACGGGTGCGCGGCCTTGTTCGCGGTCGGGTAGAACACCGTGTTGGTGATCGCCGCGTTGACCTTCGGGTCGGAAATGTAGTTGATCCACTTCATCGCGGCTTCCGGGTGCGGCGCGTCCTTCGGGACCACCATCACGTCGAACCACAGCAGGCCGCCTTCCTTCGGGTTCGCGAACTTGATGTCGTACGAGCGCTTCGCCTCGGCCGAGCGGCGGTGCGCGATGCCGACGTCGCCCGACCAGCCGAGCACGACGCACACGTCGTTGTTCGCGAGGTCGTTGATGTAGCCGGACGAATTGAACTGGGTGATGTACGGGCGGACTTTCTTCAGGACCTCGAACGCAGCCTGGTAATCGGCCGGGTTCTTGCTGTTCGGATCCTTGCCCATGTACTGCAGCGTGGCGGCGAACACGTCCACGGCCTGGTCGAGGAACGACACGCCGCAGCTCTTCAGCTTTTCCATGTTGGCCGGGTCGAACACCAGCGCCCAGCTGTCGACCGGCGCCTTGTCGCCGAGCGCCTTCTTCACCGCCTGCGCGTTGTAGCCGATGCCGTCCGTGCCGTACGCCCACGGCACGCCGTACTGGTTGCCGGGGTCGGCGTCGGCGATCATCTTCATCAGCAGCGGGTCGAGATTCGCGAGGTTCGGGATCTTCGACTTGTCGAGCTTCTGGTACACGCCGGCCTGGATCTGCTTGGCCATGTAGTTCGACGTCGGCACGACGATGTCGTAGCCCGAGCTGCCGGCCAGCAGCTTCGCCTGAAGCGTGTCGTCGCTGTCGTAGTTGTCGTACTTGACGTGGATACCCGTCTGCTTCTGGAAGTTCGGGATCGTGTCCGGCGCGATGTAGTCGGACCAGTTGTAGACGTTCAGGTCCTCGGCATGGGCCGACGGGCTGGCGACCGACGTGAACGCGGCCACTGCGGCAAGGGCCGCGATGGAACAGGCTTGGCGAAGTAAGCAGGCACGCATGGTGGAATTCCCCTGGATGATGGCGGCGTGCGGCGCCCGCCGCACGCCTGTAGGCAAAACCGTTACGAAATACCCAGTTGCTGGGCGGTGGCGTCGACGGCCTTCTTCGCCTTCGACACGAGCTCGTCGATTTCCTGGCGCGAGATCACGAGCGGCGGCGACAGCAGCATCCGGTCGCCGGTCGCGCGCATGATCAGGTTGCCGTTGAAGCAGAAGTCGCGGCAGATCGTGCCGACGTCGCCGCCGTTCGCGAAGCGGCGGCGTTCGGCCGGCGCTTCGGCCAGTTGCAGGCTCGCGACCATCCCGTGGCCGTGCACTTCGCCGACGATCGGATGACGTGCGAAGGTTTCGCGCATCAGCGCCTGGAAGTAGGGGCCCGTGTCGGTCTTCACGCGCTCGACGATCCCTTCGTCGCGCAGCAGCTTCAGGTTCGCGACCGCGACGGCCGCCGCCACCGGGTGGCCCGAATACGTGAGGCCGTGGTTGAATTCGCCGTTGTCGATGATCGGGCGCGCGACGCGCTCGTGGATGCCCACCGCGCCCATCGGTACGTAGCCCGACGTCAGGCCCTTCGCCATCGTGATCAGGTCCGGCTCGAAGCCGAAGTGCTGATGCGCGAACCATTCGCCGGTGCGCCCGAACCCGCCGATCACCTCGTCGGCCACCAGCAGGATGTCGTACTTGCGGCAGATCCGCTGGATTTCCGGCCAGTACGTCGACGGCGGGAAGATCACGCCGCCCGCGCCCTGGAACGGCTCGCCGATGAACGCGGCGACGTTCTCCGCGCCGAGTTCGAGGATCTTCGCCTCGAGCTGCCGCGCGCGCGCGAGGCCGAACGCTTCGGGCGTCTCGCCTGCTTGCGCTTCGCCGAAGAAATACGGCTGGTCGATATGCACGATGTGCTCGACCTTCGACGGCATCTGCTCGTGCATGTAGCCCATCCCGCCGAGCGTGCCGCCCGCGATCGTCGAGCCGTGATAGCCGTTCCTGCGCGAGATCACGTATTTCTTCTGCGGCTTGCCCTGCACGCGCCAGTACTGGTGCACGAGGCGCAGCACGGTGTCGTTGCCTTCCGAGCCGCTGTTGCAGTAGAAGAAGTGGTTGAAGCCGGCCGGTGTCACTTCCGCGAGCATCGCGGAAAGCTCGATCACCGGCGGGTGCGTGGTCTTGAAGAACGTGTTGTAGAACGGCAGTTCCTGGATCTGGCGATACGCGGCGTCGGCGAGCTCCTTGCGGCCGTAGCCGACGTTCACGCACCAGAGGCCGGCCATCCCGTCGATGATCTTGTTGCCGTCCGAGTCCCACAGGTAGACGCCGTCGGCCTTCACGATCACGCGGCTGCCGGCGCGGTTGAGCGCGCCCATGTCCGAGAACGGGTGCATGTGGTGCGCGGCGTCGAGCGCGCGGTATTCGGCGGTCGAGCGCGCCTGCGTCGCGCGCGGCGCGGCGGCCGTGGCGCTCGGCGCGGCCGGCTGGATCCAGGCAGATTCGTTGCGGTAAGTCATGTTTCCTCCGTGATTCCGTATGCGGTTGGCACGCTTACACGTGCAGCAGCAGATGGCGGCGTTCCCACGAGCTGATCACGCGGAAGAACGCTTCGTATTCGGTTTCCTTCAGCGCGAAATACGCCTTCAGGAACTTGGGCCCGAGGATCTCGCCGAGCGGCTCGCACGCGGCCATCAGCGTCAGCCCTTCCTCGAGATTGCGCGGCAACTGGTACGGCAGGCTGTAGCCGTCGCTCACCAGCGGCTCGGTCGGCTCCAGACGCTGCGTCATGCCGAGGTAGCCGGCCGCGAGCGTCGCGGCGAGCGCGAGGTACGGGTTGCAGTCCACGCCCGGGATGCGGTTTTCGATGCGGCGCGCGGCCGGGCCCGAATGCGGAATGCGGAACCCCACCGTGCGGTTGTCGTAGCCCCACTGCACGTTGATCGGCGCGGCCATGAAGCGCGACAGGCGGCGATACGAGTTGATGTACGGCGCGAAGATCGGCATCAGCGCCGGCGTGTACTTCTGCAGCCCCGCGAGGTAGTTGTAGAACATCGACGTCGCGCCGCCCGTCTCCTGCGACGTGAACAGGTTCTGGCCCGTTTCCTCGTCGACGATGCTCTGGTGCACGTGCATCGCCGAGCCCGGTTCGTCTTCCATCGGCTTGGCCATGAACGTCGCGTACATGTTGTGACGCAGCGCGGCCTCGCGCACCGTGCGCTTGAACAGGAACACCTGGTCGGCCAGCGACAGCGCGTCGCCGTGCATGAAGTTGATCTCCATCTGCGCGGCGCCGACTTCGTGGATCAGCGTGTCGATGTCGAGGTTCTGTGCTTCGCAGTACTCGTAGATGTCCTCGAACAGCGGGTCGAACTCGTTGACGGCCTCGATCGAATACGACTGGCGGCCCGTTTCCGGGCGGCCCGTGCGGCCGACCGGCGGGCGCAGCGGCAGGTCGGGGTCCTTGTTCATGTCGACCAGGTAGAACTCCAGCTCGGGTGCGACGACGGGCTTCCAGCCCTTCGCCTTGTACAGGTCGAGCACGCGGCGCAGTACGTAGCGCGGCGAGATCTCGACCGGCGAGCCGTCGAAATGCACGCAGTCGTGGATCACCTGCGCGGTCGGGTCGACGGCCCACGGGATCAGGCGGATCGTCGACGTGTCGGGCACGCACACCATGCCGGGGTCGGTCACGCCGGTGAGCGATCCGTCTTCCGGATAGTCGCCGGTGACGGTCTGCACCATCACGGCCTGCGGCAGGCGCATCGATTCGCCGGACGTGAACTTGTTGCGCGGCGTGATCTTGCCGCGCGCGATGCCGGCCATGTCGGGAATGATCGCTTCGATCTCGGTGATCCGGTGCTGCTTCAGAAAGCCTTCGATGTCTTGCATGTCTGTTCTCGTTGTCTGGTGGGCGCGCTCAGGCGAGCGCGGCGGCGGCCGTGGCCCGCGTGCGGGCGGCGCGGCGGGCGCGGCAGGCGTCGCCGAACGCGCGGAAGATCGCGCTCGACAGCGGGTTCTGCGCGTGCTGCCATTCCGGATGTCACTGCACGGCGAGCGCGAACGCCGGCGCGTCGGCGACGCTCACGGCCTCGATCAGGCCGTCCGGCGCGACGGCCTCGATCGCGAGGCCCGCGCCGAGCCGCGCGATGCCCTGCTTGTGCAGCGAGTTCACGTGCACTTCGTCGCGGCCGCCGGCGAGCGCATGCAGCTTGCCGCCGGGCGTCAGGCGCACGACGTGCGCGGGGCCGTATTGCGTGTCCAGCGGCGCGTCGTCGTCCTCGCGGTGATCGGCGAGGCCGGGCACGTCGTGCACGTGCTGGTGCAGCGTGCCGCCGAAGACGACGTTCAGCTCCTGGAAGCCGCGGCATACGGCGAGCACGGGCACGCCTGCGACGATGGCCGCACGCAGCAGCGGCAGCGTCGTCGCGTCGCGCGCCGGGTCGTGCTTCGTGCCCGGCGCACTCGGTTCGCCGCCATACAGATGCGGCTCGACGTTCGAGTAGCTGCCGGTAAACAGCAGCCCGTCGACCGCGTCGAGCACGTCGTCGGTCGACTGGCGCTCGCCGAGGGCCGGCAGCACCATCGCGAGCGCCTGCGCGCCGTCGACGATCGCGGCGACGTACTTGTCGCCGACCGTATGCGACGCGTGGGCGCCGAGCTGGGTGAGGTCGGCGGTGATGCCGACGAGAGGTTTCCTTTCCATGACGTCAATCAGTAATCCGTAGGGACGTGACGTGCATCGAGCCGAATGCGGCAAAACGCGGGCGCGACACGACCCCGCAGCCGGGCGCGAGGCGCACGGCCGCTGGTGAATGGGCGCAACGGGATGGCGTGGCGATCCGCGCTGCGCGCGACGGTCAGGCCGTCGTTCGGTTCATCGCGATGCGCGACGCGGCAACGCATGCGCGCACGCGTTCCGTCACCGCATGGACGATGCGGTTGGCGAATCGGCGGACGAAACGAACGGCGTAAAGAAAGGAGAGGCGCTACGGCAGCAGCGACGCCACTTCGTCGGTATCGACGGCGACGAATGCGCGTGCGGAAACGGCGTTGTGGCGCCGAACGGAACGACGGGACAGGATGGTGTAGATCGACAGGTGAAGCAGGCGAGGACTATGCCAGCCGCAACTGCCGTCGGAAGCGGGACCGGCGCTGCGCAAACTTCGCACATCGCCTCGATCCCACCTCACCAGAGGGCCACGGACTCTCACGATTACACTCGACTGGTTTGTTGAAAGTATTGAACACCTGATCGTTTCGACGCGCGGGGCGTTTAAAATAATCGAGGCGCCGGCCCTGCGTCATTCAACATTGACGGGCATCGATTGCTGCATTGCGATGCCGCTTTGACGCTGACCTGAGAGCCAGCATATACGAGCCAATAACGGCGTCAAATGTTTTTTAATGGTCCTGCATCAGGGCTTTCCCGAGCAGTACGAATAAAAGATTCATAAAGGGAATAGTCGGCGCGCCGTCCATTATTTCGAACGGCTTTCAGGGTTTTCCCCGCTGATGTGCGTCATAAAGTGATTAGAATATTCAACGGCTGTCCCATGCGTCGTTTCACTTTGTCATCGCACTTATCGTGTCCGAAACCGAATCGATGTCCACCGAAGTCGCCGAGCGCCTGCGTTTCGTGCGCAACAAGCATGGCCTGTCGCAGCGCGAACTCGCGAAACGCGCCGGCGTCACCAACGGCACGATCTCGCTGATCGAACAGGGGCGCGTGAGCCCGTCGGTCGGCTCGCTGAAGAAACTGCTCGAATGCATTCCGATGAGTCTCGCCGAGTTCTTCACGTTCGAACTCGTCGAATCGCGCGCGATCGTGTCGCGTCGCGACGAGATGCCGAACCTCGGCAACGAGTTGCTCGCGTTTCAGCTCGTCGGCGCGAACGTGAAGGACCGCAACATGTGCATCCTGCGCGAAACCTATCAGCCGCTGGCCGACACGGGCCCCGAGATGCTGGTGCACGCGGGGCACGAGGGCGGCGTCGTCGTGTCGGGCCGGCTCGAGCTGACCGTCGACGGCGCGACGTGGCTGCTCGACCCCGGCGACGGCTACTACTTCGAAAGCCGTTTGCCGCATCGTTTTCGCAATCCCAGCGCGGAACTGATCTGCGAGGTCGTCTCGGCCAATTCGCCGGCGACCTTCTGACCGCGCGTCACCGCATTCGCTGCAGGCCGGCCGCGTGCCACGCGCGCGGCGTGCCGCATCGCGAATGCCACAACATTGAGGTATCCCGATGAACAAGTTGACTTTGGCTGACTGGCAACGCAAGGCGGCGTCGCTCGAGATCGAAGGGCGCGCATTCATCGATGGCGCGCCGCGCGACGCGCACGGCGGCAGGACCTTCGACTGCGTGAGCCCGATCGACGGCCGCGTGCTGGCGAAGGTCGCCGACTGCGGCGAAGCGGACGTGAACGCCGCCGTCGCGGCCGCGCGCCGCGCGTTCGATGCGGGCGTGTGGGCCGGCCTGAACCCGCGCGAGCGCAAGGCCGTGCTGCTGCGCTGGGCCGCACTGATGCGCGCGCATCTCGACGAGCTGTCGCTGCTCGAGACGCTCGACGCGGGCAAGCCGATCGGCGACACGACGACGGTCGACGTGCCGGGCGCCGCGTACTGCGTCGAATGGTTCGCCGAGGCGATCGACAAGGTCGGCGGCGAGGTCGCGCCGGCCGATCACCATCTCGTCGGCCTCGTCACGCGCGAGCCGGTCGGCGTGGTGGCCGCCGTCGTGCCGTGGAATTTCCCGATCCTGATGGCCGCATGGAAATTCGGCCCCGCGCTCGCGGCCGGCAACAGCGTCGTGCTGAAGCCGTCGGAGAAATCGCCGCTGACCGCGATCCGCGTCGCGCAGCTCGCGTTCGAGGCCGGCATGCCGGCCGGCGTGTTCAACGTGGTGCCGGGCGCGGGCGAGCCGGGCAAGCTGCTCGCGCTGCATCGCGACGTCGACTGCATCGCGTTCACGGGCTCGACGGCGGTCGGCAAGCTGATCATGCAGTATGCGGCGCAGTCGAACCTGAAGCGCGCGTGGCTGGAGCTCGGCGGAAAGTCGCCGAACATCGTGCTGCCCGACTGCCCCGATCTCGACCGCGCGGCGCAGACGGCGGCCGGCGCGATCTTCTACAACATGGGCGAGATGTGCACGGCGGGCTCCCGGCTGCTCGTGCATCGCGACATCAAGGATGCGTTCATCGAGAAGCTCGTCGCGGCCGCGCGCGCGTACGTGCCGGGCAATCCGCTCGATCCGTCGGTGTCGATGGGCGCGATCGTCGACGGCATCCAGCTCGAGCGCGTGCTCGGTTACATCGAGGCGGGGCGCGGCGAAGGCCGGCTCGTGACCGGCGGCGCACGCGTGCATGCGGAAACGGGCGGCTTCTACGTCGAGCCGACGGTGTTCGAGGTGAAGCCCGATGCGAAGATCGCGCGCGAGGAGATCTTCGGGCCCGTGCTGTCGGTGATCGTGTTCGACGACGTCGACGAGGCCGTCAGGATCGCGAACGACACCGAATACGGGCTGGCCGCGGCCGTATGGACGTCGAACCTGACGACCGCGCACGACGTGTCGCGCCGGCTGCGCGCGGGCACGGTGTGGGTGAACTGCTATGACGAGGGCGGCGACATGAACTTCCCGTTCGGCGGCTACAAGCAGTCGGGCAACGGCCGCGACAAGTCGCTGCACGCGCTCGAGAAGTACACCGAACTGAAGTCGACGCTGATCCGGCTGCGCTGACGCATGGGTGGCTGCCGGCGCCTCGCCGTTCGGCGGTGCGCCGGCGATCGCAAGCGCGTTACGCGCTGCGCAGCGCGGGATGGAAGCCGGCGGCTTCGATGATCGACCGCACGCGTTCGGCGCCTTGCGCCGACTCGACCTTGACGATCTTCGCCGCGACATCGATGTCGAGCTTCGCGGCGGGATCGGCGGCCGTCACCGCGCGCGTGATCGCGCTGGCGCAACCGCCGCAGGTCATGTCCTGGACTTCGAATTCCATCGTGTGTTCTCCGGGTTGGTGGTTGACGAATACGTTCAGCATGAAGCTTGCCATGGTGGGAAGGTCAAGTGCGCCGCATACGGCGGTGGGCATCGCATCAGCCATTTGTAATGCTGAGGTCTGATGAATGGGCATTTGCATGCGTGCGTCAGTCCGAATCTTTCCCGATTGACGGCCGTGCATTGCCGGCAAAACCCGGCAAAGCCTTGCGCGGCAACGCGCGCGTCGCATCGACGGTGCACGATCTCCATGCCGCGAGTAAGGGTACTTCGAGGTGAAAATGCGAATCGATCTTAGTATCGATTCCCTTCCATATTTCAAACCATTACGCACATGACCCGTTTCGCTATCGGTTTCGCATTGGCCCTGCTGGGCGCGTCGGCCACGTCCGCCTTCGCTGCCGACGACGTCGTCAACCTCACGCTGAAGGACCACAAGTTTTCGCCGGACGGCGTGACGATTCCTGCCGGCAAGAAGGTGAAATTCGTCGTGAAGAACCTCGACGCGACGCCCGCCGAATTCGAGAGCGACGACTTCAAGGCGGAGAAGGTCGTGCCGGCCGGCAAGTCGGTCGAGATTCTCGTCGGGCCGCTGAAGGCCGGGACCTACGAGTTCCACGACGAGTATCACGAAGCGCAGTCGAAGACGCACCTGACCGTCAAGTAAGCCGATACCGACATGCTGTCCACTGCCCTGATCGTCTTTCGTGAAGTGCTCGAGGCCGCGCTGGTGGTCTCGATCGTGATGGCCGCCACGAAGGGCGTGCCGCGGCGCGGCTGGTGGGTGGGCGGCGGGCTGGTCGGCGGCGTGGTCGGCGCCGGCCTGATCGCGGCGTTCGCCGACGTGATCTCGCAATGGGCGTCCGGCATGGGGCAGGAGGTCTTCAACGCGGGCGTGATGTTCGTCGCGACGCTGATGCTCGCGTGGCACTGCATCTGGATGAGCCGGCACGGCCGCGAAATGGCGCTGCACATGGGCGAGGTCGGCCGCGCGGTCGCGGGCGGCCGCCGGCCGCTGACCGGGCTCGCGATCGTGGTCGGCGTCGCGGTGCTGCGCGAGGGTTCCGAGGCCGTCCTGTTCCTGTACGGGATCGCGGCCGGAGACCCGGGGCAGACGCCGCAGATGATCGCGGGCGGGCTGCTCGGCGTGCTCGGCGGCGCGGGCCTCGGCTATGCGATGTATGCGGGTTTGCTGCAGATTCCGCTCAAGCGCCTGTTCTCCGTCACCAACGGGTTGATCGTGTTGCTGGCGGCGGGCATGGCAAGCCAGTGCGTCGGCTTCCTGCTGGCCGCGGGCCTCGTGCCGTCGTGGGGCGATGCGGTGTGGGACACGTCGTGGCTGCTCAAGGAATCGAGCATCGTCGGCAAGGCGCTGCATACGCTCGTCGGCTATACCGCGCGCCCGGCGGGTATCCAGATCGCCGTGTACGTCGCGACGCTGGTGGCGATCGTCGTGCTGGCACGGCTCGTCGGCCGGCCGCGGGAGACGGTGAGGCCGCCGCACGCCGCGGCGTGAGTCGAGGGGTTCGAATGAAAGAAGGGGCGTCGCGGACGCCCCTTCTTCATTTGCGGTGCGCGCCGCACCTGCGCGGCCTCATCGGTGACGGCCGTGGGTGCGCGCTTGCGTTCGGTCAGCTGTGGTTGTCGATCCACGCGCGCGCCCATTCGAGCCCTGCATCGCGCGCGTCGTCTTCGGTGTCGAATACGCCGAGCACGCCCGACGCCTCGACCAGCCGGTTGTTCTGCGTGATCGTGCCGCTCGCCGCGAAGCGCTCGGGCTGCATGATCTCGTCCTGCTGCAGGATCGCGTGGCCCCAGATCTGGTAGCCGTGGTAGGTCTGCGCTTCCATTATCGAGTCACCTCCGCGGAGCGGCCGTGCGTGCCGACCTGCAGCACGTTGCCGTCCGGCGTGTATTGACGCGGGATGTCGGAGAACGTGAGCGCATGCGTCGCGTCCGGTGCGCCCGGCTGCATCACCGTGAGATGCCCCGGCGCGGGTTGCGCCACGGGGCGCGGGGCGGCCGGCGTATCGGTCGCGGTGGCGGCCGGGCGGTGCGGGCCGGCTTTCACGGCCTGCGCGACGCGGCGCTTGTGCGGTTTCGCGGTGGCTTTCGGCGTGGCGCTCGCGTGCTTCTCCGCGCTCTTGCCGGTACGCGCGTCGGCGCCCGGGCGCGCAGCCGGCGTGCGAGCCGCGGGTTGCCGCGCCTCGGGCGGGTTCCAGACCTCGACATAGTGCTCGGCGGCCCAACTCGTCGACGCGAACGTCAGCGCCAGCAATCCGCATCCAAACAGTCTTACCATTGTCTCTCCGTCATATTCGTTGCGGCGCGCGTGCGGCCGGGCCGTGCATGGGCAGTCGGGGAAGCCGGCTCAGGAGAACACCTCGAGCCCGTGTTTTTCGACGATCTGGAGCATGCGCGCGGCGATGCCGCTCGGCCGCTTGTCGCCCTGTTCCCATTGGCGGATCGTCGATGTCGTCGTGTTCAGGTAGAGCGCGAACACGCTCTGGCTGACGTTGACCGACTTGCGGATGCGGGCGATCGCTTCCGGATCGAATTGCGGCGCGGCTTCGATGCAGAGATCGTCGTATTCCCGCATCGTCTTCTTGTCGAGCAGGTTGGCGCGATAAAGCCCCGACGCGGCGCTGTGGATCGCCTCCGTTGCGTCGCTCTTGAATCGACCCTTGGCCATTGCAAATCTCCACAAGCGCTTTCAGTGCGACCGGCGTCGCGATGTCGCTGTCGGTGTGTCGACCTACGTCCGCGGCGCGCTTTCCGAGGCGCCTCTTCCAGACGTTGCCGCCGGGATCGACGCCCCGGCCGCAGGCCAGTTCCCGCACCGCGCGGTAGAGCTCGCCATCGGCGATTCCGCTTTCCCGCTGCCTGGTGAAACCCCTTCGTCTTGAACACGCGCCGTACGGAAGCAGGCATGTCGAGCCGGTCGAGTCAGCACCGGATTATATACCACTACGTGGTACATATTTCGACCTGGCCGAATGGCCTGCCTTGCGCGCGCACGCGGCGGGGACGGCCCGGCGAGGGGCCATCCCGTCGCGCGGCCTTACTCCACCGTCACCGATTTCGCGAGGTTGCGCGGCTTGTCGACGTCGGTGCCGCGCGCGCACGCGGTGTGATACGCGAGCAGTTGCAGCGGCACGACGTGCAGGATCGGCGACAACTGGCCATAGTGTTCCGGCATCCGGATCACGTGCAGGCCGTCGTCGTTGACGATCTGCGTGTCGGCATCCGCGAACACGTATAGCTCGCCGCCGCGCGCGCGCACTTCCTGCATGTTCGACTTCAGCTTCTCGAGCAGCGTGTCGTTCGGCGCGACCGTCACCACCGGCATCGCTTCGGTGACGAGCGCGAGCGGCCCGTGCTTCAGCTCGCCGGCCGGATAGGCTTCGGCGTGGATGTACGAGATTTCCTTCAGCTTCAGCGCGCCTTCGAGCGCGATCGGGTAGTGCAGCCCGCGGCCGAGGAACAGCGCGTTTTCCTTGCGCGCGAATTCCTCCGACCACGCGATGATCTGCGGCTCGAGCGCGAGCACGCTGTTCAGCGCGGCCGGCAGGTGGCGCAGCTCCTTCACGAATTGCGCTTCCTGCGCGGCGTCCACGTGCCCGCGCAGCTTGCCGAGCGTCGCGGCCAGCACGAACAGCGCGACGAGCTGCGTGGTGAACGCCTTCGTCGACGCGACGCCGATCTCGGTGCCCGCGTGCGTCAGGAACTGCATCTCGGTCAGGCGCACCATCGCGCTCGTCGCGACGTTGCACACCGCGAGCGTATGCGTATGGCCGAGCGACTGCGCATGCTTGAGCGCCGCGAGTGTATCGGCCGTCTCGCCCGATTGCGAGATCACGAGCACGAGCTGGCGCGGGTTCGGCACCGACTCGCGGTAGCGGTATTCGCTGGCGATCTCGACCTGGGTCGGGATCTTCGCGATCGATTCGAGCCAGTACTTCGCGGTGAGGCCCGAGTA
Organism: Burkholderia sp. AU32262; assembly: GCF_020419985.1. Taxonomy (NCBI): domain Bacteria; kingdom Pseudomonadati; phylum Pseudomonadota; class Betaproteobacteria; order Burkholderiales; family Burkholderiaceae; genus Burkholderia; species Burkholderia sp. AU32262. The sequence continues at coordinate 49,011 of NZ_JAIZRS010000034.1, forward strand.
GTAGCTCGTGCCGCACGCGAGGATCAGCAGGCTGTCGATTTCCGCGAACGCGGCGGGCGCGGCGTCGCCGAACAGCGTCGCGTCGAAGGCTTCCGTCTGCGGCACGGTGTCGCCGATCGCGCGCGGCTGCTCGAAGATTTCCTTCTGCATGAAGTGGCGATAGGGCCCAAGCTCGACCGCGCCGCCGTACGCGCTGACCACGCGGATCTCGCGCTGCACGGTGGCGCCGTGGCGATCGACGATCGTCACGCCGTCGAGCGACAGCTCGCACACGTCGCCTTCCTCGAGGAACGTGAAGCGGTCGGTGCTGCCCGCGAGCGCGAGCGCGTCGGACGCGAGGAAGTTCTCGCCGTCGCCGTGACCGACGACGAGCGGCGAACCCTGGCGCGCGCCGACGACGGTGTGCGGCTGGTCCTTGTGGATCACGGCGATCGCATACGCGCCGTGCAACTGGTGAACGGCTTCGCGCACCGCGTCGAACAGGTTGCCGCGGTACAGGCTGTGCACGAGGTGCGCGATCACTTCGGTGTCGGTCTGCGACACGAATTCGTAGCCCTTCGCGCGCAGCGTTTCGCGCAGCGTCTCGAAGTTCTCGATGATGCCGTTGTGCACGAGCGCGAGCGCGTTCGACGAGAAGATCGGGTGCGCGTTGTGCGTGACGGGCGCGCCGTGCGTGGCCCAGCGCGTGTGCGCGACGCCGGTCGAGCCTTCGAGGTGCGTCTCGCGCACCTGCGCATCGAGATCGGCGACGCGCGCGACGCTGCGCGCGCGCTTCGGTGCGTCGGGCTCGAGCACGGCGACGCCGCACGAGTCGTAGCCACGGTATTCGAGGCGCCGCAATCCTTCGATCAGCACCGGAACGATATTACGCTGCGCAACTGCGCCGACAATGCCGCACATGAATGGTCAGTCCTGTAAGTCGACGCGGGCGCCGCGCGGGCGCCCGCAAAAGGTTCAGCTCTTCTTCTTGACCGGGCGGACGTAGCCGCTCTTCGCGGTCTGCGTCTTCTCGTTCAACGCGAGGACGCCTTCGGCGACGTCCTTCCAGATCGTCGTGCCGGCGGCGATCGTCACGCCGCGGCCGACGCGCACGGGCGCGACGAGCTGCGTGTCGGAGCCGACGAACACGTCGTCCTCGATCACGGTGCGGAACTTGTTCGCGCCGTCGTAGTTGCAGGTGATCGTGCCCGCGCCGATGTTCACGCGCGCGCCGATGTCGGCGTCGCCGATGTACGTGAGATGGTTCGCCTTCGAGCCGTGGCCGATCACCGCGTTCTTCACCTCGACGAAGTTGCCGACGTGCGTTTCGTCCGCGAGCTGCGCGCCCGGGCGCAGCCGCGCGTACGGGCCGATCACGGTGTGCGCGCCGAGTTCGGCGCCGTCGATGTGCGTGAACGCGTCGATGCGCGTGCCCGTGCCGATCGATGCGTTGCGGATCACGCAGTTCGCGCCGATCGTCACGTCGTCGGCGAGCGTCACGTTGCCTTCGAACACGCAGTTCACGTCGATCGATACGTCGCGGCCGCAGCGCAGCGCGCCGCGCACGTCGAGGCGCGCCGGATCGGCGAGCGTGACGCCGTCGACGAGCAGCGCATCGGCGACGTTGCGCTGGTGAATGCGTTCGAGCTCCGCGAGCTGCGCCTTGCTGTTCACGCCGAGCGTTTCCCATTCGTCGTCGGGCTGCGACGTGACGACCTCGAAGCCGGCCTCGATCGCGAGTTCGACGACGTCGGTCAGGTAGTACTCGCCCTGCGCGTTTTCGTTCTTCAGCGCGCCGAGCCACATCGACAGCTGGGCGGTGGGCGTGACGATGATGCCGGTGTTGATCTCGGCGATCTTCAGCTCGTCCGGCGACGCATCCTTCTGCTCGACGATGCGCGTGACGAAGCCGGCCGCGTCGCGCACGATCCGGCCGTAGCCGGTCGGGTCGTCGAGCGTGACGGTCAGGATCCCGTAGCGGCCGTCGAGCGCGGCATCGACGAGACGGCGCAGCGTCGACGCGCGCGTGAGCGGCACGTCGCCGTACAGCACGAGCGTCGGTTGCGCGGGATCGAGCAGCGGCAGCGCCTGGCGCACCGCGTGGCCGGTGCCGAGCTGTTCGGCCTGCACCGCGAACTGGACGTCGGGCGCGGCGACAGCGGCCTGGACCTGCTCGGCGCCGTGGCCGACGACGACGACCAGCCGGGACGGCTGCAGCGTGCGTGCGGTGTCGATGACGTGGGAGAGGAGCGGCCTGCCAGCCAGGGGGTGAAGCACTTTCGGCAGCGCGGAGCGCATGCGCTTGCCGGTGCCTGCCGCCAAAATCACGATATTCATGGCGCCAGCTTGTCAGAGGAGTTTGAAGCCCTCTATTTTAGCATGCGGCCCCTGGCGCTCCGGGCCTGTCGCGGCGGGGCGACGGCGCCGGAAAGGGCTGCCGGCGCCCGGTTCCGGCGGGTGTTCCGCCCCTGCTTACAGGTCGTCGAACTGGACGATCGAGATCGGCCGGGCGGCGCCCGGCGCCGCCGACTCGTCACCCGACGCGCACGGTTCCTCGTCGAACGCGATGTCGCCTTGCGGGTCGGCCTCGCCCGTCGCGCGCAGCGACTGGAACGGATACAGCGTCGTGTCCATCAGGTGCGACGGCACGACCTTCGCGAGCGCGTTGAACATGTTGTCGACGCGGCCCGGGAAGCGCTTGTCCCAGTCGCGGATCAGCGCCTTCATTTCCGCGCGCTTCAGGTTCGGCTGGCTGCCGCACAGGTTGCACGGGATGATCGGGAATTCGCGCAATTCCGCGTATTTCTCGAGATCGGTTTCCTTCACGTACGCGAGCGGGCGGATCACGATGTTCCTGCCGTCGTCCGACTGCAGCTTCGGCGGCATCCCCTTCAGCTTGCCGCCGTAGAACATGTTCAGCAGCAGCGTCTGCACGATGTCGTCGCGGTGATGGCCGAGCGCGATCTTGGTCGCGCCGAGCTCGCCGGCCACGCGGTACAGGATCCCGCGGCGCAGCCGCGAGCACAGCGAGCAGGTCGTCTTGCCTTCCGGCACGAGCCGCTTGACGATGCTGTAGGTATCCTGGTTCTCGATGTGGAACGGCACGCCGACCTGCGTCAGGTATTCGGGCAGCACGTGCTCGGGGAAGCCCGGCTGCTTCTGGTCGAGGTTCACCGCGACGATGTCGAAGTCGATCGGCGCGCGCTCGCGCAGGCGCAGCAGCACGTCGAGCATCGCGTAGCTGTCCTTGCCGCCCGACAGGCACACCATCACCTTGTCGCCGTTCTCGATCATGTTGTAGTCGCCGATCGCCTGGCCGACCTGGCGCACGATCCGCTTGAACAGCTTGTTGTTCTCGTACGCTTCCTTCTGCTCGCGGCGCGTCAGCGCGGGGCGGCCGGCCGACGCGGCGGCGTCGTCCAGCGTGGCGGCGTCGGCCGCCGTGTCGTTCATGTGGGGGGCGTTCATGCGCGCTCCTCGTCCTTGATGCGAAAGACTTCGACGCCGACGGCGTCGCAGTCCGGATAGGCGTCCGGTTTCTCGGTACGGACGCGTACCGCGCGCACGGTGTCGTGCGCCAGCAGGTGCGCGGCGATCGAATCGCACAGCGTTTCCTGCAGGTGGATGTGGCCGCGCGCCAGGCATTGCGCGACGCTCTGCTTCATCAGGTCGTAGTCGACGACTTCGTGCAGCCGGTCGTCGACCGGGGTGGACAGCGCGAGCGGCACGAACAGGTCGATGTTGATGACGACGCGCTGCTCGCCGCGCTTCTCGTGTTCGAAGGCCCCGATGTTGATGTGCACCTCGTAGTCGCGCAGGTAGAGCCTGCGGCAATCCGCGAGGCGGGGGTGCAGGAGAGCGGAAAACATGGTCGTCCCAGTCAAATTGGCGTGCGCGCACGCAAAGCGGCGCGGGCGGCGGCTCTCAGGCCGCGCCCGCGCGGTTCATTCATTCGGGCCGGCGGCGGGCGGCACCAGGTGCTCGCCGCCGTCGACTGTCAGTGTCGCGCCGGTGACGCCGGGCGCGCTCGCGAGATAGCAGGCGGCCGCCGCGATGTCGTCCGCGTGCGGCGCGTGGCCGCGCACCAGCGCCGCGACCCGCACCTTCGGCGCGAGCGCCAGCGCGAGCGCCGACGTCGCGCGGTTCAGTGCGGCCTGCATCAGCGCGTGCGACAGCTGCGCTGGCGCCGGGTGAAACAGGGCCTGATCCAGTACGTGGATCGCGCACGCGCGCAGCGTTTCGTCGTCGCGCGCGGCGTCGGGCGTCGCGTCGGCGAGTGCGCGCGCCAAGGCGAGCGGCGCCGTCACGTTGCGTGCGAGCGCAGCAGCGAGCGACGCGCCGTCCACCGTGTGCGCGTCGTCGGCGCCGGCGCTGGCGCTGACGAACACCGCGCACGCGGGCCGGCCGAGCGCTTCGCCGCACGCGGCGACGAGCGCGGCCGCATCGGTTTCCAGGGCCAGATTGGCGTCGAGCACGGCCGCGCGACGGCCGAGCGCCGCGACTTCGGCGACGAGCGCGTCGGCGGCCGCGCGCGGCGCGCCGTGGCCGCGCTGCAGCGCGACGTCCCAGCCCCGGCGGGCGAAACCCGTCGCGAGCGCACGGCCGATCGACGCGGCGTCGGCCGCGCTGCCCAGGGCGCCCGTGACGAGCACCACGCGTGGGGTCGACGTATCGGCTGAAACGGTCATTTACAATGCCGGGATGAACCCGAAAGCTCACGAACCCGCTAGTTTACCTGCTCCCGGCCCTGACGCGCTCGCGCAGTCCGAAACCCTCGCCGCGCAACTGCGCGACGAGATCGCGACGGCCGGCGGCTGGCTGCCGTTCGACCGCTTCATGGAGCGCGCGCTGTATGCGCCGGGCCTCGGTTATTACAGCGGCGGCGCGCGCAAGTTCGGGCGTCGCGCCGACGACGGCAGCGACTTCGTCACCGCGCCGGAGCTGTCGCCGCTATTCGCGCAGACGCTCGCGAATCCGGTCGCCGAAGCACTGGCGGCGAGCGGCACGCGCCGCGTGATGGAATTCGGCGCCGGCACGGGCAAGCTCGCGGCCGGGCTGCTCGCGGCGCTCGACGCGCCGGGCGTCGAACTCGACGAATACCTGATCGTCGACCTGTCCGGCGAACTGCGCGAGCGGCAGCGCGACACGATCGAAGCCGCGGTGCCGGCGCGGGCCGCGAAGGTGCGCTGGCTCGACGCGCTGCCTGAGCGGTTCGAGGGTGTCGTGGTCGGCAACGAGGTGCTCGACGCGATGCCGGTGCGCCTCTTCGCGAAGGCGGACGGCGCGTGGCGCGAGCGCGGCGTCGCGCTCGACGCGCGGCAGGCGTTCGTGTTCGACGACCGGCCGGTCGGCGCGGCCGCGTTGCCGGCGGTGCTCGCGGGGCTGGACGTCGGCGACGGCTACGTGACCGAAACGCACGAGGCCGCGCTGGCGTTCACGCGCACCGTCTGCACGATGCTCGCGCGCGGCGCTGTGCTGCTGGTCGACTACGGTTTCCCTGCGCACGAGTACTACCACCCGCAGCGCGACCGCGGCACGCTGATGTGCCACTACCGCCACCACGCGCACGACGACCCGTTCGTGTACCCGGGCCTGCAGGACATCACCGCGCACGTCGAATTCACCGGCATCTACGACGCGGGCGTCGCGACCGGCGCCGATCTGCTCGGCTACACGTCGCAGGCGCGCTTCCTGTTGAACGCGGGCATCACCGACGCGCTGGCCGCGATCGATCCGTCCGACGTCCACGCGTTCCTGCCGGCCGCGAATGCGGTGCAGAAGCTGATCTCGGAGGCCGAGATGGGCGAGCTGTTCAAGGTGATCGCGTTTTCGCGCGGGATCGACGGCACGCTCGACGCGTTCGCGCGCGGCGACCGTTCGCACGCGCTCTGACGGGCGCGACACATGTACGTTCCCTATGTAAACGGGCCTCAGGCATGTTGCGCTGGCTATTGACGACGTTCATCGCGGTGATGATCCTCACGCGCTGCTGGCCGTGGCTCGGCAAGCTCGGCATCGGACGGATGCCGGGCGACGTCACGCTGACGCTCGGCGGGCGGCGCTACCCGTTCCCGTTCATGTCGACGCTGGTGCTGACGATGCTGGTATCGATGGTGGCGCGGCTGCTCTGAATCGAGCGGGACGGCGCGTCGCGGTCGCGCCGCGGCGCGCGCGTGAGGGTGCTGCGCGTCACAGCTCGATCTCGCCGAGGATCCGGTGCGCGAGCGCCTTGGCTTCCTCGAACGCTTCTTCCTCGCTCGAACTCGTCGTGTGGACGTCGTAGCGCATGTTTTCCGTCTCGTCGCCGTCGTCCCGCGCCAGGATCACGTAGCCCTGAAACTCGCCGTTGTCCGAGCGGTGCGTATGCGCCTTGGCCGTGTAGATGCCTTTGGTGAACGTGTTCGTGTCCATCGTGCCTCTCCCGCAATAGGACGCTTCATCGTAGCACTGCGGCGCAGCATGGTGAATGCGGTTTATCGGTGACCGATCGGCGGCCGGCCACCGTCCCTTCTTCGCCTCTTCAGCGTGCCTTCACCCTTCAAGCAGCGCGACGACCTCGTCGAGCGTCGGGGCGTGCGCGCCCGTATGCCGGCACGCGGCGGCGCCGGCCGCCACCGCGAACGCGAGATGCTCGCGCCAGCCGCGCCGCGGCGCGGCCATCAGGCTGAACAGCAGGCCGCCGATCGACGCGTCGCCCGCGCCGACGGTGTCGGCCACCTCGACGCGCGGCGGGCTGGCTTCGTGCACGTCGCCGTCCGCATGGAGCGTGGCCGCCTGCGCGCCGCGCGTGACGAGCACGGCCGCCCGCGGGTTCAGCGCGCGCACCGCCGCGATCGCGTCGGGGCCATCGCCGCCGAACAGGTGCCGCAGGTCTTCGTCGGACACCTTGATCAGGTCGGCGAGGGCGGCCATCTTCTCCAGCGTCGGCCGGTACGCGGCCGTCATCAGGTTCCGCACGTTCGGGTCGAAGCTGATCTTCACGCCGCGCGCACGCAGGTCGGCCGCGAGCGCGGCCAGCGTGCTCGCGAGCGGTTCGCGCACGAGGCTGATGCAGCCGAAATGCGCCCATTTCACGTGATCGGTCCAGCCGGCCGGCAGCCGTGCCGGATCGAACGCGAGATCGGCGCTCGCTTCGCCGATGAAGAAGTACGCGGGCGGGCGCGTCTCGTGGACGATCGCGAGCAGCGGCGGCCGCGCGACGCGCTGCAGGAAGCGCAGGTCGAGGCCGGCCGCTTCGCTCGCGCGCCACAGCACGTCGGAGAAGCAGTCTTCGCCGATCGCGCCGGCGAGCGCGCTCGGCACGCCGAGCCGCGCGACCGCGCGCGCGACGTTCCAGCCGGCGCCGCCCGGCACCGACGTCCACTGCGCGTCGCCCGCGCGCACCATGTCGGTCAGGATGTCGCCCGCCGACACGAAAGCCGGAAACGTGCCGCCGCTCATTGCGTCGGCTCGCTGCGTTGCGCACGCGCGAGGGTCGCGAGCACGTCGTAGCAGGCGCCCATCGTGTGATAGTCGGTCTTGCCGGCCGGGCTTTTCTCGTCGCTGTACTTGCGGTTGTCGCAGGTGAGGATCCGGTACCACGCGCCGTAGCGGTGATCGACGAAGTGCGCCCAGCTGTAGCGCCAGATCTCGTCGTACCAGTCCCAGAAACGCTCGCTGCCGGTGCGCACGCCGAGCATCGCGGCCGCCGCGAAGGTCTCCGCCTGCACCCAGAAATACTTGTTGTGGTCGCAGATCGTGAAGTCCGGGCCGAAGCCGTAGCAGAGGCCGCCGTGATCGGCGTCCCATGCGTGCGTGAGCGCCGCGTCGAACAGCTCGGTCGCGCGCGGCACGAGCCAGTCGAGCGGGCGGTGCCGCTCGAGGATCAGCAGCAGCTTCGCCCATTCGGTCTGGTGCCCGGGCTGGAAGCCCCACGGGCGGAAGATGTTCGAGCTGTCTTCCTTGTTGTAGTCCCAGTCGACCGACCAGTCCGCATGGTAGTGCTCCCACACGAGCCCGCCCGACAGCGCGGCCTGGCGCTGCGTGATGTGGGTGGCGAGCTTTTCCGCGCGATCGAGGTACGTGAGGTGGCCGGTCGCCTCGTAGGCGGCGAGCAGCGCTTCCGTCATGTGCATGTTCGCGTTCTGGCCGCGATACGTCGATACGTTCCAGTTCGGCGTCGCGTCGTCCGCATAGAGGCCCGCGGCCGCATCCCAGAAGCGGTGCTCGGCGAGCTCGTAGGTGGCCGCGATCAGCGGGCGCGCTTCGTCGATGCCGGCCATCGTCGCGTGGGCGGCCGCGAGCAGCACGAACGCGAGGCCGTAGCAGTGGCGCGTGCCGTCGAGCGTCGCGCGCTTCGCGCCGTCGCGCCAGTCGAGCTCCTAGTCGTAGCCCTGCAGCGCGTCGTCCCAGTGCGCGTCGCGCAGGAAGCGCAGCCCGTGGCGCGCGTATTCCAGGTGGCGCGGATCGCCGAAATGCCGGTACGCCATCGCGTAGTTGAAGACGAACCGGCAACTGCTGACGAGATGGCGGGACGTGCGGTTGTAGATGCTGCCGTCGTCGCGGAAGTAGTGGTAGAAGCCGCCCGTCGGGTCGAATGCGTTGGCCGCGTAGAAGCGCAGCGTGTCTTCGACGTGCGACAGCAGGAACGACGGATCGCGGAAGCTCGCGACGAACGGTGCGGCTGGCGCGTGGCCGGCCGGCGCGGCGGCGCGGGGTTGGACCGGAGGCATGTTCATGATTCTTGGACCGTGGCGGTATCGAGTGCCGGGGAGCCGGCGGGCTGGCTGCTGGCCCGCACGATCAGCTCGACGGGCAGGGAAATCTCGGTGCGCTCGGGCGCTTCGGCGAGCAGCAGCTCGACGCCGCGGCGGCCCAGCGCTTCCTTGTCGACCGCGAGCGTCGTGAGCGGCGGGCTCGCGTGCGCGGCGGCCGGGATGTCGTCGAAGCCGACGATCGCGATGTCGTCCGGAATCCGCAGCCCGCGCGCGATGCACACGCGCTGCGCGGCCAGCGCGGCCGCGTCGTTGTACGCGAACACGGCTTCGGGCCGCGGGCCCGGCGCGTCGAGCAGTTGCTCCATCGCACGCGCGGCGCCCGTGTCGGGGTCGAGCCCGGCGTCGATCGTCACTTCGTACGCGGGATCGAACAGCCGCCCGGCTTCGAAGAACGCGCGCCGATAGCCGATCGCGCGCTGCGCGATGCTGTAGTGCGCGGCCGAGCCGCCGATGAAGGCGATCCGCGAGCGGCCGGTGGCGAGCAGGTGGCGCATCGCGAGCGCCGCGCCGGTCGCGTTGTCGATGTTGACCGAGCGCAGCCCGGGCGCCCACAGGTCGATCAGCACGAGCGGCCGGCCGGTGGCGGCGAGCGCCTCGATCGTCTCGGGCTCGATGAAGCCGGCGACCGCGATTGCGTCGGGCGCGTGCGGGCGCATCTGGCGCAGCACGTCGTCGTTCGGGCCGACCGTGAGCAGCGTCGGCACGATGCCGCGCTCGCGGCACGCGTCCTCGACGCCGTGCAGCACGTGCGAGAAGAACGGGCTCGCGGGAAAGCGGTTGTGCTGCCGATGCAGCAGGAAAGTGAGCCGGCGGATGCGCGGCCGCAGCTGGGCGGGATCGTAGCCGAGCTGCTGCGCGATCCCGACGATGCGCGCGCGCGTGGCTTCGGACAGGCCGGGCTGGTTTTTCAGCGCGCGGGAGACGGTGCCGATCGAAACCTCAGCCGCCCGCGCCACATCGCGAATGGTCGTACCCATCGTTCGGGGTCCGGTTTGTTTAGGGTGGAGGCGATTGTATAGTAAAACGTGTCGCGGAATTCGGGCCGGATAACCGGGGAATACCCGCAAATAGCGGATTTTTAAGCGCTAATCTGCGAAAACACCGTTACTAAAAATACTAAACAAAACGCGAAAAAGGCAAGGTGGGCGTGCGGGTGTCCGGCGGTGCCGACGCAGCGCCGCAAAATGGATAGTCGGATCGCGGGCCGGGGCGAGCGTGGGCGGGCGCCGTGGCCGTGACCGATGACGATGAGAGGCCGTTGCGCGACAGCCGAACGTTGCAGCGGCCGGGCATCGCCCCCGTCGCACGGTGCACCGGTTTTCCGTGCGTCGCGAGCGACCGTCCGTCGTTCAGCCGGCCGCCACCGCCACGGCCGGCGGTTCGCCGCGATGCCGCAGCGCGGCGCGGCCGGCATCGAGATCGACGACCGCGAGCCCGTCCGGCTGCTGCTTCGCCCGCCGCTTCGCGAGCGCGGCGACCGACGCGATCTCGTCGCTGCCGTAGCGTTTCGCGCCGTGCGCGCCGGCCGGCACGCCGACCGCGCCGATCGCCATCGTCACGAAGCCGAAGAACGCCGGGTTGCCGTGGCGGTCCTCGCCATGCAGCCCGCCCGCCTGCCGGTCGGCCTGCGTGTAGAAGAGCCGCGCGCCGTCGTTGAAGCGCGCGATCGCGTCGGCGGCGCGCTCGCGCCAGTCGTCGCGCTGGAACAGCACCAGGAAATCGTCGCCGCCGACATGGCCGAGAAAGTCGCGCTGCGGGTCGCATACGCCGGCCAGCACGGTCGCGGCGAACTTCAGCACTTCGTCGCCTTGCCAGTAGCCGTACTGGTCGTTGAACGGCTTGAACTGGTTCAGGTCGACGTAGCACGCATGAAAGCCGGCGTCGCGCTGGAGCAGGCGGTCGATGTGCGCGCTGATCGGGATGTTGCCGGGAAGGAAGGTCAGCGGATTCGCGTAGCGCGCGGCCTCGATGCGCATTTCGGTCACCGTGCGCACCAGGCTCTCGCCGGTGCCGAGCCCGACATAGCGGCCGTGTTCGGTGATCACGAAGCCGTCCGCGAGATAGCGCTGGTCGTGGCTCGCGAGCAGCAGCGCGAGTTGCTCGAAGGTCGTCGCGTTGTCGATCATCAGCGGCGCATCGTTCGCGAACTGCAGGCACGGCTTCTTCCCGAACACCTCGCGGTGATACGGCAGCGCGAAACGGTCGATGAAGCCGCGACGATTGACGAGCGCGACGGGCCGCCCGCGCTCGACGAGCGCGACCGCGTGCAGGTCGGGCATCCGGTTGAACAGGTCGAGCACGTCGTTGCTGGTCGCGTCGCGCGGCAGCGCCGGGGCGGGCACGAGCATCTTCCCGGCGATCGTGCCGGCCGGCCGCACCGCGCGCGTCATGCCGGGAAACACCGCGATGTGCGGCGCGCGGATCGCGTCGCGCGCGGCCGGCGCGACCACCCGCGACGGCTGCGCGTTCGGCCGGCCGAGCAGGAAGCCCTGCACGCAGCAGATGCCCATGTCGCGCACGACGATCAGGTCGCATTCGTTCTCGATGCCTTCCGCGATCAGCTTCGCGCCGCTCGCCTGCGCGAAGTGCTGCATCGCCTTCACGGCCTCGAACTTGAGCGGGTCGCGCGCGATGTCGTGGATGAAGAAGCGGTCGATCTTCACGAGGTCCGGGTGCAGGCGCAGCCACAGGTTCATGCTCGCGTTCGCGGTGCCGTAGTCGTCGAGCGCGAACTGGATGCCGGCGTCGCGCAGCGACGCGACCGCCGGCCCGATGTCCGCGAGATCGGGAATCGCGTTCTGCTCGGTGAGCTCGATCACGATGCGTTCGGCGCCGATGTGCGCGCGGCCGAGGAACTGGCATGCGCGCTCGCGTTCGCTGGCGAGCGTGAGGATGGTGCCCGCGCTGAAATTGAGGAACAGCTTGCCATCGCAGCCGAGCGCCGCGAACGCGTCGAGGCAGGCGAGCGCGGCCGCCCGTTCGAGCGCGATGGTTTCGCCTTCGCGCGCGGCCTGCGCGAACAGCGCGGCGGGCGGCTCGAGGTCGGTGCCGCGCGGGCCGCGGATCAGCCCTTCGTAACCGACGACCGTCCCCGACCCGAGGTCGACGATCGGCTGGAAGACGGCGGCGAGCGCGCGATCCGCGATCAGGCGCGAGGTGCGGGTGGCGGCGGAACCGGAGTGGGGCGCGGGCATGGGCGAGGGCAGCCGAATCGACGGGACGTCCGGCTTAACGGCATCGCGCGCGGAGAATTGAATGAAGATTTCGTGACATGACCGGCGTTGCCGGTGCATCGCGCCGGATGCGCGTCGGGGCGTGGCCGGAAGTGGCGAGGGACCGAAAACGGGGGGGCGATGAGCGGTAGGCGGAAAGCGGAAAGCGGAAAGCGGAAAGCGGAAAGCCGCCCGCGGCGGCCATCGCGCCCCCGGACGCGTCAGCGCTTGCCCGCGCTCAGCGCGCCGGATGCGGCCGTCGCGCCGCCCTCGTCGTGCTCGCCGCTCGTGTCGCGCGCGCCCCAGCGCTGCGCGAGCGCCGCGCACGCCATCAGCTGGATCTGGTGAAACAGCATCAGCGGCAGCACGATCGCGCCGACCGCGTTCGCCGAGAAGATCACCTTCGCCATCGGCACGCCGGCCGCGAGGCTCTTCTTCGATCCGCAGAAGATGATCGTGATCTGGTCGGCACGGTTGAAGCCGAGCCGCTTGCTGACGAACGCGGTCAGCAGCAGCGCGATCGCGAGCAGCACGAGGTTGACGACGAGCAGGCCGCCGAGCGCGCGCGGCGGAATCTGGTGCCACAGCCCCTCGTTGACGGCCTCGCTGAACGCGACGTAGACGACCAGCAGGATCGAGCCCTGGTCGACGAAGCGCAGCACGCCGCGATTGCGGTCGATCCAGCCGCCGATCACGGGCCGCAGCAACTGGCCGGCGATGAACGGCACGAGCAGTTGCATCACGATGCTGCCGACGGTGCTCCACGGCGACGCGGCCGCGGCCGACTGCGACGTGATCATCAGCCCGACGAGCGCCGGTGTGACGAAGATCCCGAGCAGGCTCGACGCGGAGGCCGCGCACACGGCGGCCGGCACGTTGCCCTTCGCGATCGAAGTGAACGCGATCGACGACTGGACCGTCGACGGCAGCGTGCAGAGGAACAGCACGCCCGCGTACAGCGTCGGCGTGACGAGCGGCTGCAGCACGGGTTTCAGCGCGAGGCCGAGCAGCGGGAACAGCGCGAACGTGCTGAGCAGCACGAGCGCGTGCAGTCGCCAGTGCGTCGCGCCCGCGACGACGGCTTCGCGCGACAGTTTGGCGCCATGCAGGAAAAACAGCAGGCCGACGGCGATGTTGGTGGCCCAGTTGAACGCATGGGCGGCCGGGCCGCGGCACGGCACGAGGCTCGCGAGTACGACGGTGCCGACGAGCGCGAGCGTGAAGTTGTCGGGAAGAAAACGGGGACGGGCCATCGGGAACTCGATTCGGAAACGACGAAGGCGCGCGTCGCGCGCGCGGATGGCGTTATTGTCCCGGTTGACGATTCACTACACAAATTCATTGTGCGAATCGATTGATGAATCAGTGGCATGCAACGGCGGCCGCCGTACGAGTCGCGGCGGCGGCCAAAACCGCGGAAGAACGTTCCGTCGCGATCGCGCCCGGAAGTGAAAAAACCTAGCAGTAACATGGTGTTACACCGATGCCGGCGACATAACACTTTTTGGCTCGACACGCTTTCCCCCCGCTCATAAATTACTGCTGAAAGCCTTGGGTCGGCCGAAAGGAGCCGACGGCGGGCGTCGATGGGCACGGAACGATGACGGAACGGGTGAAACGGAAGATCGGACGATGGGTGGCAGGCGTGCTCGGCACGCTGCTGATGCCGCTCGCGCTCGCCCAGCCTCCCCACGGCGGTCACGGGTTCGGCAGCCACGGCTTCGGCGGCGGCGACATGCGCGCGTACGGTCAGCCCGCCGGCGGCGCGCCGGTGTGGCGTCGCGTGCCGCCGTCTGCCGGCGTGCGTCCCGGCGGCGTGAGCGGCGCCGGCTCCCGCTGGGGGCTGCGCCCGACACCGTCGTACGGCCATTACGCCGCGCAAAGCCCGTATCGGCCGATCAACGCCGAAGTCCGCCAGATGCCGCGCCCGCCGGGCGGCGGCAACGTCCCGCTGCGAGCCGGCTCGATCCGCGCCGACGTCGCGCGCTACAACGAGGAGCGCGGCGGCCGCCCGATGCCGCCGCCCCGCTCGCAGGAAGAGCCTGCGCACTCGCCGTTTTTCTCCCCGTTCTACCGAAACTGAGCGCCCCGGCGCTCGTCCCCTTGCCGGCTGATGCGAATTCGCCACAGTCGCGCGCAGATTCCCGCTGATTTTCCCGCCGCATTGCGCTATCTTTCGCGCCCGGCACGCCATGCCGCGCCGCCGCCCGCCCGTGCGACCGCGTTCGTGCCGGGCCGCCGCCGTGCGTGCGGCCATGGATACCTGCCGCGAAGTTAATGCCGACGCTATACCCGCAATAAGCGTGCGCAATTTTGACCGGACGAATGATCCGTAAAGATGGCTGCGCCCCATACGACGCAAGCACTCGGCTCCATACAACAACGCTCGCGCCACTTATCGACTATTCGACAAAACCTGGAGATCCCATGAAAGCATTCGCCCGCCGTGCGTCGCGCACGTCCGTCAAGCTGATCGCCGCAGCCGCCTGCGTGGCGGCTGCCGCACCCGTCCATGCGCAGTCGAGCGTCTCGCTCTACGGGCAGGTTGACGAATGGGTCGGCGCCACCAAGTTCCCGGGCGGCGATCGCGCGTGGAACGTGTCGGGCGGCGGCATGTCGACGTCGTACTGGGGCCTGCACGGCGCCGAGGACCTCGGCAGCGGCTACAAGGCGATCTTCACGCTGGAGAGTTTCTTCCGTGCGCAGAACGGCCAGTACGGCCGCTTCCAGGGCGACACGTTCTTCGCGCGCAACGCGTACGTCGGCATCAGCTCGCCGTACGGCACGGTGACGGCGGGCCGCCTGACGACGCACCTGTTCCTGTCGACGATCCTGTTCAACCCGTTCTACGACTCGTACACCTTCTCGCCGATGGTGTATCACGTGTTCCTCGGCCTCGGCACGTTCCCGACCTATCCGAGCGACCAGGGCGCGGTGGGCGATTCGGGCTGGAACAACGCGCTGGGTTACACGTCGCCTTCGTTCGGGGGCCTGAACTTCGGCGCGATGTACGCGCTCGGCAACCAGGCCGGCGACAACCGTTCGAAGAAGTGGAGCGCGCAGTTCAACTACGCGAACGGCCCGTTCGCGGCGACCGCCGTGTATCAGTACGTGAACTTCAACAACGGCCCGCAGGACCTGAGCGCGCTCGTGACCGGCATGAAGAGCCAGGGCATCGCGCTGGTCGGCGCCACCTACGACCTGAAGCTCGTGAAGCTGTTCGGCCAGTACATGTATACGAAGAACGACCAGGTCGCGGGCAGCTGGCACGTGAACACCGCGCAGGGCGGCGTGTCGGTGCCGATCGGCGTGGGCAATGCGATGGCGTCGTATGCGTACTCGCGCGACGCGGGCGGCCTCGACCAGACGCGCCAGACCTGGGCCGTCGGCTACGACTATCCGCTGTCCAAGCGCACCGACGTCTACGCGGCCTACATGAACGATCACATCAGCGGCCTGTCGACCGGCAACACGTTCGGCGCCGGCATCCGCGCGAAGTTCTGACGCGCACGCGCGATCGGTGCGCCGGCCGCGCGTCAATCGCGCGTTTCGGCTGCATGTTTTCCTGCCCGTCATTTTCAGTCCGAAGCGGCGCCGCCACCCGCGGCGCCGTTTTGCCTTTCTTGACCTTTCTGTTTCCCCGCCTTTGTTACCCTATCTCGTAATTGGTCGATTTCCCGGGATTGCGAGCTAGTTCGATGGATACCCTCGTCAGCATGAATGTGTTTCGCTACGTCGTCGAAGTGGGCAGCTTCGTCGGCGCGGCGGAGCGCATGCAGATGTCGGCGGCGATGGCGAGCAAGCACGTGATGCACCTCGAGCAGCAGCTCGGCGCGCGGCTGCTGCATCGCACGACACGACGCGTCGCGCCGACCGAGGCGGGACGCGAATACTACGAGCGCCTCGTGCAGGCGCTGTCCGAACTCGACGAGGCCGGGCAGGCCGTCGGCGCCGCGAGCGTGGTGCCGCAGGGCCGGCTGCGCGTGACGTCGCTGTCCGCGTTCGGGCTGCGGCACGTGATGCAGGCCGTCACCGATTATGCGGGCCGGTTCCCGGACGTGACCGTCGACATGACGCTGTCCGATCGCGTGGTCGACCTGATCGAGGAAGGCTACGACGTCGCGGTGCGCGCGGCGCCGAACGGATTGAAATCGTCGTCGCTGGTCGCGCGCCAGATCGCGACCGCGCACATCCTGCTGGTCGCGTCGCCCGCATATCTGGAGAAGCACGGCACGCCCCGGACGATCGCCGATCTCGCGGATCACAACTACCTGCGGCGCGATTCGAATTCGACGATGCTCGATTCGCTGGTGATCGACGCGGCCGCCGCGTCGCGCGTGAGCCTGAACGGCAACCTGATCGTGAACCATCTCGAAGGGCTGCGCGCGGCCGTGCTCGCCGGCGCGGGCATCGCGCTGCTCGGCACCGAAGTGGTCGGCGACGACATCGAAGCGGGCCGGCTCGTGCCGGTGCTGCTCGATTCGGTGCCGCCGCACGAGGCGCCGATCTATGCGGTGTACGCGAGCCGTCGTCACGTGTCCGCGAAGGTGCGCTCGTTCGTCGACTTCCTCGCCGCGCGTTTTGAAGGGCAGTCGCTGTGCCCGTCGATCGAATCGCGTCTGCGCGTGCTGCCGATCACGCGGATGAAGCGCGCGGGCTGAGCCGCATCGTTCCGCCGCGGCGGGGCAATAAAAAAGCGCGAACCGCTGCGGTTCGCGCTTTTTTCGTTGGGGCGACGATCTCGCGCCGATGGCGGCCGATGGCGGCCACCACGGCCGCCGCATCCGTCAGCGCGGGATGCCGAGCCGCGCCTTCGCGTCGTCGTACTCGCGCTTGAGCCGCTCGACGAGCGCAGCCACGCTCGGCAGATCGTCCATCAGACCGACGCCCTGGCCGGCGCCCCAGATGTCCTTCCATGCCTTGGTCTTGTCGCTGCCGAAATTCATCTTGGTCTTGTCGGATTCCGGCAGCGCGTCCGGATCGAGGCCGGCCTTCTCGATGCTCTCGCGGATGTAGTTGCCGTGCACGCCCGTGAAGAGGTTCGTGTAGATGATGTCCGACGATTTCGCGTTCAGGATCGCGTGCTTGTAGTCGTCGATCGCGTGCGCTTCCTGCGTCGCGATGAAACGCGTGCCCATGTACGCGAAGTCGGCGCCCATCGCCTGCGCGGCGAGGATCGAGCCGCCGTTCGCGATCGAGCCGGACAGCACGATCGGGCCGTCGAAGATCTTGCGGACTTCGCCGACCAGCGCGAACGGCGACGTCGTGCCCGCGTGGCCGCCGGCGCCGGCCGCGACGAGGATCAGCCCGTCGACGCCCGCTTCGAGCGCCTTCTGCGCGTGGCGCAGGTTGATCACGTCGTGCAGCACGATGCCGCCGTAGCCGTGCACCGCATCGACGATCTCGCGCGCCGGCGCGCGCAGGCTCGTGATGAAGATCGGCACCTTGTGCTCGACGCACACGCGCACGTCGTGCTCGAGCCGTGCATTCGACTGGTGGACGATCTGATTGACCGCGATCGGGCCGATCACCGCGTCGGGATGTTTCGCCTTGTGCTCGGCGAGTTCCGACTGGATTTGCGTGAGCCACTCGTCGAGCAGTTCGGCCGGGCGCGCATTGAGCGCGGGGAACGAACCGACGATGCCCGCCTTGCATTGCGCGAGCACGAGTTCGGGGTAGCTGACGATGAACATCGGCGACGCGATGACGGGGAGCGTCAGGTTCTGCAGGACGGTGGGCAATGCCATGTGATGTCTCCAGTCTCCGGGGGCGTGGCGGTCGAACGGTGATTCGAGTGTAGCCGCGGAACGCATTCGGTCATATTAATACGAACGGTCGTGCGATTCTACGCGAGCTTAGCAAAAGGCGCGGTGGGCCGGCAATCGAGTGAGTGTTCTCTTTCTACGGTTTCGGGCGGTGACCTCGCTGTGAAGACGCGCCGCCACTTTTAAAATAGCCGCCATAACAAACCAACGAGAAACAAACCATGTCGTTTGACGCGTTTGCATCGTTTCGCGTGACGGTGCAGGACACCGACATCTTCGGTGTCAAAGGAGGCGCGGGGCCGCCGCTGCTGTTGCTGCATGGCCATCCGCAGACCCACATGATCTGGCATCGCGTTGCCGCGACGCTCGCGAATCACTTCACGGTGATCGCCACCGACCTGCGCGGCTACGGCGCATCGGGCCGGCCGCCGAGCGACGCGCGCCACGCGCCGTATTCGAAACGGGCGATGGCGGCGGACCAGGTCGCCGTGATGCGGCACTTCGGCTTCGAGCATTTCCATGTGTGCGCGCACGATCGCGGCGCGCGGGTCGCGCACCGGCTCGCGCTCGATCATGCGGATGCCGTCGAGCGGATGATGCTGCTCGACATCGCGCCGACGCTCGCGATGTACGAGAAAACCGATCGCGCGTTCGCGACCGCGTATTTCCACTGGTTCTTCCTGATCCAGCCCGAGCCGCTGCCCGAGACGCTGATCGGCGCGCACACCGATGCGTACATCGAACGCGTGATGGGCAACCGCTCGGCCGGGCTCGCGCCGTTCGCGCCCGAGGCGCTCGACGCGTACCGGGCGGCGCTCGCGCAGCCGGGCGCCGTGCATGCGATGTGCGAGGACTACCGCGCGTCGGCGACGATCGATCTCGAGCACGACCGTGCGGACCTCGAACGCGGCAACAAGGTCGCGTGCCCGCTGCGCGTGCTGTGGGGCGAGCACGGGGTCGTCGGCCGCTGCTTCGATCCGCTCGACGAATGGCGGCGCGTCGCGCGCGACGTCAGCGGCCGCGCGCTCGACTGCGGGCACTACATTGCGGAAGAGGCGCCGGCCGCGCTGATCGACGAACTGCTCGCGTTCTTCGAGGCGCGCGACCCAGCCGCGTGACGGTGCGTGCGGGCGTGCCGCCCGCGGTTCAGTGGTGTGCGTCGCCGGCGGCTCGGCGGTATGCGCCGCCAGTGGCTCGGCGGTGTGCGCCGCCAGCGGCTCGGCGGTGTGCGCCGCCAGCGGCTTAGCGGCGCGCGTGGTCGTCTTCGACGAGCGGCGGCAGGCGGCGCGGCACGGGCGTCGATTTCACGATCGCGGTGCTCGTCTCCGCGCGCTCCGTCACCTTCGACAGGATGTCGTCGAGGTGCTCGATCGTGCGCAGGTAGAGCCGGCAGATGAAGCAGTCGTCGCCGGTGACCTTGTCGCATTCGACGAATTCCGGAATCCGCCGCAGCAACTCCTCGACCAGATGCAACTGGCCCGGCAGCGGCTTCACGCGGACGATCGCCTGCAGCGTATAGCCGAGCGCGCGCGGGTCGAGCTCGACGGTGAATGCGGCGATCACGCCTTGCGCCTCGAGCCGCCGCACGCGGTCGGCCGTGGCGGGCGCCGACAGTCCGATCTGCCGGGCGAGTTCGCTGGTCGCGATGCGTGCGTCGTCGGCCAGCGCGGCGACGATCGCGCGGTCGGTCGCGTCGAGCGACGCGACGGCGGGCGGGGAAAGGCGTTTCGGCATGGTTGCCTTGGTTTCGAAGGTGAATCGGCTGATTCGCTTCAGTTTAGCCGTGGTTGTGGCGAAGGCAAGTTTCTAGAATCGAAGTCATCCCCTCTCTTCAACGGAATCCATGATGGCCACGAATGAAATTCGCCGCGGCGCCGCCGAGATGATCGTCGCGATGCTGATGTCCGGCACGATCGGCTGGCTCGTGATGTCGTCGCAGCAGCCGCTGACCAATGTCGTGTTCTTCCGCTGCGTATTCGGCACGGCGACGCTCGCGATCGTCTGCGCGGCGTTCGGCTTCCTGCGCCGCTCGCTGTTCTCGCCGCGGATGCTCGTGCTCGTGACGCTCGGCAGCCTCGCGATCGTCGCGAACTGGCTGCTGCTTTTCGCCGCCTATTCGCGTGCGTCGATCTCGATGGCGACCGCCGTCTACAACACGCAGCCGTTCATGCTGGTCGCGCTCGGCGCGATCGTGTTCCGCGAACGGATCACCGCGTCGACGGTCGCGTGGCTCGTGCTCGCGTTTGCCGGGCTCGTGTTCGTGGTGCGCGTCGAGCCGGCCGTGCTCGCCGTGCCCGGCGCATATCTGGAAGGCGTCGCGCTGTCGCTCGGCGCGGCGTTCCTGTATGCGATCTCGTCGATCATCACGAAGCACCTGAAGGGCACGCCGCCGCATCTGCTCGCGCTGCTGCAGGTCGGCCTCGGCATCCTGCTGCTCGCGCCGTTCGCGCACTTCGACACGTTGCCGGCGACGGCCGGGCAATGGGCCGACCTGATCGTGCTCGGCATCGTCAACACGGGGCTGATGTACGTGCTGCTGTACGGCGCGGTGCAGAAGCTGCCGACCGCGATGACGGGCGCGCTGTCGTTCGTCTATCCGGTCGTCGCGATCGCCGTCGATCGCATCGCGTTCGGGCAGACGCTCGCGTGGACGCAGATGTTCGGCGCGCTGCTGATCCTGCTCGCGGCGGCCGGCGTGAACCTCGGTTGGCGCATCGTGCCCGCGCGTCGCGAGGCGGTCGGTAACTGATACGGTCGGACGATTCGGCGCGGCTGCGCGGTCGCGCCGCGGCGCGCCGACTGCGCGTGTCGGGAACGGCGATTGCGCGCGAGAGGGCGTCGCGCGCGGCCGCGAAAAGCGCGGCAGGAAGTTGTAGGGAAACACCCGATGCGATGCGGCCGCGTCGCTCGTATGATGCGGGCTGTGACGTTGATCACGTTCACAGGATTCCGATCTCGACGCCGTTCGCCCGTGAGGCTGAACGGCTTTTTTTATGTCTCGCTGCCCGCGATCAGGCGCCGCCGCGCGTCGAGCTGCGCGAGCAGCGCGCGTCTCGCGTCGTCGTCCGACGTACGCCATCCCTTGATCTCGCCGCGCGTGCGCAGGCAGCCCGCGCACCAGTCGGTGCGCGGATCGATCCGGCAGACGTCGGTGCACGGCGACGCGACCGTCGCGACCGGCATCGTCGCGTCGCTCATGCGGGCTCCCGCAACGCGACGTCCGCGACGGGCGCGCCCGTCAGCGACACGAGCTCGTGCGGCGACAGGTTGAACACCGCGTGCGGATGGCCGGCGGCGGCCCACAGGCTGTCGAGCGCGAGCAGGTCGGCGTCGATCAGCGTGACGGGTTCGACCAGATGGCCGATCGGGCAGACGCCGCCGATCGCGTAGCCGGTGTTGTCGCGCACGAACTTCGCATCG
This sequence comes from Burkholderia sp. AU32262, assembly GCF_020419985.1. Lineage (NCBI taxonomy): Bacteria > Pseudomonadati > Pseudomonadota > Betaproteobacteria > Burkholderiales > Burkholderiaceae > Burkholderia > Burkholderia sp. AU32262. Next base: position 70,143 of record NZ_JAIZRS010000034.1, read on the forward strand.
GCGCGGCCGACCGGGCCGACCTGCGCGGCGACCTTCCTTTCGTCGACGCGGTTGACGCCGCTCGCGACGACGAGCACGGGCGCGTCGTCGGCCTGCCGGCGAAACAGGATCGACTTCGCGATCTGCGCGACCGAGCAGCCGAGCCCGGCCGCGGCCTCGGCCGACGTCTTGCCGGTTTCGGCGAGCATCACGATGCCTTTCGCATGGCCGCGCTCGCGCAGCAGCAGCGCGACGCGTCGCGCGGAGTCGGGCAGGGAATCGAATGAAGCGGGTGTCGTCATGTTGGAGAATCCGTGGAGTGGCGCAGTCAGACGCAGTTCGCGGCGTCGGCCGCGCTCTGCGCCTTGGCGAGCAGTGCACGACCGGCGCGCGACACGTTCGCGCGGCCGATCGCGTTCGAGATGAAGTCGCCGGCGGCGACGACCTGCGCGAGATCGATGCCGGTCTCGATGCCGAGGCCCTGCATCAGGTACAGCACGTCCTCGGTCGCGACGTTGCCGGTCGCGCCTTTCGCGTACGGGCAGCCGCCGAGGCCCGCGACCGACGCGTGGAAGATCTCGATTCCTTCGAACAGCGCCGCGTAGATGTTCGCGAGCGCCTGGCCGTAGGTATCGTGGAAATGGCCCGACAGGCGTTCGCGCGGGAACACGCGCGTCACCGCCGCGAGCACTTCGCGCGTGCGCTTCGGCGTGCCGACGCCGATCGTGTCGGCGATGTCGATCTCGTCGCAGCCGAGCGCGGCGAACCGCTCGACGACGTCGACCACCGACGCCACCGGCACCTCGCCCTGGTACGGGCAGCCGAGCGCGCACGACACGCTGCCGCGCAGCCGCAGGCCCGCATCCTTCGCGGCCTTCGCGACGGGCTCGAAGCGCGCGATGCTCTCCGCGATGCTGCAGTTGATGTTCCGCTGCGAGAACGCCTCGCTCGCCGCGCCGAAGATCACGACTTCGTCCGCGCGGGCGGCGAGCGCATGCTCGAAGCCCTTCAGGTTCGGCGTGAGCACCGAGTACACGGTGCCCGCGCGGCGCTCGATGCCGGCCATCACGTCGGCGCCGTCGGCCATCTGCGGCACCCATTTCGGCGACACGAACGACGCGGCCTCGACGTTGCGAAAACCGGCGCGCGACAGCCGGTCGACGAGCGCGATCTTCACGTCGGTCGGCACGAAGGTCTTCTCGTTCTGCAGGCCGTCGCGCGGGCCGACTTCGACGATCTTGACGGCGGTGGGGAACGTCATGGTTGTCTCCTGGTTTCTCTTTGTGGCGGAATTCAGTAGCCGCGTGCGTAGTCGACGATGCCGCTGACGGGCGCGCCGCGCTCGAACGCGCGGATCTTGCCGGCGATCTGCTCGACGGCTTCCGCGCGCAGCGTCTCGGCCGAGCTGTGCGGCGTGATCGTGACGCGCGGCGCGCGCCAGAACGGATGGTCGTCCGGCAGCGGTTCGTGCTGGAACACGTCCAGCGTGGCCGCGGCGACCTGGCCGCTCGCGAGCGCGTCGAGCAGGTCGGCTTCGACGAGATGCGCGCCGCGCGCGACGTTGACGACGTATGCGCCGCGCGCGAGCCGCGCGAATGCGCGCGCCGACAGGATGCCGTCGGTGTCGCGCGTGCTCGGCAGCAGATTGACGAGCACTTTCGCGCCGTCGATGCACGCGTCGAACGCGCCGTCGCCGGCGAACGTGGTGACGCCGTCGAGCTGCTTCACGCTGCGGCTATAGCCGCGCACCGGCAGGCCGAGTGCGGCGAGCGCGCGGGCGACCTGCGCGCCGAGCACGCCGAGCCCGAGGACGGCGACGGTGAAGCTTGCGCGCGCGTGCGGTTCGAGCGGCTGCCAGCGGCGTTCGCGCTGGAGCAGGTCGTATTCGTCGAAGCGGCGCAGGTAGCGCAGCACCGCGTGCGTCACGTATTCGACCATCTGCCGCGCCATGCCCGAATCTTCGAGCCGCACCAGCGGCACGTGCGCGGGCAGCGTGCCTGGATGGGCGTGCTCGAGCGCGAGCAGCGCATCGACGCCCGCGCCGAGGTTGAAGATCGCGCGCAGGCCGTCGCGCGGCGTGAAGAACTCGCGCGG
>NZ_JAIZRS010000035.1:0-68818 GCF_020419985.1 Burkholderia sp. AU32262
CGGTTCGAGCGGCTGCCAGCGGCGTTCGCGCTGGAGCAGGTCGTATTCGTCGAAGCGGCGCAGGTAGCGCAGCACCGCGTGCGTCACGTATTCGACCATCTGCCGCGCCATGCCCGAATCTTCGAGCTGCACCAGCGGCACGTGCGCGGGCAGCGTGCCTGGATGGGCGTGCTCGAGCGCGAGCAGCGCATCGACGCCCGCGCCGAGGTTGAAGATCGCGCGCAGGCCGTCGCGCGGCGTGAAGAACTCGCGCGGCGCGCGCCAAACGAGCGCGTAGTCGGCGGCGGCCGTATCGCCCGGCTGCCACGCGCGCAGTTCGGCTTCCGGCAGCGCCCGCGCGATCTCGTCGCGCCATGCGTCGGCTTCCTGATGCGGTGAATGGAACAGGATCTTCATTGCGCGAGGGCGCGCGCGCCGGCGAGGCGCGTCACGGGAACGGTGAGCGGAGCCGGGCGCGGCGCGCCGGCGGACATGGCGGACATGGCGGACATCGGGCGTCTCCTGACGGACGGCCCGGCGCGTCGGCGCGGGGCCCGGTTCCGTGTGAAGCTGACGGGAAGCCCACATTCTACGGTTTCGCCGCACATTGCGCCGCCGCACGGAGCGTGCGGCCGATGCGGGCCGTCGTCACGCGCTGGCCGGGCCGCCGCCGGTCGTCGCCCCGCGCAAAAGCAAAGCACAAAATATTGGTTCGGTCGCCGCGTACCCGACGCCACAATCGAACCTCGTGTTCAAGCAAGCGAGGGCAATCATGCGCGCATGCAGCAAATCGGCGTGGCCGCCGCGGCTCGTCACCGTTCCGGGCCTGCACGGCAGCGAAGGCGCCCACTGGCAGACCTGGCTCGAGCGGCAGTTCCCGCGCTCGTTGCGCGTCGAGCAGCACGACTGGGACGCGCCCGATCTCGCGGGCTGGGCGCAATCGGTGCGCGCGCTGCTCGATCGCGAGCGCGGCCCGTTCGTGCTCGCCGCGCACAGCTTCGGCTGCCTCGCGGCCGCGCATGCGCTCGCGCAGTGGCCGCACGTGGGCGATGTGGCGGGCGTGCTGTTCGTCGCGCCGGCCAGCCCGAAGAAATTCACGTTTGCCGGACCGTTCGACGCGCGCCGGCTCGCGGTGCCGTCGATCGTGATCGGCAGCGAGACCGATCCGTGGATGCCGCTCGCCGATGCGCGCGCGCTCGCGCAGCGCCTGGGCAGCGCGTTCGTGAACCTCGGCGACGCCGGGCACATCAACACGGCGGCCGGCTTCGGGCCGTGGCCGCGCGCGAAGTACTTCATCGACACGCTGGTGCATTGCGCGGCGCCGCTGCGCTTTCGCGACGCGGACGACGGCTTCGAGGCCGCGCACGTCGACCGCGCGCTCGCGCACGCGGTCTGACGCGCAGGCCGCGCGGTGGCTGTCGCGCCTACGGCGCGGAAACGGGCCTGACGGCGGCCGGGGCCGAACAGCGGCGCGGCCATGCTCGATACGGCCCGCGAAGCGGCGCGGCACCGTGCCGTTCACGCCGCCATCCACCGTGTCGTCATGCCGGTGGCGGCGCGACGCGAGCGCGCACCGCTCTCCCCGAGCGGTACCGACTTCTGTCAGGCGACAGCGGGATCAGCCCGGCATCGACGCGGCGGCGCTCGACGCGGCCGCGTTCGTGGCGGGCTTCGCATCGTCGTCGTCATCGGGCGGGTAGTGCACGACGGGCGGCGCGAGCGGCGCGGCATCCGACGCGGCGGCGTTCGCGCTCGCGTCGCTGTTGAACGCGCTGGCGGCGCCGTTCGATGCGCCGGCCTGCGGCGCGGCGGCGTCGGTCGCGTTGGCGTCGTGCGGTGCGTCGTCGCTGCAGGCGGCGACGAACACGGCGACACACAGAACGACGGCGACGAAAACGCGACGCATGACTTCTCTCCTGGCAAGGCTGATCGGGAAACGTTTTCGAGTATGCCGCCGCGATGCGACGTTTCGGTGAATCGTTTGCGATTCCGGCGGCATCGCGACATGTTTTCGTCACGCTGACCGGATGCCTTCGCGGTAATCGGCCGCGGCACGCATGGCGGAATTTTCCAGCGAACGCGGATGCTGCGCGCATTTACACGGCGCGCAACGCCGCGGCCCGGCCGTGGTGACGCGGACGCCATGCGCGGCACGGCACATGCGGCCGGCAATTTGTGACCGATGCGTTGCCGGTCACGTCGAAAAATCCGGGCGTTATTGCCGCTTCGTCAGCGAACGGCCAGCCGTGCGCCAGCGTGGCGTCATGGACGCGCAGTCACCGACGCCCCGGCCCGTTTGCCGCCCGGTGTGCGCCACAAGGCGGGGCCGGCATTGCACATGGGCGCTGCTCCCCCCGTTTCGCGGCACCGGAATTGCTCTTTGCGCGATGCGCGTGCCGACCGCGCCGCCCTCCGGGCGCGGGCGGCACATCCGCGTCCATCAACCATGGAGCGAGCAGAAGCCATGTCCAGCGATCGATCCGATTCTCCGTCCGCCGAGCCGACGCGCGACGCCGCCCCGGCGCCGCGCGGGCCCGGCCAGTCAGCGGCGCCGCCGTCGCCGCACGATACGCCGCCCAGCGCCGCGCGGCGCCGCTTCCTGCAATCCGCGGCGGCTGCCGCGACCGTCAGCGCCGCCTCGCACGTTCATCCGCAGCCGCCGCACGCGGCAGCCGCACCTGCCGCGCCCCGCCGCGATTCGGTGCCGGCGCGGTCCGTGCATCTCGACATCAACGGGCGTGCGTACACGCTGCAGCTCGAGCCGCGCGTCACGCTGCTCGACGCGCTGCGCGAATACGCCGGCCTCACGGGCACGAAGAAGGGCTGCGATCGCGGGCAGTGCGGCGCATGCACGGTGCTCGTCGACGGGCGGCGCATCAACGCATGCCTGACGCTCGCGGTGATGCACGAAGGCGAGCGGATCACGACCGTCGAAGGGCTGGCGCGCGGCGGCGAGCTGAGCCCGGTGCAGCGCGCGTTCATCGAACACGATGCGTTCCAGTGCGGCTATTGCACGTCCGGCCAGCTCTGCTCGGCGACCGCGCTGCTCGACGAGTTCGCGGCGGGCGCCGGCAGCGCCGCCACCGACGACGTGCGGCGCCGCCCCGCGCATCTGTCGGACGACGAGATCCGCGAGCGCATGAGCGGCAACCTGTGCCGCTGCGGCGCGTACCCGAACATCGTCGCCGCCGTGCGCGCCGCGCATGCGGCGCATGGCTAGCCGACGGAGGGCACCGCAATGGAAGCGATCTCCTACGAACGCGCGATGGACGTCGCCGGCGCCGTGCGCGCGGCGCAGCGGCCCGGCGCGGCCTTCATCGGCGGCGGCACGAACCTGCTCGACCTGATGAAGGGCGGCGTCGCGCGGCCCGCCGCGCTCATCGACATCACGCGCATCGCCGGCCTCGACGCGGTCGATGCGCTGCCCGGCGGCGGCGTGCGCATCGGCGCGCTCGTGCGCAACAGCGATGCGGCCGATCATCCGCGCCTGCGCGCCGACTATCCGCTGCTGTCGCAGGCGCTGCTCGCCGGCGCGTCCGCGCAATTGCGCAACATGGCGACCGTCGGCGGCAACCTGATGCAGCGCACGCGCTGCCCGTATTTCTACGATCCCGCGTTCGCGCAGTGCAACAAGCGCGAGCCGGGCAGCGGCTGCGCGGCGATCGGCGGCCACAACCGGATGCACGCGATCCTCGGCGCGAGCCCGCAATGCGTGGCGGTGAACCCGTCGGACATGAGCGTCACGCTCGCCGCGCTCGACGCCGTCGTGCAGGTGAGCGGCCCGCGCGGCGCGCGGCAGATTCCGATCGCGTCGTTTCACCGCTTGCCGGGCGATCGTCCCGATCTCGACACGACGCTCGAACCGGGCGAGCTGATCACCGCGGTGGACTTGCCGCCGCCGCGCTTCGCCGACCATGCGCACTATCTGAAAGTGCGGGACCGCGCGAGCTACGCGTTCGCGCTGGTGTCGGTCGCCGCCGCGCTGCGGATGGACGGCCCGCGCATCGCCGATGCGCGGATCGCGCTCGGCGGCGTCGCGCACAAGCCGTTGCGCGCGAGGGAGGCGGAAGCGCATCTCGCGGGCCGCACACCGACCGACGCGACGCTGCGCGAGGCGGCCGCGCTGGCGTTGCGCGATGCGCGGCCGCTCGACGGCAATGGCTTCAAGGTCGCGCTCGCGCAGCGGGCGATCGTCCGTGCGGTCGCAACGGCAGCCGCCACGACGGGAGGTGCCGCATGAACACGATGACGGGACAACCGCTCGACCGTGTCGACGGCGTGCTCAAGGTGACGGGCGGCGCGCACTATGCGGCCGAATTCTCCGATACGCGGCTCGCGCACGCGGTGCTCGTGACGAGCACCATCGCATCCGGCCGCATCGAGTCGATCGACACGGCGCGTGCGCGCACGATGCCCGGCGTGCTGCTCGTGATCACGCACGAGAACGCGATGCGGCTGCCCAACGGCGGCCGGCCGCCGCTGTCGCCGCCCGCGGGGCGCCGGCTCACGCTGTTGCAGGACGACACGGTGCGCTACAGCAACGAACCCGTCGCGGTCGTCGTGGCCGAAACGCTCGAGCAGGCGACCGACGCCGCGCATGCCGTGCAGGTGCGCTATCGCGCGGGCGATGCCGTGGTGGATTTCGCGCACGCGAAGCGCGGCGCGCGCGTGCCGCCGAAGCAGCAGGGCCGCGCGATGGACACGCAGCGCGGCGACGTCGATGCCGGCTTGCGCGAAGGCGCGGTGCGCGTCGACGCAACCTATACGACGCCGATGCAGCACCACAACCCGATCGAGCCGCACGCGACGATGGCACGCTGGGACGGCCCGACGCTCACGCTGCACGATGCGACGCAAGGCGTGTCGGGCGCGAGCACGGCCGTGGCCGCCGTGTTCGGCATCGCGCCGGAACACGTGCGCGTGATTTCGCCGTTCCTCGGCGGCGGCTTCGGCTGCAAGGGTTCGTCGTGGTCGCACGTGTCGTTGTGCGCGATGGCGGCGAAGCAGGTGGGGCGCCCGGTCCGGCTAGCGCTGACGCGGCCGCAGATGTTCGGCCCGGTCGGCGGGCGGCCGTTCACCGAACAGCGCGTCGTGCTGGCCGCCCGTCGCGACGGCAAACTGACCGCGATGCGCCACGACACGATCGCCACCACGTCGACGTTCGAGGACTGGATGGAGATGTGCGGGATGCCGTCGCGGATCATGTACGCGGTGCCGAACCACGCGACCACGCACCGGATCGTGTCGCTGAACGTCGGCACGCCGACGTTCATGCGCGCGCCCGGCGAGGCGTCGGGTTCGTTCGCGCTGGAATCGGCGATGGACGAACTCGCGTGGCGGCTCGGCATGGACCCGGTCGCGCTGCGGCTCGCGAATTATGCGGAGGTCGATCCGCAGGACGGCAAGCCGTGGTCGAGCAACAAGCTGCGCGAATGCTACGAGGTCGGCGCGCGGCGCTTCGGCTGGTCGCGCCGCACCGGCGCGCCGCGCACGATGCGCGACGGCGACACGCTGATCGGTCTCGGGATGGCGGCCGCCACGTATCCGGCGAACCGCAGCGAAGCGTCCGCGCGTGCGCGCATCCTGCCGGACGGCACGGCCGAAGTCGCGTCGGGCACGCAGGACATCGGCACCGGCACCTACACGGTGATGACGCAGGTCGCGGCCGACGCGCTCGGTTTCGCGCCGCGGAACGTGCGCTTCGCGCTCGGCGATTCCAGCCTGCCGCGCGCGCCGGTATCGGGCGGCTCGCAGTCGGCCGCGAGCGTGGCGCCCGCCGTGCGCGAGGCCGCGCTGCAGGCGCGTGCGAAGCTGATCGCGCTGGCGATCGCCGATCCCGGCTCGCCGCTGCACGGCGCCGCGGCCGATGACGTGACGGTCGACAACGGCTGGGTCGTGCATCGCGGCGAGCCGTCGCGGCGCGATCCGGCCGCGGCGGTGATCGCGCGGGCGGGCGGCCAGCCGATCGACGCGCAGGCGACGGCGAAGCCCGGCGACGAGAAGTCGCGCTATGCGTCCCATTCGTTCGGCGCGGTGTTTGCCGAAGTGCACGTGGACGCCGAGCTCGGCACGATTCGCGTACCGCGCATCGTCGGCGTCTACAGCGTCGGCAGCCTGCTCAACGCGAAGACCGCGCGCAGCCAGTTGATCGGCGGGATGGTGTGGGGGCTCGGCACCGCGCTCGAGGAAGGCTCGCATCTCGACGTGCGGCACGGCCGCTTCACGAACGCGAATCTCGCCGAATACCACGTGCCCGTCAACGCGGACATCGGCGAGCTCGACGTGAGCTTCGTCGACGAAAGCGACACGCATTTCAATCCGCTCGGCATTCGCGGCATCGGCGAGATCGGGATCACCGGCGTGCCGGCCGCGATCGCCAACGCGGTCTATCACGCGACCGGCGTGCGCGTGCGCGATCTGCCGATCACGCTCGACAAGGTGGCGATGCCGGTGCGCGCGTGAGCGCCGGCGTCAGCGCCGCGGCGTCCTGCGCCGCACTTCGCTGCGCAGCCAGTCGAGCCACGTGCGGATCGCCGCTTCGCGGGGATGGCCGGGGCGCCACACGACGTAGTGCGCATACACGTCGGTGATGCGCACGCTCGACACACGCACGAGCGTGCCGCGCGCGAGCTCGGGCTCGATCAGCGAGCGGCGCGCGAGCGCGACGCCGCGGCCTTGCAGCGCCGCGGCGATCAGCGCGTTCGCATCGGTGAAGCGCGGTGCGCGCGCGGATTCGGTGAGGTCGAGCCGCGCGGCCTGGAACCACGGTTCCCACGGTTGCGCGGGATGGCGCAGCAGCGTCGCGCGCACGAGATCGGCCGGCGCGCGCGGGGCGACGCCGTCGCGATTGCGGTACGCGGGGCTCGCGACCGGAAAGATCGTCTCGTTCATCAGCTTCTCGGCGACCACACCGGGCCACGTGCCGGGCCCGTAGCGCAGCGCGACGTCGATGCGGTCGCGCTTGCGCAGCGGCGCGAGCGCCACGTCCGGATGCAGCACGATCGAGATGTGCGGATGCGCGGCCGAGAAACGCGCCAGGCGCGGCGCGAGCCAGCGCTCGGCGACGCTCGGCAGCACGCTCACGTTCAGCGTCGCGTCGCAGGTGCGCGGGCGGCGGCGCACCGCCAGCGCCGGCTCGAACGCGCGTTCGAGCACGCTCAGGCCCTGGCGCACCTGCAGCGCGAGCGCGTGCGCGGCGTGCGTCGGCGTCGCGCCGTTGCGTTCGCGCGTGAACAGCGGATAGCCGAGCTGCGCCTCGAGCGCGCGGATGTGCTGGCTGACCGCGCCTTGCGTGAGCGCGAGCTCGTCCGCCGCGCGCGTGAAGCTCTGCAGCCGCACGGCGGCTTCGAACGCGCGCAGCGTCTGCAGCGGAGGGAGATGGATGCGTCGCATGCGGGTATTAGTAGCACTAATGCTCGAGCACGACAATTCATCGTTTGCCGCGCGCCGGCATGCGTTCCTACACTCGGTTCCGTCTTCCACAGCCCCGTCGGGCCCACCGCCATGAACGCCTATCGTCTCTATCTTTCGCCGGGCGCCTGCTCGCTCGCCGCTCACATCGCGCTGGAGGAAACCGGCGCGCCGTTCGACGTCGAGATCGTCTCCGTGAAGCAGCGGCAGAACCTCGAAGCGCGCTACCTCGCGATCAACGCGAAGGCGCGCGTGCCCGTGCTCGCGATTCCGGGCGAGCCGCGCGTGCTGACCGAAACGCCGGCGATCCTCACGTATCTCGCGCGCCGCTATCCGGACGCGCAATTGCTGCCGCTCGACGATCCGCTGCGCGAGGCGCGCTGCCACGAATGGCTCGCCTGGCTGGTCGGCTGGGTGCACGGCGTCGGCTACGGCGCGCTGTGGCGGCCGGGCCGTTTCATCGACGATCCGGCGCTGCACGGCGCGATCAGCGCGCATGGGCGCAGCACGATCGAGGCCGCGAACGCGTCGATCGAAGCCCTGCTGGCCGACGGCCGCACGTGGGCCGAGCCGGGCGCGCATTCGATCGTCGATCCGTTCCTGCTCGTGCTGTATCGCTGGGGCGTCGCGATCGGGCTCGACATGACGCGGCATCCCGCATGGACCGCGCATGCGCAGCGCGAGGCCGAACGGCCGGCCGCGCGGCGCGCGCTGGCGCGCGAGGCCGCGCAAGCGACCTGAGCGGCCGACGCGGGCCTGACGCGCTGCTCCGGCGTTTCGGTCGCGCGTTCGTTCGGACCGCGAAGTTCGGACGTGTCCAATTGCGGCGTCGACGCCATTCCATTTAAATGAGAATCATTATCATCAATGGAATGGAGTGAGCATGAGCAGTTGCATTTTGTCGAGCGCGACGCCGCCGCGTCGCGCGACCGCGTCCGTCGCGTTCGCGATGATCGCCTGTGCGGCCGCGCCGGCGTGCGCGGAAGAAGGCGAGCCGGGGCAGGCGCCGCACCTCGATCCGATCTTCGTTCGCGGCGCGCACGACGCAGGCTCGCGCGTCGATCGGTCGGGCTCGGCCAAATATGCGACGCCGCTGCTCGACGTGCCGCAGACGATCACCGTCGTGCCGCGCGCGGTGCTGGACGAACAGCAGGCGCTGAGCCTGCGCGAAGCGCTGTCGAACGTCGCCGGCATCACGTTCAACGCGGGCGAGGGCGGCGGGGGCTCGGGCGACAGTTTCAATATCCGCGGTTTCGGCGCGAACGCGAACATGCAGCTCGACGGGCTGCGCGACAGCGCGCAGAACAATCGCAGCGACCTGTTCAACATCGACGCGGTGGAGGTGATCAAGGGGCCGAACTCGGTGTTCGGCGGCGCCGGCACCACGGGCGGCTCGGTGAACCTGGTCAGCAAGACGCCGAAGGCCGGCGCGTTGACCGAAGCCGGCGCGGTGCTCGGCACGTCCGACTACCGCCGCGTGACGCTCGATACGAACCAGCCGCTGCCCGGCGCCGACGGCAAGGCCGCGTTCCGCCTGAACGCGATGGCGCACATCAACGACGTGCCGGGCCGCGACGACATTCGCAAGCGGCGCTGGGGCGTCGCGCCGTCGCTCGCGTTCGGCCTCGGCACGCCGACGCGCGTCACGCTCGGCTATTTCCATCAGTACGACAACAACCTGCCCGACTACGGGCTGCCTGCGCGCGACGGGCAGGTGCTGGCCGGCGTGTCGCGCGACAGCTACTTCGGCTGGCGCAATCTCGATCGCGAACGCATCATGTCCGACACGTTCACCGTCAAGGCCGAGCACGACGTGTCGCCGCACCTGAAGGTGCAGAACCTGAGCCGCTACACGCACCTGAATCGCGATACTGTGGTGTCCGCGTCGCACGTGAATCTGCAGGGGCTGCCGCCGGGGCGCTACAAGCCGGCCGGGCCGCAGGGCTACGGCCGCGATGCGTCGACGGCGATGTGGGCGAACCAGACCAACGTCACGAGCGAATTCGCGACGTTCGGCATCGGGCACACGCTCGTCACGGGCTTCGAAATTTCGCGGGAAACGTACGGTCGCACCACGTATTCCTACGGGCTCAACCGTTTCTATCCGGCCAACGGTTTCGCGCTCACCGCGCCGCCCGGCGTGTGGCTCGGCCCCGCGAAGCGCGAGAACAGCGCGCGCAGCGATACCGAGCTCATCGTGAAGGCGCTGTACGCGTTCGACACGCTCTCGCTCGGCCGCTACTGGGACATCGACGTCGGGCTGCGTCACGACTGGATCGACGGCTGGGCCGAAAGCACGCCGGCCGGCAAGCCGACCGAGCGCGCGGCGAACAGCGACCGCCATCTGAGCACGCGCGCGGGGCTCGTGTTCAAGCCGACGGACAACGGCCGCGTGTATTTCTCGTACGGCACGTCGTTCAATCCGTCCGCCGAATTTCTCGTGAGCAACGGCTCGGGCCTCAACGCGGCGACCGAGTCGCTCGCGCCCGAGAAAAACGAGAGCTTCGAGCTTGGCACGAAATGGGAAGGGCTGGCCGGCATCGCGCTGAACGGCGCGCTGTTCCAGACCGAGAAGAAAAACGCGCGCGAGCGCATGGCCGACGGCAGCTACGCGCTCGTGGGCCGGCAGCGCGTGCGCGGCATCGAGCTCGGCGCGGCCGGCAAGGTGACGCCGCAGTGGGACGTGTTCGCGAATTACACGTACCTGGCGAGCGTCACGCTCAGTTCGCCGGCCACGCCGCGCCGCGATGGGCAGGCGCTCGGCAACACGCCGCGGCACGCGCTCAACCTGTGGACGACCTATCGGCTGCCGGCAGGCTGGACGATCGGCTACGGCTCGCACTTCGTCGGCCGGCGCAACGTGACGTCCGAAGGCGGCAGCCAGCTCGGCGCGTATTGGGTGCACAACCTGATGGCCGGCTACGAAGTGAACCGCCGGCTGCGTTTCCAGCTGAATATCGACAACCTGTTCGACCGCGCGTATGTCGAGCGCGTGCGGCAGGTGTTGGGAAGCGAGTCGCGATCGTCGGCCGTCGAGTTCGGCGACGGCCGTTCGGCGATGCTGTCGGCCGTGTACAAGTTCTGACCGTCTCGCGCACGCTGCCGCGAACGTTGCCGCGTCGGCCCGCTATCGCGCGAACAGCGGGTAGGTCGCGGCGGCGATCAGCGCGGTCGCGAGCCACACCACGCTCCACGAACTGACGGCCAGCAGCGGCGGAATCGCGAGCGGCGTCGCGAACAGCCCGAGATACACGACCGTATTCGCCATCCCGAGCGCGGTGCCGGCGTGGTTCGCACCCGCGAGCGTTGCGAGCTCGGTGTACGCGACGCCGTGCCACGCCGATACGCAGATGCCCGCGAACACGAGAATCGCGACGATCGCCGCGAGCGGCACGTGCGGGCTGCCGGCCGTCGCGGCCGCGAGCAGCGCGAACGATCCGGCCGCGACGCACACCGACCCGCGCAGGTACGCACGCCGGTTGCCGTACCGGTCGGTATGGCGGCCGCTCCACACGCGCATCACCATTGCGCCGACCTGCAGCGCGACCATTGCCGCGCTGATGCCGGCGAGGCCGAGCCGGCCGAAATCGTGCAGGAACACGGTCGCGAACGTGAGCACCGCGAACTGCGGGGCGCACAGCGCGCCGATGCCGAGCACGATGCGCCACACGCGGCCGCTCGCGAGCGGGCTGGGCATCGGTGCGGCCGGCGGTGGCGGCGCGAGGGGGCGGCCTGCGGTGGCGGGCGTCGCAGCCGTCGCATCGGGCGGCTCGTGCAGCCAGCGCCACGTCAACGCGGCCGAGCCGGCGCACAGCAGCATCAGCGCGCCGTACACCCCGGCGAAGCCCGCATGCGACGCAAGCGACGGCAGCAGCGCCGCGCCGAGGCCGCCGCCGAGCGGCACGGCCGTCTGGCGGATGCTCATCGCGAGCCCGCGCTCGCGCTCGCCGAACCAGCGCATCACCGCACGTCCGCTCGACCCGTTCACGCTGCCGCCGAGCAGGCCGACGCAGCCCATGGCCGCGGCGACCCGCATCAGCGGCGGCACCGCGTGCGCGGTCGGGACGATCGTGCCCACCATCAGCGCGAGCATCGCGGCCGTCGCGACGAGCCCGGTCAGCAGCACGCGGCGGTCGCCGAAGCGGTCGGCGGCGATTCCCCAAGGCAGCTCGGACAGCGCGACGCCGAACCCGAGCGCGCCGAGCACGAGGCCGAGCGCGCCGTTGTCGAGGTGATACGCGGCGCGCATCCAGACGGCCGTGGTCGGGATGCCGGCCGCGGCGGCCGAAAAGCTCATGTTCGCGGCGACGCCGGCGGCCAGCACGCGCCAGCGATGGGCCGGCCCGCGCCCGTCGCGGGCAGGCGAAGAGGGGGAAGCGATGCACGAGGTATCCATGACGGCAGGCCCGGTTCGAAGTTGACGTCCACAGTCTGGCGGCCTACATTCATCCTGAAAATCGGAAAGTTTTTGATGAATCGTTCGATAAATCAGGATGGTTGAGATGGCCGGACAAGACACTTCGCGCGATGGCGGCGAGGCCGTCGCGGGCGCCGATGCCGCACTCGCGCGGCCCAACTTCGACGTCGCGGCGTTGCGCAGCCTCGTCGCGGGCGTGGATCTCGGCAGTTTCGCGAAGGCGGCCGATCGCGTCGCGCGCTCGTCGTCGGCGGTGAGCGCGCAGATCCGCAAGCTCGAGGAGCAGGCCGGCACGCCGCTGTTCGTGAAGGCCGGGCGCGGGCTCGCGCTGACCGACGCCGGCGACGCGATGCTGCGCTACGCGCGGCGGATGATCGAGCTGAACGACGAGGCGGCCGCGGCCGTGCGCGGCGTGAATCTCGACGGCTGGGTACGGGTCGGGTTGCAGGAGGATTTCGGTGAAGCGATCCTGCCCGACGTGCTCGGGCGCTTCGCGCGCGCGCATCCGAAGGTGAAGATCGAGGCGCGCGTGGCGCGCAACGCCGATCTGCTCGACCGGCTCGATGCGAACCAGCTCGATCTGGCGCTCGTATGGGGCGAGCCGGCGTCGGCGGCGCTCGTGTCGCGGGCGGGGATCGACAGCGAAGCGATCGCGCTCGTGCCGATGCAGTGGATCGGCGCGGCGGCGGGCGGTGGTCTCGGCGTGCCGGATGGCGGCGGGGACGCGGGCGCGAGCGGCGGCGACGAAACGCACGATCGCGCCGTGCGCGCGGCGGGCGAGCCGTTGCCGCTCGTCGTGTTCGACCGGCCGTGCCGGTTCTTCGGCGCGGCGACCGATGCGCTGGACCGCGCGGGCGTGCCGTGGCGCGTCGCGTTCACGACGCCGAGCCTGGCCGGGCTATGGGCGGCCGCGGCGGCCGGCCTCGGGCTCACGGTGCGCTCGCATTACGGGCTGCCCGCGTCGGTGCGCGGGCTCGATGCGGCGTCGTGCGGGCTGCCGGCGCTGCCGAGCCTGCCGCTGATCCTGCTGCGGCGTACGTCGTCGGCGACGCCGACGGTCGATCGGCTCGCGCGGATCGTCACGCAGGCGGTGCGGGGGGCGACGGAGGGGGCGGTGGCGGCGTGATGAAACGCTCGATTGCCGTCGCGGGCCGCGGTTCGGTCGTTCCTCTGCCGATCGGCCGAATGGATCGATCGGGCAAACCTGACTACAGTGATGATCACTTGAAACGGAGGTCATCATGCAAAACGCAAATACACCGGGCGCCAGCGCGGTCGATCCGGCGCAACGGGCGGAAGCCTCGATCCGCGACGGCGGGCCGTCAGCCGATTGCCCCGTGCCCGTCAATCCGCCCGTTCGGTTCGGTGTCCTGCAAGGGCAGGCGTGGATCGCGGACGACTTCGATGCCCCGCTGCCCGATGACTTGCTGGATGCATTCGAAGGGCGCTGATGCGGCTGTTGCTCGATACGCACATATTTTTGTGGATCGTGACGAATGACCCCAAGCTCAGCGCCCGAGCGCGCAGCGTGATCTCGGCCGCCGACGAGCGTTTCGTCGCAGCGCAAGTATCTGGGAGGCTGCCATCAAGGCCGGACTGGGCAAGCTCGATATCGACGTCGGCGAGCTGATGCGGGCGATCGGGCCGAGCGGGATCCGCGAACTGCCGGTTCGGGCGGCGCATGGGGCCGCGGTCCGCGATTTGCCGCATCACCATCGTGATCCCTTCGATCGTTTGCTGGTTGCCCAGGCGCGGCTCGAGCCGCTTCAGCTCGTGACGGCCGACGCTCATCTTGCACGGTATGACCTGTCTCTCGTTTTGACAGTTTGAAGCAATCTGTCGGTGCGCGATCCATCGGTCGCCTGCACGTCACGTAGCGTTGCGGTTCATGCGACGGCGATGTCCGGCTCGATTTCATGCAGTTCCGCGGAAATGGCTGCCAGTCGCGCCCGCAATCCCTCGCTGGCCGGCACGAACGGCAGCCGCAACCCGTCCTCGCACCATCCTTGCGCGGCGAGCACGGCCTTCACCGGCGCCGGGTTCGGTTCCGCGAACAGCGCCGCGACGAGCGGCTGCAGCGCGACCGCCAGGCGCCGCGCGTCGGCGAGCCGCCCGTCGCGCAGCCACGCGTGAATCCGCACGTGCCATTCGGGCAGCACGTGCGCGCTGCTCGCGATCGCGCCGTGCGCGCCCGCGCACATCGCCGCGAAGTTCTGGTTGTCGTCGCCGGACAGGATCGCGAGCGGCGTGTCGTGCACGAGCCGGCTCATCCGGTCGAGCGTGCCGCCGCATTCCTTGATGCCGGCGACGCGCGAGTCGCGCGCGAGCGCCTGCAGCGTGTCCAGTTCGACGTTCACGCCCGTGCGGTACGGGATGTTGTAGACGAGCACCGGCAGGTCGGCCGCGTCGACGATCGCTTCGACATGGCGGCGGACGCCGTCCTGCGTCGGCCGCACGTAGACGGGCGGCGTGACGAGCAGCCCGTCGGGGCGCAGCGCCGCGAATTCGCGCGCGCGGGCGGCCGCGAAGTGCGTCGCGCTCGCGGTCAGCCCGACGACGATCGGCAGCCCGGGCGCCGCGTCGCGCAGCGTCGCGAACACCGCGTCCTGTTCGCGCGCGTCGAGCAGTACGCCTTCACCGGTCGTCGCACCCGCGACGAAACCCGCGATGCCGGCGGCCGCATAGTGGCGCGCGAGCCGCGCGAGCGCCGCATGGTCGACCTCGCCGCGGTGGAACGGCGTGATGATCGGCAGCCAGATACCTTCGAAACGTGTGTTCATGCAAAGCCTCATGGTGGAAACGGAGTGGGAAGGAACCGTTCCGCCGGCGGCGTGCCGGAGCGAGGCGTGCATGCAAGGAGAAAGAAACGACCTGCGGGCATCCCGTCCGGCATTCGCCTGACGGGACGCGACGTCCCCGTCAGTCGAGGAGTCGTTTTTTCAGTTTCAGCCCGGCCGCGCGCGCACCTGCCGCGACGGCGGCGAGGATCGAGGGCGAGCGCAGGGTAGCGGACATGGATGAACCGTGAATGGGCTGAGCGGCGATCTTAACACCGGAGCGGCGGCGCGCGCGAGCCGCGGCCGCCGTTTAGCAGAATTCGAGATTTGCTTTCCACGACTGATTGGAAGGCGCGCTGCGGCCGGCCGCTAGAATGCCCGCTTACGTTTCGATGACAGCACGTACGCGTACGGTCACGCATATTCACCACCACTGGAAACGGGGCATATCACGATGGCAAGCATCAAGGGGATCGGCCGCTGGCTGCACACGGGCGCGACGGCGGCGCTGGTCGTGGCGGCGACCGCCGCGCACGCGGACACGTCGATCCTGAACGTGTCGTACGACGTGACGCGCGAGCTGTACAAGGACATCAACGCGAGCTTTGCCGCCGCCTACAAGCAGAAGACGGGCGAGACGGTCACGATCAAGCAGTCGCACGGCGCGTCGAGCGCGCAGGCGCTGTCGGTGCTGCAAGGGCTGCAGGCCGACGTCGTGACGATGAACCAGCCGAATGACATCGACCTGCTCGCCGAGCGCGGCCAACTGCTGCCGAAGGATTGGCGCGCGCGCTTCCCGGACAACAGCTCGCCGTACTCGACGACGATGGTGTTCCTCGTGCGCAAGGGCAACCCGAAGGCGATCAAGGACTGGAGCGATCTCGCGAAGCCGGGCGTGCAGGTGATCATCGCGAACCCGAAGACGTCGGGCAACGGCCGCTACGCGTATCTCGCCGCGTGGGGCTTCCAGAAGCAGAAGGGCGCGACCGACCAGCAGGCGCTCGACTTCGAGAAGGCGATCTTCCGCAACGTGCCGGTGCTCGATTCGGGCGGCCGCGGCGCGACGACGACGTTCACGCAGCGCGGCATCGGCGACGTGCTCGTCACGTTCGAGAACGAGGTCGCGCTGATGGACACGGGCGCGTCGGGCGCGCAGTTCGACGCCGTGTATCCGTCGGCGAGCATCCTCGCGGAGCCGCCCGTCGCCGTCGTCGACAAGGTGGTCGACAAGAAGGGCACGCGCAAGGTCGCGCAGGCGTATCTCGACTACCTGTACACGCCGCAAGCGCAGGAGATCATCGCGCAGCATCATCTGCGCCCGCGCGACGCGACCGTGCTGAAGAAGCACGCGGCCGAGTTCAAGGCGCTGAAGACGTTCAGCGTCGAGCAGGTTTTCGGCAGCTGGGCGAACGCGCAGAAGACCCATTTCGCCGACGGCGGCACGTTCGACCAGGTAATCGTCGACCGCAAGTGAGCGCGGCGCGCGCCACGCGCGGGCTCGCATGACGACGCAGCCGGCCGCATGGGCGGCCGGTTTTTTTATGGCGGCGCGGCGGATTGCCGTGCCGAACCGGTCCGCATTCCCGGCCGCCGCCGCGCGTGCTACGCTCATCGCCTTCCTGCAACCGGCGCCGCGCGATGAACGTCGATTCGTCCTCCCCAGCCTCCCGCGGCCGTGGCCGCAAGATCTGGTCGGGCACCCGCCCGGTGATCGCGTACGGGATGCCGCCGCTCGGCTGGCGCGACTTCTATCACCGCGCGCTGACGGTGAGCTGGCCCGTGTTCTTCCTGTCGCTCGCGGTGCTGTTCCTGCTGCTCAACAGCGGCTTCGCGGCGCTCTACCTGCTCGGCCAGGCGCCGATCGCGAACCAGTCGCCGGCCGGCTTCGGCGGCGCGTTCTTCTTCAGCGTCGAGACGCTCGCGACCGTCGGCTACGGCGACATGCATCCGCAGACCGTTTATGCGCACCTCGTCGCGACGTTCGAGATCTTCGTCGGGATGTCGAGCATCGCGCTGGCCACGGGGCTCGTGTTCGCGCGGTTTTCTCGGCCGCAAGCGAAGATCCTGTTCGCGCGCCACGCGATCGTGCGGCCGCTGAACGGCCGGATGACGCTGATGGTGCGCGCCGCGAATGCCCGCCAGAACGTGATTGCCGAGGCGCAGGCGAAACTGCGGCTGATGCGCGTCGAAGGCACGCACGAGGGCTACTCGCTGCGCAAGATTCACGACCTGCCGCTCGTGCGCAATGAGCATCCGATCTTCCTGCTCGGCTGGAACCTGATGCACGTGATCGACGAGTCGAGCGCGCTGTTCGGCGAGACGCCCGAGTCGCTCGCCGCGCGCGACGCGCAATTGCTGATCACGATCGAGGGATCGGACGAGACGACCGCCCAGGTCATGCAGGCGCGCCATGTGTGGGTGCATGGCGACATCCGCTGGCATCACCGCTACGTCGACCTGATGCACGACCAGGACGGCATCACGCACATCGATTACACGCATTTTCACGACGTCGTGCCGATCGACGCCGATACCGACGAGCGCGGTTCGCCGGGCGTGGTGATCGACGCGGGTGCGCCGGGGCCGGGCGCACAGGCGTGATCGACGTTGGCCGGGCGCCGCCCCGTTGCACGTCGAGCGTGCAGCAAGCGCGCTGCACGCGTGCGATGCTGCCCCCAACCGAACGCGACGGGGTTGCCCGACGCGCCGGCGAATTTCTCGGCCATCGCCGGTTCGAGGCAGGGAGCGCGCGCCGCCGCTTGGGTACCGCTACCGGATAAACGGCTGTTGACCTTTTGCGACCTTTTTCTGGCGTCTATCTGGCTTTGGCGGCATCGAACAAGGAATTCGCAAAGTATCGCGCGGCTCAATGTGAATTCTCCGCTTCGCTGAGCGGCGGTGGAGCGGGTAACGCCCACGAGATGGGGCGCTTGGCCTGTGTCGCGGCACTCAACGGCGCACGCGTTGAGCAACTGCGCAACGCCGTATCCGACTTGCCGTCGAAGTAGCGCCGAAGCTTACGCCGGCCAGCACGGCCGGACGACATGCGAACGGACCGGTGCGACGATCGGCGGCGGCGCGACGGTCGGCGCGAACGCCGTGGTCGGCGCGGGTTCGGTCGTGACGCGGGAGGTTCCGCCGGATACGCTGGTCGGTGGAAATCCGGCGCAGATCATTCGATCGATTACCGAGTGACGATGGCTGACGGCCTCTTCAGCGGGGAGGTGAATGTGGACAACCGGCCCGCCGACCACTCTGAACGCTGTGGATGCGAACGGTGAGTGTATGGCTGGAGCCAGCATTGGCGGGACTTCCCGGCATTCGACACCGATCGAGGGCAGACGCATGAGCCGACGTTGCCGATGCGCTGGCCGCACATTCCTGCGCGGCGTCGGTTGTGGATATCCCGGCCCCGAATCACTCGCCACGCTGTGCTTTCCATCGGTGAGCGCGATGCAGGGTGTGGACAACCGCGCCCTGAACGACGAAAAATGCTGTGCTTTTGAAGGGTGAGTGTCGGCGACCGATTGCGGGTGAGGCTTGCCTGGTGCGGATTTCCGGGCGTCGAGCGCGCGTCGCGCGGGAATGCGGGGACGCCGCGCATTCTAACGGCACGCGCGGGTCGGCGATAGATCTGGATGCGTATCGCGGTGTGGATATCTCGTGGCCAAATTCAGTCGCAGCGCTGTGTATTTCAATGGTGAGCGTCGGAGGGGCGACCGAATGGCGTGTCCGTTCGTGATCTTCGGCACCGCTTCGAGCGGTTGCGCATTCTAACCGTACATGCGATCGCGCGTTCCGTTCGAGTTCGTGCACCGATGCGGATAGCCGGTCGCCGAAGCCAGTCGACCTGCTGTGTATTTCAGCGGTGAGGGGGCGCGTGCATGCGGCGCGGCCGCGTCTGCGCGGATCCCGGTCCACGGAGCGCAGCGTGGGCGGGGGGGGGGGCGGCTGTTCGCGCCGAGGCGCCGCCTTCGTGCGACCGGACGCCCATGCTCACCGTTGAATTTCACAGCGTCTCGACTGGCCTCGGGCGCGGTTGTCCACACTCGGATCGGCACCCTGGTTGGATCGTCGCGCCTCGCTCACCGCTGGAACTCACAGTGTTCGGTGTCGTCGCAGGGTCGAGCGATTCGCACCCGGGTCGGCGCACTCGTCTAATCGCTTGCCGTCACTCACCACCGGAATTCACAGTGTTCAGGGTTGTCTCGGGGCGATCTGTCCACATCCGAATGGGTACCCTTGTTCGAGCGCGTGCCGTTGCTCACCGTTGAAATTCACAGTGTTCAGAGTCGTCGCGGATCGGGCAATCCGCGCCCGAATTGGCCCCCTTGTTCGAACGCGCGCCGTCGCTCACCGTTGAAATTCACAGTGTTTGGAGTCGTCGTGGAGCGGGCAATCCACGCCCGAATTGGCCCCCTTGTTCGAACGCGCGCCGTTGCTCACCGTTGAAATTCACAGTGTTTAGAGTCGTCGCGGATCGGGCAATCCACGCTCGAATTGGCCCCCCTTGTTCGAACGCGCGCCGTCGCTCACCGTTGAAATTCACAGTGTTTGGAGTCGTCGTGGAGCGGGCGGTCCACGCCTGAGTCGGCACCCTTGTTCGAGCGCTATCGATGCTCACCATTGGGATTCACGGCGTTTGGAGTCGTCGCGGATCGGGCTGCCCGCCCCCGAATCGGCACCGTCGTTCGGGCGCGTGCCATCACTCACCGTCGAAATTCACAGGGCTTCGAGTGTCTGCGGGTGGGTGATATCCACACCCGTACCGACCTCTCGTTCGACTACCCAACGGCACGCACGAGGCACGCACGAAGGGGCGGACATGTGGATATCCTGCCGCCGAATCGACTCACGCCCCTGTGGACCCGGAAGCTGAGCACCAACGTCGCGGCGGCGACGCAGGCATCCGGCGGTGTGGATATCTCCCGGCGGCATCGACTCGTCGCGCTGTGGATTTCGACGGTGAGCGTCGCCCTCCGCATGAGCGGCGGACAGATCGAGGTGTGGACATCCGGCGCCCGACGCGACTCGAAACCCTGTGCGGTCGAACGGTGAGCGCGATCACCCGCTCGACCGACAGTCCCGGCATTGTGGACATCTCGCGCCCTCACTCACTCCAAACGCTGTGCATCCCATCGGTGAGCGCGCCGTCGTTTCCCGGCCCAAACCCTTGTCGCACGGGCCCCGAGCGAGCGCCGCCGGGCCTGCGGCGGGCGTCCCGCTCGTCACCCGCGATGTCGACGCAAGCGCTCCCCCATCCCGCCCAACCCCCGACCGCCACCCGCCCCCCAGCGCGAAAACTCTCTCAAATCCCGGCAAAAACCTGCGCGGTTTTTCTCGCCGCGCACCGGTCCGAGCAAGATGAGGAAAAACATTCTCGGCCGCGCGCGAAAAAATAGAGCCATTCGCTGCCGCACTCATGCGTCACCCGGCGCCCCGCCGCGCACGGCCCAGAACAGCACCATCCGGAGACTTCCCCCCATGACCGCCCGCCTGCCCGTCGACGGCACGCCTGCCCTGTCCGACTACCGCCTGACCGACAACCTGACCGCGACGCGCGGCCGGATCTTCCTGACCGGCACGCAGGCGCTAATCCGCCTGCTGTTGATGCAGCGCACGGTCGACACCGAGCAGGGCCTCGACACGGCCGGCTTCGTCAGCGGCTATCGCGGCTCGCCGCTCGGCATGGTCGACCAGCAGTTGTGGAAGGCGAAGAAACTGCTCGACGCCAGCGGCGTGCGCTTCCTGCCGGCGATCAACGAGGAACTCGGCGGCACGGCCGTGCTCGGCACGCAGCGGGTCGAGGCCGACCCCGAGCGCACGGTCGACGGCGTGTATGCGATGTGGTACGGCAAGGGGCCGGGCGTCGATCGCGCGGGCGACGCGCTCAAGCACGGCAACGCATACGGTTCGTCGCCGCACGGCGGCGTGCTGGTCGTCGCGGGCGACGACCATGGCTGCGTGTCGTCGTCGATGCCGCACCAGAGCGATTTCGCGATGATGGCGTGGCACATGCCGGTCGTGAACCCGTCGAACATCGCCGACATGCTCGAATTCGGCCTGTACGGCTGGGCGCTGTCGCGCTATTCGGGCGCATGGGTCGGCTTCAAGGCGATTTCGGAAACGGTCGAGTCGGGCTCCACCGTCGACCTCGATGCGTTGCAGACGCGCTGGCCGGCGCCGGAAGGCTTCACGCCGCCGGCAGGCGGCCTGCACAACCGCTGGCCCGACCTGCCGAGCCTGACGATCGAGGCGCGTCTCGCGGCGAAGCTCGACGCGGTCCGCCATTTCGCGCGCGCCAACAGCATCGACAAGTGGATCGCGCCGAGCACGCACGCGAACGTCGGCATCGTCACCTGCGGCAAGGCGCACCTCGACCTGATGGAAGCGCTGCGCCGGCTCGACCTGACGGTGGCCGATCTCGACGCGGCCGGCGTGCGGATCTACAAGGTCGGCCTGTCGTATCCGCTCGAAATGACGCGCATCGAGACCTTCGTCGACGGGCTCGCCGAAGTGCTGGTGATCGAGGAGAAGGGCCCGGTCATCGAGCAGCAGATCAAGGATCACCTGTACAACCGCACCGAAGGCGCGCGCCCGCGCGTGCTCGGCAAGCACGACGCGGCCGGCGCGTGCCTGCTGTCCGAACTCGGCGAACTGCGTCCGTCGCGCATCCTGCCGGTGTTCGCCGACTGGCTCGCGCGGCACAAGCCGGCGCTCGACCGCCGCGAGCGCGTCGTCGATCTCGTCGCGCCGCGGATCCTGTCGAACGAGGCCGACGCGGTGAAGCGCACGCCGTACTTCTGCTCGGGCTGCCCTCACAATACGTCGACGAAGGTGCCCGAAGGTTCGATCGCGCAGGCCGGCATCGGCTGCCACTTCATGGCGTCGTGGATGGAGCGCGATACCACCGGCCTGATCCAGATGGGCGGCGAGGGCGTCGACTGGGCCGCGCACGCGATGTTCACCCACACGAAGCACGTGTTCCAGAACCTCGGCGACGGCACCTACTTCCACTCGGGCATCCTCGCGATCCGCCAGGCGGTCGCCGCGAAAGCGAACATCACGTACAAGATCCTCTACAACGACGCGGTCGCGATGACGGGCGGCCAGCCGGTCGACGGCAGCATCTCGGTGCCGCAGATCGCGCGGCAGGTCGAGGCCGAAGGCGTGTCGCGCTTCGTCGTCGTGTCCGACGAGCCGGAGAAGTACGACGGCCATCACGGGCAGTTCCCGACCGGCACGACGTTCCATCACCGCAGCGAACTCGATACGGTGCAGCGCGAATTGCGCGAGACGCCGGGCGTCACCGTGCTGATCTACGACCAGACCTGCGCGGCCGAGAAGCGCCGCCGCCGCAAGAAAGGCGAATTCCCCGACCCGGACAAGCGTCTGTTCATCAACGACGCGGTGTGCGAAGGCTGCGGCGACTGCGGCGTGCAGTCGAACTGCCTGTCGGTCGAGCCGCTCGAGACACCGCTCGGCCGCAAGCGCCGCATCGACCAGTCGTCGTGCAACAAGGACTATTCGTGCGTGAACGGTTTCTGCCCGAGTTTCGTGACGGTCGAGGGCGCGGCGCTGAAGAAGGCGGCCGGCGCCGCGTTCGACGAAGCGGCGCTCGCCGCGCGCGTCGACGCGCTGCCGGTGCCGGCGACGCACCTCGACGCGGCGCCGTTCGACATGCTCGTGACGGGCGTCGGCGGCACCGGCGTCGTGACGGTCGGCGCGCTGATCAGCATGGCCGCGCACCTCGAAGGCAAGAGCGCATCGGTGCTCGACTTCATGGGCTTCGCGCAGAAGGGCGGCTCGGTGCTGTCGTTCGTGCGGATCGCGTCGAGCGACCGCTGGCTGAACCAGGTGCGCATCGACACGCAGCAGGCCGACGTGCTGCTCGCGTGCGACATGGTCGTCGGGGCGAGCGCGGAGGCGCTGCAGACGGTGCGCCACGCGCGCACGCGGATCGTCGTCAACACGCACCGGATCCCGAATGCATCGTTCGTGCAGAACCCCGACGCGAACCTGCATGCGGACGCGCTGCTCGAGAAGATGCATCACGCGGCCGGCGACGGCTACCTGTCGAGCTGCGACGCGCAGGCGCTCGCCGCGAAGTTCCTCGGCGACTCGATTGGCGCGAACATCCTGATGCTCGGCTACGCGTGGCAGCTCGGCCTCGTGCCGGTGTCGCTCGCCGCGATGATGCGCGCGATCGAGCTGAACAACGTCGCGGTGCCGATGAACAAGCTCGCGTTCTCGATCGGCCGGATGGCGGCCGGCGATGCGGCGGGCCTCGACGCGCTGTGGAACGCGCGTCATGCGGTGGCCGCGCACGCCGCGCCGGAGACGCTCGCCGAGCTGATCGCCGATCGCGAAGCGCGTCTCGACGCGTACGGCGGCGCGCGCTACGTCGAGCGCTACCGTGCGCTGGTGAACGCGGCGCAGGCGAAGGGCGACGACACGCTGACGCGCGCGGTCGCGACGACGTTCTACCGGCTGCTCGCGGTGAAGGACGAATACGAAGTCGCGCGGCTGTACGCGGACGACGCGTTCCGCACGGCGCTCGAAGCGCAGTTCGAAGGCGTGCCGGGCCAGACGTACCGCGTGAAGTTCAACCTGGCGCCGCCCGCGGTCGCGAAGGCCGGCAGCGACGGCAGCACGCCGAAGAAGCGCGTGTTCGGCCAGTGGATGTGGCCGGTGCTCGGCATGCTGGCGCGCGTGCGCGGCCTGCGCGGCACGTGGCTCGATCCGTTCGGCCGCACGGTCGAGCGGAAGATGGAGCGCGCGCTGGCCGACGACTACGAGACCACGCTCACGCGTGCGTTCGCCGCGATGACCCCCGGCAATGCCGCGCAGGTCGTGCAACTGGCCGACCTGCATGCCCGCGTGCGCGGCTTCGGCCACGTGAAGGTGCGCAATCTGGCCGGCGTGAAGCGCGCGGAACGCGAGCTCGCGTTGCAGCTCGGCATCGACGCGGCGACGAGCGCGGCCGTGCAGCATGCGCTCGACGAGATGAAGGGCGCGGGGATGCTGAAGGGGATTCCGGTCGTCGTCGCGAAGTAACGCGAGCGTGAGCGGACGTGAAAACGGCGACGCGGGTGCGTCGCCGTTTTTTTATGCCCGTCGGCGGCTGCGCGCGGGCCGCGGTCGATCCTTCAAAGAATGCCTTTCTTGCGCGTCGACAGCGCGGTTTCCGACAGATCGATCTCGCGAAGCAGCTTCGTCAGCGTTTCGTCGGAAATCTTGCTGTCGCTGCGCAGCCGGTACAGCGCCGAGCGTTCCGCGCGCACGGCCGCGATCCGCATCTGCAATTCCATCGTTTCGGCCTGCTTCGCTTCCGCGCGCGGCGTGGGGCCGTCGTCGGCGAGCGCGGCGAGCCGGCGGCGATATTGGTCCATCACGCGTGCGGAGATGTCGGCGCAGCGGGCCGCGCCCGATTCGTCGAGCTCGGCCGAAATGGCATCGTGCGACGAATCGATCGCGCGGATCGCGGCCTGCGCGGCGGCCGAGCGAGCGATGCGCTCCTCGTCGCCGAGCGGGTTGCGCGACGAGCGCACGCCGCGCAGCAGCAGCGGCAGGCCGATCACCGCGACGATCAGCGAGCCGAGGATCACGGACGACGCGATGAAGATCGCGGTGTCGCGGCCCGGTAGCGGTGCGCCGTCGGACAGCGCGACCGGGATCGACAGCACGCCGGCGAGCGTGACCGCGCCGCGCACGCCGCCCACCGTCATCACCGCGATCGTGCGCACGCCGGCCATCGTGCCGGCGAGGCCGCGACGCGCGGCGCGGCGGCTCGCGAACCAGCGCAGCAGCCACACCCACAGGAAGCGGATCGCGTACAGCGCGAGCATCATCGCGCCCACGTTGAAGATCATGCGGCCGACCAGCACGTCGCTCGTGTGGTGCGCGTCGACGAGCGCGCGGCCGATGATGTGCGGCAACTGCAGCCCGAGCATGATGAACACCATGCCGTTGAACACGAACTCGATCATCGCCCACGTGCTTTCGGCACGCACGCGCGACGCGACGGTGCTTTTGCGGGAGAAGCTCGTGTAGTTCATCATCATCCCGGCCGACACGGCCGCGAGCACGCCCGACAGGTCGAGATGCTCGGCGAACAGGTAGGCCGCGAACGGCACCAGCAGCGTCATCACGATGCCGGGCGCCGGGTCGCCTTCCTGCTCGGCGTTCAGGAAGCGCGTCGACAGCGCGCTGAACAACCACGCGACGATCGCCCCCGTCGCGAGCCCGCCGGCCGCGACGATCACGAACGTGACCGACGCGGCGCGCAGCGAGAACACGCCCGTCAGCGCGGCCGCGATCGCGAACTTCAGCGCGACGAGGCCCGACGCGTCGTTCATCAGCGCCTCGCCTTCGAGAATGTGCATCAGTTGCGGTGGAATGCGACCCTTGCCGGCGATGCCCGACAGCGCGACCGCGTCGGTCGGCGACAGCACGGCCGCGAGCGCGAACGCGATCGGCAGCGGCAACTCGGGAATCAGCCAGTGTGCGAAGTAGCCGACCGCGAGTACCGTCATGAACACGAGCCCGAACGCGAGCATCAGGATCGCGCGGCGCTGCAGGTAAAGCTCGCGCTTCGGAATCCGCCAGCCGTCCGCGAACAGCAGCGGCGGGATGAACAGCAGCATGAAGATCTCGGGGTCGAACGTGACGTGCAGGTTCAGCTTCGGCCACGCGAGCATCGCGCCGAACGCGATCTGCATCAGCGGCAGCGGCAGTTGCAACGGGAGGATGCGCGTGACGGCGCCGGACAGCGCGACGGTCAGCAGCAGAATGAGGACGGTGAAGACGATTTCCATCGAGACGGCGGATGCGGGGAATGAAACGATCGTACGGAGTGTAGCGTGCCGACGTAACGGATGCGTTCGAGCGGCCGGTGCGTGCGCACGGAAACGGTGCGCGGATGGTGCGCCACGATGGTGCGGCGGCGCGGCGCGGCCATGCGGCGCATGGGTTCCGCACGCCTTGCACGGAGCTTGCTTGAAGGTGGGCAGCCGCCCGGCACGTGCCGGGCAACCGAGGGTCCAACCATGACATTGCGCGCGCCGTCCCGGTCGTCGTCCATGACGCCGGACGTCGCGTTCGACTGCACCACCAGGAGGAAGGCATGACGATCGTGCAACAGGAGCGTCCGGCCGCCGCGTCGCCGTACCGGTTCGAGCGGGAGATGAGCTCCGGCTTCGAACGGCTCGCGACGCAGCACCGCGACCTGACGCTCACGACCGTGTTCCAGCCGATATTCAGCCTGTCGCACCAGCGCGCGGTCGGCTACGAGGCGCTGCTGCGCGCGCACGATGCGCTCGACCGCGCCGTGTCGCCGCTCGACGTGTTCGGCGAAGCCGCGCGCCAGGGCGAACTGCTGCAACTCGACCGGCTCGCGCAGGCGCTGCATCTGGAGAACTTCGCGCTGCTCGGCGCCGAGCGCGAGTGGCTGTTTCTCAACGTCCACCCGGGCGTGCTCACCGATCCGTTCCAGGCGGCCGCGCTGCTCGCGAACCTGAAGCGGCTCGGCATGCCGCCGCGGCGCATCGTGCTCGAAGTGCTCGAACAGCGCGCGGACGACGTCGAGCGGCTCGCGGAGGCCGTGCGCGAGTTCCGCACGCACGGCTTCCTGATTGCACTCGACGATTTCGGCGCGGGCCACTCGAATCTCGAGCGGATCTGGCAATTGAACCCGGACATCGTGAAGCTCGACCGGATCATGCTGTCGCACGCGGCGCACCGTACGGGGCTCACCGCGATCCTGCACGGGCTCGTGACGCTGTTGCACGAGGCCGGCAAGCTCGTGCTCGTCGAAGGGATCGAGACCGAGCACGAAGCGCAGATCGCGCTGTCGTGCGAGGCCGATTTCGTGCAGGGCTACTACTTCGGCCGCCCGGCGCCGGGGCTGCCCGACAGCGCGACCGCGACCGGCTGCATCGGCGAGCTGACCGAGCGCTATCGTCAGCAGACCGAAGCGCGCGAGCGGCGCGACGCGCAGCGGCTCGCACCGTACCTGCGCGCGTTCGAACGGGCCGCCGAGCGCCTCGAGGCCGGCGAGCCGCTCGACGAGGTGTGCTGGAACTTCCTCGCGCTTGACGCGGCCGCGCGCTGCTTCCTGCTCGATGCGCACGGCCGGCAGTCGGGCCGCAACGTCGTGCTGCGCGCCGATCGCGCGTTGGCCGAGGCGCGCTTTTCGCCGCTGGCCGACGCGCAGGGCGCGAACTGGCTGCGCCGGCCGTATTTCCGCTCGGCGATCGCCGAACCGGGGCGCGTGCAGGTCACGCGGCCGTACCTGTCGATCAACGAGGCGCAGCCGTGCGTGACGCTGTCGGTGGCCGTGCGCGTCGGCGACGCGCAGCGCGTGCTGTGCGGCGACATCGACTGGATCGACGAGGACGCGCAAGTCGCGTAGCGAGGTGCGGCTCGCACGCGGCGAGCGGCCGCGCCGTTCCGGTTCGTGCCCGCCACGGCGGTGACGGCGGTGTCCGCGCGCGTCGGCGTGTGGCGCGTGCGGCGCGGCTGAAATACGCGGCGGAAGTACGCGGCCGCCGGCACGCTGGCGTCCGTCACGCGGCTCGGCTAGGATGCGCGAATTGTCCTGACGATTCGCAAGCCGCCATGAACCGACCCGCTGCTTCTTCCGTCCTCCTCGAAGTGATCGCCACGACCGTCGGCGATGCAAGGACCGCCGCCCGCGCGGGCGCCGACCGCCTCGAACTCGTGACCGCGATCACCGAAGGCGGGCTGACGCCCAGCGTCGGCCTGATCGAGGCCGTCGTGGCCGCCGTGCCGATTCCCGTCAACGTGATCGTGCGTCCGCACAGCCGCTCGTTCGTCTATGACGCCGACGACATGCGCGCGATCGAGCGCGACGTGCGTGCGGCCGTCGCGGCCGGCGCGAACGGCGTCGTGTTCGGCGCGCTCGACGCGCGCGGCGACATCGATCTCGGCGCGCTGGCCCGCGTCGCGGCCGCCGCGGACGGGCGCCCGCTCACGTTCCACCGTGCGTTCGACGTCGCGCGCGACCTGAACGCCGCGTTCGATGCGCTGCTGCGCGTGCCGGCCGTCACGTCCGTGCTGACGTCGGGCGGCCATCCGTCGGTGCTCGACGCGGCCGCGACGATCACGCGGCTCGTGCGGCAGGCGGCAGGCACGACCTGCACGGTGCTGGCCGGTTCGGGGCTCACGATCGATGCGGTCGGCGATTTCGTTCGCGCCACCGGCGTGCGCGCGGTGCATTTCGGCTCGGGCGTGCGGCCGCGCGGCGAGGTGCTGGCGCCCGTCGACGGACAGCGCGTCGAGCGCGTGCGCGCGGCGCTCGACGGCGCGGCGTCGCACGTGTGATGCGCTCGCCGAAGCTGCGCGTTGGCTCGTCGAGAACACTCTCGATTCGAGACACGCGGAGCGACCCGGTGCAGACGATCGGATGAAAAAAGCCGGGGCATGCCCCGGCTTTCTCGTTGGCGGGCGCGGCGCGCCGGCCGCTACCGCTTACGCGTGTTCCGTCAGCGCGTCGGCCTGGCTCGCGCGGATGCCGAGGCGCTCGAACAGCGCGCGGTCGCGCTGCGTCTGCGGGTTGCTGGTCGTCAGCAACTGGTCGCCGTAGAACATCGAGTTCGCGCCGGCGAGGAAGCACATCGCCTGCATCGCGTCGTCGAGCTGCTCGCGGCCGGCCGACAGGCGCACGACGGCCTTCGGCATCGTGATGCGCGCGACCGCGATCGTGCGCACGAACTCGAACGGATCGAGCGGCGCGGTGCCTTCGAGCGGCGTGCCTTCGATCGCGACGAGGTTGTTGATCGGCACCGATTCCGGATACGGGTTCAGATTCGCGAGCTGCGAGATCAGCCCCGCGCGTTCGCGGCGCGACTCGCCCATCCCGATGATGCCGCCGCAGCACACGTTGATGCCCGCGTCGCGCACGCGGTCGAGCGTGTCGAGGCGGTCCTGGTACGTGCGCGTCGAGATCACCTGGCCGTAGAACTCCGGCGACGTGTCGAGGTTGTGGTTGTAGTAGTCGAGGCCCGCGTCGGCGAGCTGCCGGGCCTGCTCGTCTTCCAGCATGCCGAGCGTCATGCAGGTCTCGAGGCCGAGCTCCTTCACGCCGCGCACCATCTCGGTCAGCGCCGGCATGTGGCGCTCCTTCGGGTTGCGCCACGCGGCGCCCATGCAGAAGCGGCTCGCGCCGTTCGCCTTCGCCGCGCGCGCGGCGTCGAGCACCGCGTCGACGTCCATCAGCTTCTCGGCCTTCAGGCCCGTGTCGTGATGCGACGACTGCGAGCAGTAGCCGCAATCTTCCTCGCAGCCGCCCGTCTTGATCGACAGCAGCGTCGAGAGTTGCACCGCGTTCGCGTCGAAGTGCTCGCGATGCACCTGCTGCGCGCGGAACATCAGGTCGTTGAACGGCAGCTCGAACAGCGCGACGACGTCGGCGACGCGCCAGCGCTGCGGCGCCGGAGCGGCCACGGGGATCGCGTCGGGTTGCACGGCGGCGGTCTGGGCTTGGGTCATTTCTTTTTCCTGTCCTGGGCGGGATTGGGGGATCGGTTGGGTCAAGGCCGCGCGGCGCGCAGCGACTCGACGAGCGCGGCGATGTCGAGCATCGCCGCAGCGGATTCGGGGGCGGCCGGCGTCAGGTGCGCGATGCGGCCGATCAGCGGCGCGCGGTGCTCGCGCGCGAGCCAGTCGCCAATCGTCGCGACGTTCTCGTCGGCGAACGACATCGCCGGGTCGACGTGGTTCGCGACCCAGCCCGCGAGCGTGAGGCCGCGCTGGCGAATCGCATCGGCCGTCAGCAGCGCGTGGCTGATGCAGCCGAGCCGGACGCCGACGACGAGCACGACGGGCAGGCCGAGCGCGACCGCGAGATCGGCGGTGTCCTGCGTGTCGTTCAGCGGCACGCGAAACCCGCCGACGCCTTCGACGACGACGACGTCCGCGCGCGTCAGCGCTTCGCGATGGCACGCGACGATCGTGTCGAGGTCGAGCGTCACGCCTTCGCGCGCGGCGACGATATGCGGCGCGGCCGGCGCTTTCAGCAGGAACGGCGTGCGCAGCTCGGGCGGCAGCACGACGTTCGCGGCGGCGTCGAGCTGGTCGGCGTCCTCGTTGCGCCACACGCCGTCGCGTTCGTACGCGCCGGCCGCGACCGGCTTCAGCGCGGCCGCGCGCAGGCCGTGCCGCGCGAAGCCGTGCAGCATCGCGGCCGACACGAAGGTCTTGCCGATTTCGGTGTCGGTGCCGGTCACGAAGACGGAGAGCGGGGCGGTCATGCTGCAGCCTCCTCGCTGGCGTGGATCAACGCGGCTTCGAGCCTGGCGAGATCGTCGAACGAATGCGCGGCCGACAGCGACACGCGCAGCCGCGACGTGCCGGCCGGCACCGTCGGCGGCCGGATCGCGGGCACCCACAGGCCGTGCGCGTCGAGCGCGCGCATCGCGGCGAGCGTCGCGTCGTTGCTGCCGATCACGAGCGGCTGCACGGCCGTGTGCGAATCGACCGGCTGCCAGCGCGTGTTGCGCAGCAGCGCGCGCGTGCGTTCGATCAGCGCGGCGAGGTGCGCGCGGCGCGCGTCGCCTTCGTCGCCGGCGATCACCTTCAGGCTCGCCGATACCGCGTGCGCGACGGCCGGCGGCGCGGCCGTCGTGAAGATGTAGCTGCGCGCGCGCTGGATCAGCCATTCGATCACGGTTTCGTGCGCGATCACGAACGCGCCGGCGACGCCGGCCGCCTTGCCGAGCGTGCCGACGTACACGAGATGCGGCGAACGCAGCGCGGCGGCCGCGAGCGCGCCGCGACCCTGCGGGCCGAGCACGCCGAAGCCGTGCGCGTCGTCGACGACGAGCCACGCGCCGTGGCGTTCGGCCAGCGCGACGAGTTCGGCGAGCGGTGCAATGTCGCCGTCCATGCTGAACACGGTGTCGCTGACGATCAGCTTCGTTTCCGCATCCGATGCGTCGAGCAGCGCGGCGAGCGCGGCGGTATCGGCGTGCAGATAGACCTGCACGTTCGCGCGCGACAGCCGCATGCCGTCGATCAGCGACGCATGGTTCAGCGCGTCGGAGAAGATCGTCGCGCCCTTGCCGGCGAGCGCGGTCATCGCCGCGAGGTTCGCCATGTAGCCGGTGCTGAAGTACAGCGCGCGCGGCGCATCGGAGAAGCCGCCCGCGAAGCCCGCGAGTTCGTCCTCGAGCCGGGCGTGCGCGCGCGAATGGCCGCCGAGCAGGTGCGAGCCGCCGCTGCCGGAGCCGTAGCGCTGCGCGCCTTCGGCGAACGCGGCGACGAGCGCCGGATGCGCGGCGAGGCCGAGGTAGTCGTTGCTCGCGAAGCCGACGATCTCGCGGCCGTTCACGGTCATGCGCGCGTCGCACGCGGTGTCGGCGATGCGGCGCACGCGGCGCAGCCCTTGCGCGTCGAGGTCGGCGAGGCCGCGTTGCAGGGTGTCGAGCAGGCTCATCGGCCGAGATCCTCCAGCGTGGCGTCGAGCGTGTCGCGCGTGCGCCGCGCGAGCCACGCGATGTCGTCGTCGCTCATCACGTACGGCGGCATCAGGTACACGGTCGTGCCGATCGGGCGCAGCAGCAGTTCACGTTCGAGCGCGCGCTCGAAGAACCGCCGCGAGAAGCCGTGCGCCGCGTCGCCGTCGAGCGCGACGTCGAACGCGAACAGCGTGCCGCGCTCGCGCAGGTGGCGTACGTGCGGATGGGCGCCCAGCGGCGCGAGCGCCGCGCGCAGCGTCGCCGATTTGCGGGCGTTGCTCGCGAGCACGTCGTCGCGCGCGAACAGGTCGAGCGTCGCGAGCGCCGCGCGGCACGCGAGCGGGTTGCCCGTGTACGAATGCGAGTGCAGGAAGCCGCGCGTCGTGTCGTCGTCGTAGAACGACGCGAACACGTCGTCGCGCGTGAGCACCAGAGACAGCGGCAGGTAGCCGCCGCTGATTCCTTTCGACAGGCACATGAAATCGGGCCAGACGCCCGCCTGTTCGCACGCGAAGAAGGTGCCCGTGCGGCCGCAGCCCACCGCGATCTCGTCGGCGATCAGGTGCACGCCGAATTCGTCGCACAGTGCGCGCAGCCCGCGCACGTACGACGGATCGTGCATGGCCATGCCGGCCGCGCACTGCACGAGCGGCTCGACGATCAGCGCGGCGATCCGGTCGCCGCGTTCGACGAACAGGCGCCGCACGTCCGCGAGCGCGCGGCCCGCGACGTCGGCGGCCGTCTCGCCCGGCAGCGCGCCGCGCGCATCGGGCGACGCGACCACGTGAGCGTGGCGGATCAGCGGATCGTACGCATCCTTGAACAGCGCGACGTCGGTCACGCCGAGCGCACCGATCGTCTCGCCGTGATAGCTGTTCGCGACGCAGACGAATTCCTGCTTGTTCGCGCGGCCGCGGTTGCGCCACGCGTGGAAGCTCATCTTCAGCGCGATCTCGACGGCCGACGCGCCGTCCGACGCGAAGAACGCGTGGCCGAGCGTGCGGGCGGTCAGCGCGTGCAGCCGTTCGGCGAGCTCGATCGCCGGTTCGTGCGTGCAGCCGGCGAGCATCGCGTGCTCGAGCGTGTCGAGCTGGTCCTTCAGCGCCGCGTTGATGTCCGGGTTCGCATGGCCGAACAGGTTGACCCACCACGAGCTGATCGCGTCGAAGTAGCGGCGGCCGTCACGGTCGACCAGCCACACGCCCGCGCCGCGCGCGACGGAGACGAGCGGCAGGCGCTCGTGATGCTTCATCTGGGTGCAGGGGTGCCAGACCGCGCGCAGGCTGCGCGCGACCCAGTCGTCGGTGGCTGGCGTACTCAAGGCGACTCCGGGGGTAAAACGGCCGCGCGGTATCGACGGGCGCCGCGCGGCGGGATACGAAACGCGCAGAGATTAGCGTGTTCCGCCGGACGTTGCACTAGCGGTTACAAACGCCGCGCAGCCTTGCTGGGCGGGAGTTCGGCGCAGTTCGGGGGTGCTCGGGACGGAACGCGGCGGATCGGCCGAAATGCACGCAGATGACGACGGTCGAGTGACACCCCCCGACAGAAAAAAATCGCGGGGCGGGGCGGCCGGGCAGCGAAATATGGGGAAGGATGATGGTGCGGTGTTGGCGGCGACAAGGGGCGAACTTGCTGCGCGCAGGGTCGATCGACCGGGTGGTGCAATGCCGGACCACTGAGCGAAATCGAGCGGCAGGTTCAGGGCAATGCTTTGCGAAGTGCCGCGTCGGCCACGTGGTCGATGTGACGGAACGCCGGCGCAATCTTGTCGACTTCCTTGTCAGGCACGCCATGCTCTTCGAAACACGTCTTCCATTCGCGTGTCGGTTGCCAGACTTCAGCAATCGCGAGTCCGGCGTCTGATTTCGAAAGGCCGAATGCATCCCGGGCATTGAACGCGTTATCCAGGGTGGCGAGCCGCCCCTGCGGGCCGATGCCGAGGTGGAGATAGCGCTCGTGTGCAGTGCTCGGCCGGGGCAGAACGTCGTATAACGGGCTGAGACGCCAGCCGGGGAGACGCGGGTCGCGAATGAATCCGTGGTTGCGCAAATGGTCATCGTCGTTGCTCACGAGGATGTTAAAGACCATCCGCTTGAACAGTTCCCGGTTGTCGGCTCGAATTGCGCCCACGTGCCCGTGCTGCCGGATCGCGTGAGCCACGTCCTGATAACTTTTCTCCATCGATTCCATCTCGGAACAGCCGACCAGCGTCAATGCGCTCGCGAAGGGCACTCTTCGCTCGGTTGCCCCGGCACGGGGAGGCAGATAGAGCGCGTCGTCCCCTCGAAGGGCGTCGAATTCGGGGTGAGTCCAGTACCGGTCGAATCGGCGGATCAACATGACTTGTCGGCCGCCGACGTCGACGATGCGGGTAGGTGGGACCCGAATGCCGCACCGGGCCGCAAGACGAAGCGTGGCCTCTTCGATGACCGTCACGTTCAGCCGGTCGCTACGACTCGGGAATTTGGCCAGCCAAAGCACGCCGTTTTCGTCCCGCACCGTAGCCTTTGGCCGGGCGCCGCCGAGACCGCTGCCCTGTACGAAGATGGCTTCGAGTTCGGCCGGCACGGGCTCGCCTTCCTCGATGCGCGCTGCCGAATCGATCAGATATTCGAGCCTGTGCAGGCCATTGCCGGCTTGCGGGCCTGGAGGGGTGTCCAGATTCGCCCGGATATCGAGCGCACCAATCCGCTGACTGCCCGCGTGGAGGAGATAGGTGGATTCGGGCAGTGTGTTGGCCCGGACTTTGAGTTTGGCTTCGATGACACGCCGTCCCCATGCATCGGGCGCGGCGTCGCGAATCCCGCCGAACTGCGTCAACCCGCCCGCCGGGAAGTTCATCTTGCCGCGTGTCTCGTTCTTTCTCGCCAGACTCAGGCTCACCGGGTCGATTTCGATGGCGTTGGGCCGATCGATATAGCGCAACCCGTACGCGAAGCTCGATGCCTGTAGATCCGCACCGTCTTCGGTCATTTGAAGCAGGCCCGCGGGTGCCCAGTCATCGTCGAGATAGGCAAACACGGCGAGTCCTTTGACGACGGCGACCATCAGAAATCAAGATCCTTGAGTTCGTTGTCCGTGAGAGATCGTACGCGTCGACTGCGTTCGCGGGCCGCCTGTGCCTTGAGCGACGGGTCTGTTCCGGAGAGCAGTTCCAGCAGGGTCGTTTCCGGTGCAATCGCGTCGAGATACCGCAGCCACTGTCCCAGCGCGACGCCAGGATCGCCTTTCTCGATGCGATAGGCGGTATTGCGTGAAAGCCCGGCCCGGGTGGCCGCCTCGCTCTGCTGGATGCGCCGCGAGATGCGCAGACGGGCGAGCGCTTCTCCGACACGCGCGGCTTCCGCGAGAACGGTGGGGCTGGCGGCCGCAGCTTGATTGACCTTCATGCTCGTAAAATAGATCGTTAAGTCGATTATGATCGAAATAACGATCATGATAGATCATGCCAGCTCGAATTCAAGCCGATTGCGCGTAAAAACGAGCATTACGCGGTGAGTGCTCGATTTGACGAGCAGGCGGGAGCGTGCCGCGATGACCTGAAAGGACGGGTCGCGCGAGGCGGGAAGAACGACAGCCGCGCGTCAGCGCGAAGCCAGCGCGCGCGTATCGGTGTCGCGGATGTGATCGTCGCCGTTGTCGGCCGTTTGCGTCGGGCTGGCGTTCCACACGACGCGGTCGTTGACCGCGTACAGCCGGCACGCGCCCGCGCCCTGCTTCGCGCAGTTGTCGAGCGCGAGCGCCATCGGGTCGTCGCCGCCTTCGGCCCACGACCACGCGCCTTCCGACGACACCGCGAATGCGCGGCTCGGATGCTGGTTCAGGAAGCGGCGATAGCCTTCGCGGCCGGCTTCGTCGACGTACGGCACCGCGTTGACCGCGTCGATCGACGCATAGCCGCTGGCCTTCGGCTCGTGCGGGTTCGCGACCGCATAGCGCACCGCGGTCGGCAGGTTCAGTTCGGCGAGGAATGCGTTCACGGCCGGCCACCAGACGGGCACGCCGTCGCGATCGACGATCAGCCGGTGCGCGTCGTCCTTGTAGCGGCCGAAATCGATGAAGCGGGCTTGCGTGCCGTGCGACACGTACGCATCGTGCATCTGGGCGACGAGCGCGGGCGTCCATACCGAATCGTTGTCGCCGTACAGCCACAGCGACCGCACGGCCGTATGCGCGCCATACTGGTCGAACGCATCGACGAGGTTGCGCTGCCAGCCGTCGCACAGGTCCTGGCGCAGCCCGCCGGAGAAGTTGATGATGCCGCGTACGCCGGCTGCCGCTTCGGTGCCGTATGCGACCGACACGAGCCCGCCATGCGACGTGCCGGCGACGACGATGCGCGACGCATCGACGTACGGCTGGCGCGACATGTAGCGCACCGTCGCGTCGACGTCGGCGGCCTGCGCGAGCCCGTTCTTGCCGACGTTGCAGCCTTCCTGCCGGTACGTGCCGTCCGAACCGGCGAAGCCCTGGCGATTCGGCGCGATCACCGCATAGCCGCGCCGCACGAATTCGCGCGCGAACGCGAGCGGCCGGCTGCGCGGCTGCAGATGGAGATCGCCGGTATTTTTACCGTGGTTGAAGACGACGAGCGGGAACGGGCCGGGGCCGTTCGGCTTGAAGAGCGTC
Organism: Burkholderia sp. AU32262; assembly: GCF_020419985.1. Lineage (NCBI taxonomy): Bacteria > Pseudomonadati > Pseudomonadota > Betaproteobacteria > Burkholderiales > Burkholderiaceae > Burkholderia > Burkholderia sp. AU32262. The sequence continues at coordinate 35,694 of NZ_JAIZRS010000035.1, forward strand.
GCCTCGAGCGTGACGGCGCCCGAAGCATCGGCCGGAATGCGCAGGATCTGTTCGTTGAGGTCCGCGGCGACCTGCGGCAGGTTCGCGTCGGCGTAGTCGAAGCGCTCGGCGTGCGCGAGCGATCCGCTGGCGCCCGCCCCCGTACCGGCGCCCGGCAGCGTACCGGCCTGAGCGGCCGACAGCGCACAGGCCGCCATCCATCCCACCAATACCTTGCTGAACGCCATCCGTAAGCCCTGCCATGCAACATGACCAATTCCAGGCCATCGTAGCCCGACAAAATCAGGTTGTGCAATGCGGGAATTACCCGGCGTCTGACATGGCAACTATTTGTCAGCGTTCACTTACTTCGCCGTCGACATAGCGCCAGAAACCGTGCTCGTCGCGCTCGAAACGACTCGTCTCGTGGAGCCGGTAAGCGCGTCCGCCAACCTTGTAGCGCGCCACGAATTCGACCTCCGCGTGCCGCTCGTCGAGCGGCACGTGGCGTTTGACCGCGAGGCCGAGCCAGCGCGGCGCGTCCGGTGCTTCCGGGTCGGCGTCGAGATCGGACGGGCAGGTGCGCGCGGCCCACGTCGCGCGCAGGTAATCGGTCGCGCCGAGCACGTACGCGCTGTACCGCGAACGCATCAATTCGAGTGCGGTCGCGGCGGCCTCGCCGCCGTCGATGAAACGGCCGCAGCAGGCCGCGTAGCGCGGCGCCGGGGCTTTGCCGGCGGGCGCGGGAGACGCGCCGCCGCACGGGCACGCGTCAGGTCGGTTCAAAATCATGCGAAATGTGAATTAACAACGATCGGTTGCCGATGCCGCTCACCAGCTCAGCTCGACGCCGTCGTACTGGAAGAACCGGCCGTTCGCCTGGGACACGTCGGAACCCGATTCGGCGATCACGCGACGCATGCCGGTCACGCTCGTTTCCGGGTCGATCGCGGCCTGCGCGCCGCCCATGTCGGTGCGCACCCAGCCGGGATGCAGCGAAATGCACGCGGCATGGCGCGTCTGCAGCGAAGCGATGCGCAGCGCATCGTTCAGCGCGGCCTTGCTCGCGCGGTACAGCCAGCCGGTCGTGCCGGTCGCCTCGGCGATGCTGCCCATCCGGCTCGACACGACGGCCAGCACGCCGCGCGCGTCCTCGACGAGCGGCAGCAGGATCGGCAGCAGCTGCATCGGCCCGCGCACGTTCGTGTGCATCACCGCGTCGAAATCCTCGGCGGTGATCGTCTCGACGCCCTCGGTGCGCGGCCCGTACACGCCCGACACGAGCACGGCCGCATCGAGCCGCTCGCCGTCGAGCTTCCAGCCGAGCGCCGCGATCTGCTCGGGCTGCGCGATGTCGAGCGCATGCGGCTGCGCGCCGAGCGCGCGCAGCGCATCGAGCGACGCCGCGTCGCGCGCGGTGGCGATCACGTTCCAGCCGTCGCGCCGGTATTGCCGGACGAATTCGCGGCCGAGGCCGCGCGATGCGCCGACGATCAATACGGTTTTCATGCCTGTCGCTCCTTGCGGTGGCGCCACCGAGGCAGTGCCGTTGTCAGATCCGTTCGACGCGTGCCGCGGCCGCGTCGCAGCCGCCGCCCGGCGGCTGGCGCGTTACTGCTGCGCGTCGTCGCACGGCTTGAGCGTCGCGGCGACCGCCTGCGCGACGCTTTCGAGCCGGGCGGCGTCCGCCGCGACCATGTCGTTGTCCGGCGCATGCTCGCCGCCGGCGGTGAGCGCGGCCACGCAGCGCCGGTAAGTCGAGTCGAGCGCGTCGAAGTTCGACACGGCCATCCCGAGGTTGCGCATCCGGCCGTCATGCACGCCGTACACGAGCCCGTGCACGGTGAGCGACTGGCCGCGCGCCCACGCGTCGTTGACGATCGTCGTGCGGCACACGTTGACGACCTGTTCGATCGCATTCAGCTCGATCAGGCGACGGTAACGCGCTTCGCCGACCGGCCATTCGTCGAGCAGCGCCGCATGGCGCTCGCGTACGTCCTGCACGTGATGCAGCCAGTTGTCCGCGAGGCCGACACGGCGGTTGTGCAGCGCCGCGTTCACGCCCGAGCAGCCGTAGTGGCCGACGACCATGATGTGCTTGACGCGCAGGATGTCGACCGCGAACTGGATCACCGACAGGCAGTTCAGGTCGCTGTGCACGACCACGTTCGCGATGTTGCGGTGCACGAACACTTCGCCCGGCGGCAGGCCGATGATCTGGTTCGCCGGCACGCGCGAATCCGAGCAGCCGATCCACAGATATTCCGGCGCCTGCTGGTCGGCGAGTCGTGCGAAGAAATCGGGATCGTCGGCGAGCTGGCGCTTGACCCAGGCATCGTTGTTGTCGAACAGATGTGAAAGCGGATTGTCTTGGGTAGTCATCGGTGTGGCTTCCGTTGGCGGAAATCGGTCGATATCGGATTCGGTGTTGCCGGCGTCAGGCGGCGCGCTGCGCGTCGCCCGCGCCGTCGTCGAGGCCCGTCGCGCCGAAGCGCGCAGGGTAGCGCACGCTGAAGCGCAGGGCCGCATCGTACGGATAAAAATCGGGCAATTCGCCCTGCATCAGCTTGTCCTTGCTCGCCTGCCACAGCGCCGGATCGAAAAAGTCCGCGTGATGCTTCATGAAGACGCTGCGCACACGCGGGTCGCCGAGCAGGAACGGCCCGTAGGTCTCAGGAAAGATGTCGTGCGGGCCGACGGTATACCACGGTTCGCCGGACAGCTCGTCTTCCTCGTTGCGCGGCGGCGGCACGCGCCGCACGTTGCAGTCGGTCAGGTACTCGATCTCGTCGTAGTCGTAGAACACGACGCGGCCGTGGCGCGTGACGCCGAAGTTCTTGTACAGCATGTCGCCGGGGAAGATGTTCGCCTTCATCAGCTCCTTCACCGCGTTGCCGTATTCCTTCACGCCGTGCTCGACGTCCGCGTCGCTGCCGTTCTGCAGGTACAGGTTCAGCGGCGTCATCCGGCGCTCGATGTACAGGTGCTTGATCACGAGCTTGTCGTCCTCGTATTCGAGCAGCGACGGCACTTCCTTCTCGAGTTCGCGCACGAGCGCATGATCGAGCCGCGCGAGCGGCAGCGCGACGCTCGAATACTCGAGCGTGTCGGCCATTCGCCCGAGGCGGTCGTGACGCTTCACGAGCTGGTACTTCTCCATGATCTGCGCGCGCGTCGTTTCCTTCGGCGGCGGGAATTGATCCTTGATGATCTTGAACACGTACGGGAACGACGGCAGCGTGAACACGAGCATCACGAGGCCCTTGATCCCGGGCGCGATGATGAAGCGGTCGCTCGAATGCGACAGATGGTGCAGCAGGTCGCGGTAGAACAGGTTCTTGCCCTGCTTCTGCAGGCCGACCGACGTGTAGATCTCGGCCTTCGGCTTGCCCGGCATGATCGTGCAGAGGAACTCCACGTACGCGGACGGCACGCCCATGTCGACGAGGAAGTACGAATGCGAGAAGCTGAAGATGATCTGCAACTGCTCGCGGCGCAGCAGCACGGTATCGAGCGCGAGCACGCCCGGGCGCACGTGGCGGATCGGCACCGCGAACGGCAGCACGCGGTCGGCGTTGATGATGCGGCCGACGATGTACGCGCTCTTGTTGCGGAAGAACAGCGACGACAGCACGTGGATCTGGAAATTCGGCGCTTCGTCGAAGTGGCCGAATTCATCGTCGATCGCCTGCATCACGCAGCCGATGTCGCGCGTGAGATCCTCGAACGCCGGCTCGAGCTGGAAGTTCGTGACGATGCGCTCGAGCGTGACCGCGAGCCCGTCGGTGCCCGGATAGTACGCGCGGTACGTCGGTTTCGCGGCCGGCTCGTCGTTCTCCAGATACTCGGTCGAGATCGCCGGGCGCACGAAGATGAAATCGTTGCTGAAATACGAGCGGTGCAGGATCTTGCAGCACACCGAATTGAAGAAGGTTTCCGCGCACTCGGGCTGGCGGTGCGACGTGAGCAGGCCGATGTAGTGCAGCTTGATCTGCTGCCAGACTTCGTCGTCGATGTTCTCCGCGTCGTATTCGTCTTCCAGCACCTCGACGCATTCCTTCACGCGATCGTCGTACGACGTGATCCGCTCGCGCGCGAGCCGCTGCAGCCCGTGCCAGTCGCCGCGCTCGAACAGCGTCTTCGCATCGACCGCCGCTTCGCGGAAGATCCGGTAATGGCGATCGAAGTATTCGAGCATCGTCTGCGCGACGTCGAAACCGATCTGCGACGACAGCAGTTTGGGGAAGTGATTCATCGCGTGCAGGCTCGTTCAAGGGGCTGTAAGCACTCGCCATTTTAGCGCCCAAGTCGGCGTTTCAATGACTTTCGCGGTGATGCGCGAATGGTCGTCAATCGGCGTGTTGATCGCCGTTGGGCGCCGTTCGACGCATCTTCGCGTAAAGATACGGGTACGGAACCGATTCTGACACGAACTTTTTTTGGCGCGTCGGCAGGGGCCGGGCACGTGTTTCGCGCGACGGCGATAGAATCGACGCACCGCCCGCCGCCCCCTGCCGCCGGCGCGCCTTCGCACCGATAACGACGAGACGCCCCACCGATGAATGCCCTGGAACACCAACTCGACTACCCCTTCGCCGATACGCTGCCCGCCGCGGGCGACACGTTCGAGGTCGCGCCCGGCGTGCGCTGGCTGCGCATGCCGCTGCCGTTCTCGCTCGATCACATCAATCTCTGGCTGCTGCGCGACGAGATCGACGGGCAGGCCGGCTGGACGGTCGTCGATTGCGGGATCGCGTCGGACGCGATCCGCACGCACTGGGAGCAGATCTTCGACACGCAGCTCGACGGCCTGCCCGTGCTGCGCGTGCTCGTCACGCACTGCCACCCCGATCACTTCGGCCTCGCGAACTGGCTGTGCGAAGGCGGCGACAAGGGCCGCTGGAACGTGCGGCTGTGGATGACGCTCGGCGAATACCTGTTCGGCTGCCTGATGGCGGCCGGCAACGGGTCGAACGCGGGCGGCGCGGCCGCCGCCGATCACTTCGCGCGCCACGGCCTGACCGATCCCGCCGCGCTCGACAAGCTGCGCAACCGCCGCAGCTACTACTCGGATCTGGTGCCGGCCGTGCCGCCGCGCTACCGGCGCCTGCGCGAAGGCGACGCGGTGACGATCGGCGCGCGCACGTGGCGCGTCGTCACCGGCTTCGGCCATTCGCCCGAACATTGCGCGCTTCACAGCGAAGCCGACGGCGTGCTGATTTCCGGCGACATGGTGCTGCCGCGCATCTCGACGAACGTGTCGGTGTTCGACCTCGAGCCCGAAGCGAACCCGCTCGCGCTGTACCTGGAATCGCTCGGCCGCTACGAGACGATGTCGCCCGACACGCTCGTGCTGCCGTCGCACGGCAAGCCGTTCCGCGGCGTGCGCACGCGCATCGCGCAACTGCGCGAACACCACGATGCGCGCCTGGCCGAAGTGCGCGTCGCGTGCGCGGAAAAGTCGATGAGCGCGGCCGACATCGTGCCGATCATGTTCCGCCGCCGCGAGCTCGACATCCACCAGATGACGTTCGCGCTCGGCGAGGCGCTCGCGCACCTGAACCTGCTGTGGCTCGCGGGCGAACTCGTGCGCGAGCAGGGTGACGACGGCGTGCTGCGGTTCCGCGCCGCCAGCTGAGCGCGCTTCGTCATCGTTACACGACGGGTTCGTAACGCCATCCGTCGGGATGCCACTGCATCGTGTGCGTCGGTTCGAGCGCCGCGAGAAACGCGGCGTCGTGCGACGCGACCACGAGCGCGCCCGGGAAACCCGCCAGCGCGGCTTCGATCGCACGCACCGATTCGAGATCGAGGTGATTGGTCGGCTCGTCGAGCAGCAGCAGTTGCGCGGGCGTGCCGCGCCACAACGCGCACGCGAGCGCGGCCTTCAACCGTTCGCCGCCGCTCAGTTGCCGCGCCGGTTGCGTCGCACGTGTCGCGTCGAGCTGCAGCAGCGCGAGACGGCTGCGCAGGTCGCCTTCGGCGAGCGGCGTATCGAGCAGCCCGAGTTGCTCGACGATCGAGCGCTCCGGGTCGAGCAGTGCGAGCCGCTGGTCGAGATACGCGGCGCTCACGTGCGTCGTGCAAGTGCCTGAGCGCGGCGCCAGCTCGCCCGCGAGCATCCTGAGCAACGTCGACTTGCCGCAGCCGTTCGGGCCCGTCAGCGCGATGCGCACGGCGCCGCTGGCCGACCACGTGATCGCGTCGGCGTCGCCCGCGACGCGCCACGGCAGTTGCGCGCGTTCGAGCGTGAACAGCTGGCGGCGCGCGCTGACCTCCGTGCCCGGCAGCGACACCAGTACGGGCGCGTCGGTTTCGACGCGCGCGGCCGCTTCCTGCACGCGCGTGTCGAGCGTCGCCTTGAAGTCGCTCTGATGACGCCGGACCGTCCCCATGATGGCGCGCGCGGCGCCCTTGCGGCGCTGGCGCGCCATCGACGACAGGTTGGCCGCCTTCGCGTCGCGCAGCGACGCGGCCGCATGGCGCTGGATCGTGTCGTGTTCCTGTTCGAGCCTGCGCCGCACGCGCTCGCGCTCGGTGCGCACATGGTCGAGCGCCGCGTGCGCGGCTTCCTGTTGCGCGTCGCGCTGCGCACGGTAGAGCGCGTAGTTGCCGCCGTACGAGCGCGCGCCGTGCGGCGTCAGCTCGACGATGCGCTGCACGCCGGCGAGCAGCGCACGGTCGTGGCTCACGATGACCACGCCGCCGCGCCAGCCGTCGAGCGCCGTGCGCAGCCACGCGCGGCCCGGTGCGTCGAGATGATTGGTCGGTTCGTCGAGCACGAGCAGGCCGGCGCCGGACAGCAGCGCGCCGATCAACGCGACGCGCGCGAGCTGGCCGCCGCTCAACGTGTGCGCGGGCGTGTCGGCGCGGACATCGTGCAGGCCGGCCGCGTCGAGCGCCGCGCGCAGCCGCTCCGCGAGATCCCAGCGATCGCCGATCAGGTCGAAGTCGTGCGGCGCCGCGCGGCCGTCCGCGAGACGCGCGAGCGCGCCGAGCGGCGCATCGAGCGCGGCGATCTGCGCGACGGATCGCGGGGCGGCCGTGGCGTCGTGGTCGTGCTGCTGCGCGACGTAGACGACCTGCGCATGTCGCTCGACCGTCCCCGCACTCGGCGCGCGGCGGCCCGCGATCAGTTGCGCGAGCACGCTCTTGCCGACGCCGTTGCGGCCGACGATGCCGGTCGGCGTGCGATCGATGGACAGGTCGAGCGAATCGAACAGCGTGACGCCGTCGTCGAAGCGGAAGGAAACGTGATGAAGCGCGACGAGCGCGCCGGTGGGCGTGGCTGCAGCCATAAGCACCTCCAAAAATGCGTGAAGACCTTCGCGCGCGGCGTGCGTGGCACGGGCGGCGAAAACATTTCGGGAAGGCTTAGTTGTTCACTTTGGCTGGCGTCCGGTATGAGGAATGAGCGCGCAGTGTAGCAAGCGCGGCGCGCAGGCCGCAAGCGAGCGGCATGTGCGCCGTCGCTTGCGCGCCACGCGAGGTTACTGCACCGCGACCGTCGTGAAGTTCTGCCGTCCGAACGGACTCACGTGATAGCCGCTCACGTTCGTGCGCGTCAGCGCGGCCGCGGTCGGGTAGCCGAGCGGAATCCACAGCGCCTGGTCGTGGATGATCTTCTGCGCGCTTTCGTACAGCTTCGCGCGCTTGGCCTGGTCGGCGGTCGCCTTGCCGTCGGCGATCAGCTTGTCGAGCTGCGCATCGCAGAAGCGCGCGAAGTTGATGCCCGACTTCACCGCGTTGCAGCTGAACAGCGGCGACAGGTAGTTGTCCGGATCGCCGTTGTCGCCGGCCCAGCCCATGAACAGCATGTCATGCTGGCCGAGCTTCGCCTGCTTGATCAGTTCGCCCCATTCGATCACTTTCACTTCCGCTTTCACGCCGATCTTCGCGAGGTCGGCCTGCAGCAGTTCGGCGCCGGCTTTCGGATTCGGGTTCAGCACGCTGCCGGTCGGGCGCGTCCAGATCGTCGTCGAGAAGCCGTTCGGGAAGCCGGCCTGCGCGAGCAGCTGCTTCGCCTTCGCGGGATCGTACGCATACGGCGCGATGTCCTTCGCGTAGCTCCACGTGTTCGGCGGATACGGATTGTTCGCGGCCGTCGCGGTGTTGTCGAACACGACCTTCAGGTAGGTCGCGCGGTCGAACGCGAGATTCAGCGCCTCGCGCACCTTGTCGTTGTCGAGCGGCTTCTTCTGCGTGTTCAGCGCGACGAACGCGGTCATGAACGCAGGCGTCTGCACGACCTTCAGCGCGCTGTCGCCCTTCGCGGCGAGCACGTCTTGCGGCTTCGGCGACAGCGCGATCTGGCATTCGCCGGCCTTCACCTTCTGCATGCGCACCGATGCATCGGGCGTGATCGCGTAGATCAATCGATCGACCTTCGGCTTCGCACCCCAGTAGGTCGGGGTCACGTCGTAGCGGATCAGTGCGTCCTTCGTATAGCTCTTCAGCACGAACGGGCCGGTGCCGACCGGCTTCGCGTTCAGGTCGGCCTGCTTGCCGGCCTTGAGCAACTGGTCCGCGTACTCGGCCGAGTAGATCGACGCGAAGCCCATCGTCAGGATCGGCACGAACGTCGCGTTCGGCTCGTTCAGCACGAACTTCACCGTGTTGTCGTCGACCTTGGTCACCGATTTCACGAGCTTCACGAGGCCCATCGACTGCGCATGCGGAAAACCGCTCGCGCCGGCCACCTTGTGCCACGGATTCGCATCGTCGAGCATTCGCGTGAACGTGAACACGACGTCGTCCGCGTTCAGCGGGCGGCCCGGCTTGAAGTAGTCGGTGGTCTGGAACGCGACGTTCGGGCGCAGGTGGAACGTGTACGTGAGGCCGTCGGCGCTCGCTTCCCATTTGTCCGCGAGCGCGGGCACGACCTTCTTCGCGGCTTCGTCGTAGGACACGAGCGTGTTGAAGATCACGTCGGCCGACGCGTTGGTCGTGACGAGCGAGTTGTACTGCACGACGTCGAAGCCGTCCGGGCTCGATTCCGTGCAGACGGTGAGCGGCTTGGCGGCGGCGAGGCCGGGAGCGGCAAGGGCCGCGGCCACGGCGGCCGCGGCGAATAGCTTGACGTGCATAGGATCTCCCACGTGGCTTGTGTTTTTCGCTGGATGACGGAGGCGGGCGCGGCCCGGCAGCGGGCAGGGCCGGCGCGGCTGGCGAATAGGATACCGTCAAAGCGCGCGACGCGTGGAAAAAGGCGCCGGAACGCGACGAATTGACCGAAAAACGGCTGCGATGGCGACGGAACGGGTGTTGATGCGGCCGTGCGGGGAGGGCGAGCGCGGCGCGGCAGGCGAGGGGCGAGGCGGGCGGCTGCGAATGCGCGGCGCGAGCGACGGAACGGGCAGGATCGCGGCAGCGGTGCGCGGTATGTGGCGCGACACGAAGGTAGAGGCCCGCGCGGATTCGCGCGGTATGGCGAGGCAGATCGGGCCAAGGCCCGACAGGACCCGGCGACGCGCACGCCGGATCCACGGCGCACTCAGTGCGCGCCGGCCTTCGGCTTTCGCGGCGCCTTCTCGAACAGGCGGTCGTACAGCCAGCGCGGCAGCACGTGCAGCACCTTCGCGACGACGCCCATCTGCCACGGAATCACGCGGAACGCGTGCTGCCGGGCGATCGCCCGCGCCGCGCGCGCGGCGAAGCGGTCGGCGTCCATCAGGAACGGCATCCGGTACGGATTGTGCGCGGTCATCGGCGTGCGAATGTAGCCGGGCGCGATCGTCACGACGCCGACGCCGGCCGGGCGCAACTCGACGCGCAGCGATTCGAGATACTTGATCGCGGCCGATTTCGACGCGCTGTACGCGCCGGAGCCGGGCAGCCCGCGCACGCCGGCGACGCTCGCGACGCCGACCAGCGTGCCGTGGCGCGCGGCCGTCATCGGGCCGACGAACGGCTCGAATGTCGCGACCATCCCGTAGTAGTTGATGTCCATCACGTCGCGGAACGTCGCGAGGTCGCCCTGGCCCGTGACGGCGCCCTGGCTGATGCCCGCGTTCGCGATCACGACGTCGGGGCAGCCGTGCGCGGCGATGAACGACGCGGCGGCGGTGGCCAGCGCATCGGCGTCGCGCACGTCGGCGGAATAGACGGAGATGGACAGCTTGGGGAACCGCCGCGCGAACGCATCGAGTGCATCGGTGCGGCGCGCGACGAGCGCGAGCGTGGCGCCCTGGCGGGCGTATTCCTCGGCCATCGCGAGGCCGAGGCCGCTCGACGCGCCGGTGATGAAGACCTTCAGCGGAGTAGTCATGCCGGCGCGCGGGCGGGGATCAGAGCTTCTTGTCCTGAACCTGCTTCACGAGGAAGTCGAGCACCTGGGCGGTACCCGGGATGCTGTTCGTGTAAGCGGGGCCCGTCTTGTACTTGCCCTGGACGACGACCGTCGGCACGCCGTCGATCGCGTAGTCCTTCAGCAGCTTGGCCGACTGGTTTACCTCGCCCTGCACGCTGAACGAGTTGTACGCGTCCATGAACTTCTTCTTGTCGACGCCCTGCGTGGCCAGGAAGTCGGCCTGCGCCTGCGGCGTCAGCAGGTAGTTCTTCTGCTTGTGGATCGCGTTGAAGATCGCCGGCGTGACCTTCTCGGAAATGCCGAGCGCGGACACCGCGTAGAACAGCTTCGAGTGCGGGAGGAAATCGTCACGGAATGCGACCGGCACGCGCTTGAAGTCGATGTTGTTGCCCTGCTTCTTCACCCAGGCCTCGATCGTCGGCTCGAATTCGTAGCAGTGCGGGCAGCCGTACCAGAAGAACTCGATCACCTCGACCTTGCCGGCCGGCGCCGACACCGGCTGCGGCGACTTCATCACCTCGAAGTCCTTGCCGGCGGCCGGCGCGGCGGGCGAAGCCTGGGCAAGGCCGGCGGCCAGGCCCAGGGACAGAAGGAGCGTGCTAAGCAGTTTTTTCATGTTGTGAACGTCGAATCGGTTGCTCGGGTTACGGAACGTAACGGGTTCTGCGTGGGCGCGGCCGGTTGGCTTACTGCTTCGTGAAGCGGATCACCGCCGTGTCGACACCTGCATCGGACAGGCGCTGACGGGCCGAGTTCATATCCTCGAACTTCGAGAACGGGCCGACGCGCACGCGGAAATAGGTCACGCCGCTGACGTCGCGCTTCGACACCTTCGACTCGAAGCCCTGGAAGCCGAGGCGCGCACGCTGCTGTTCGGCATCGCCTTCCGTCTTGTACGCGCCGACCTGCAGGAAGTAGCCGGTGTTCGCGTCGTTCGCGGTCGGCGGCTTCGCCGCTGCCGCCGCGGCGGCGGCCGACGACGTCGGCTTCGGCGTGTTCGCGGCCTGCTGCTGTTGCTGCTGCTTTTGCGCGGCGGCCTGCTGCGCCTGCTTCTGCGCGGCGAAGCGTGCGAGGTCGTCCTCACCGCCTTGCTGCTGTTGTTGCTGCGCCTGTTGCGTCTTCTTCGGCGGCGGCGTGGTGTCGGCCGGCTTCGGTGCGACGGCGACGCCGTTGCCCGACGACGGATTGTTCGACGCGGTGGCGTTGCTCGAGCCGGCGGCGCCGTTCGCGTTGCCCGACGGCGGCACTTCGACGATCTGCGGCTCGGGCAGCAGGCCGCCGCCCTGAGTCTGGTTCGCGGCCTGGCCGGGCGCGGTGTTCGGCGGTGCGGATTGCGCGGCCTGCGGCACCGGCTGGCCGGGCGTCTTGCCCTGCAGCGCGCGGTTCGGGTCGAACTGCTGCGGCTGGCTCGCGCCGTTGTCGGCCTGCGGCGGCGCGACCTTCGACACGAACGGCGACGGCGAACGCGTGATGTAGAGCGCCACCACCACGGCGATCGCGAGGCCGACGATCAGGCCCAGTACGATTCCAAGAAATGTCCCTCCGGCTTGTTTCGATTGCTTCGAAGTTCGGCGTGGTTGTGCCATTGCTTGAGTCACCTGCAAAAAGAATCGTGAGAGGGCTGCGACGGGCGCCCGACGGCGGGCAATCCGACGGCGGGCGTTGCCGCAGCCAGTCGCGGCCCGGTTCGGGCCGCGCGGACATCCTTACATCTTGGCGGGGGCGGACACGCCGAGCACCGTCAGGCCGTTCTCGAGCACCTGACGGGTCGCGGCGAGCAGCGCGGCGCGTGCATTGCGCGGCGCTTCGTCGTCGACCAGCACGCGCTCCGCATTGTAGAACGAGTGGAATTCGCCAGCGAGATCGCGCAGGTAGAACGCGACCGCGTGCGGCGCCAGCTCGTTCGCCGCGTGCGTGAGCATGTCCGGATACTCGGCCAGCTTCTGCATCAGCGATGCCGCCTGTGCGCTCGTCAACTGCGACAGGTCGGCGCCCGGCAGTTGCGCGACGTCGACGTTGTAGCGCGACTTCAGTTCGTTGAGCACCGAGCAGATCCGCGCATGCGCGTACTGGACGTAATAGACCGGGTTTTCGTCGTTCTGTTTCAGCGCGAGATCGATGTCGAACACGAACTCGGTATCGGCCTTGCGCGAGATCAGGAAGAAACGCACCGCGTCGCGGCCGCGCGTGATGGTTGCTTCGTCGATCAGGTCGGGGGCCGCTTCCTGGCCCGCCGCCGCGCCGCCCGACCATTCGATCAGGTCGCGCACCGTCACGTAGCTGCCCGCGCGCTTCGAGATCTTCACTTCCTGGCCGTCGCGCATCACGGTGACCATCTTGTGCAGCACGTAGTCGGGATAGCCCTTCGGGATCCCGATGTGCAGCCCCTGCAGGCCGGCGCGCACGCGCGCGATCGTGCCGTGGTGGTCCGAACCCTGGATGTTGATCACCTTCGTGAAGCCGCGTTCCCACTTCGTCACGTGGTATGCGACGTCCGGCACGAAGTACGTGTACGTGCCGTCCGACTTGCGCATCACGCGATCCTTGTCGTCGCCTTCGTCGGTCGTGCGCAGCCACAGCGCGCCGTCCTGCTCGTAGGTCATGCCGGCCTTGACCAGCGCGTCGACCGTCTTCTCGACGCGGCCCTCGCTGTACAGCGACGACTCGAGGTAGTACTGGTCGAACTTCACGCCGAACGCCTGCAGGTCCATGTCCTGCTCGCGACGCAGGTACGTGACCGCGAACTTGCGGATCGCGTCGAGATCCTCGACGTCGCCCGCGCCCTTGACCGGCTCGCCGTCCGATGCGGCGACCGTTTCGCCGTTCAGGTAGTCGCGCGCGATGTCGGCGATGTACTCGCCGTTGTACGCGGCTTCCGGCCAGCCCGCGTCGCCCGGCTTCAGGCCGCGGGCGCGCGCCTGCGTCGAGATCGCGAGGTTGCCGATCTGCACGCCGGCGTCGTTGTAGTAGAACTCGCGGTGCACCGCGTAGCCCTGGCTCGCGATCACGTTCGCGAGCACGTCGCCGAGCGCGGCCTGGCGGCCGTGGCCGACGTGCAGCGGGCCGGTCGGGTTGGCCGACACGAATTCGAGCAGCACCCGCTTGCCTTTCTCGCGATCCGACGTGCCGAACGCGCGGCCCTGCTCGAACACGGCGGCGATCACCGCCTGCTTCGCGGCCGCCGACAGGCGCAGGTTGATGAAGCCGGGGCCGGCGATCTCGGCGGCTTCGACGAGGCCTTGCGCGGCCGGCTGCGCGGTGAGCGCGGCGACGATCCGTTCGGCGAGCTGGCGCGGGTTCGTGCCGAGCGGCTTCGCGAGCTGCATCGCGACGTTGCACGCGACGTCGCCGTGCGCGGCGACCTTCGGGCGCTCCAGCGTGATGGTCGGGGCGACGAATGCTGCGTCGGCGCCTTTCAGCGCGTGTGCGACCTGCTTGACGCTATCCGCGAGCAGGGCTTCGAGGGTCTGTTTGTGTGCTGGCAGCATGCTGGTAGAAGGCTTCGTTGGTGGGGGCCGGAAACGCCGGCCCGCCGGCGCGCTTTTTAAGCGCGCGTTTCAGGGATCGCAGAATTTTAACAGGTGCTAATATGCCGCTCAGGCGGCCCGCGTCCGCGAGGCCGGACGCCGGTCTGCCGGCGTTCCCCAACCTCGCCGCGCAGGCACAACAAGATGAAAAGGGAATTGTCATGATTACGTTCAAGAGCAAGGCGGCACAGGATCTCGACGTGCTGAAGGATTTCGCCGTGTATGTGCTGGGTCTCGTCGGCAAGCAGCTGGGCGAGCGCGGTGTCATTACGCACGACGAACTGGACCACGCGATCGCCAAGCTGGAAGGCGCGGTCGCGCAGGCGAAGCAGGAGCGCGCCGAGCACGCCGGCCATTTCCACGAGGACGAAGCCGACCACGCGCACCACGAAGTGCCGCCGAGCCTGGCGCAGCGCGTCGCGCCGTTCCTGACGATGCTGCGCGAAGCGAAGGCTGGCCAAGCCGACGTGCACTGGGGCTTCTGAGCTTCCTTCTTCCTTGCCGGGCGGATCGAACGGTCGGCCAGACAGGAAAAAGCCCGCTTTCGAGCGGGCTTTTTATTTTGTCTGATGAAATGGCGACGGGGCAGAAGGCGGGCGCGACGAAATGGGGCGGCAGTGCGGGCCTGCCTTGACCGATAGGTGAAATTCCTTATAATTCAATGCAAGACTATGTGAAAGCCGGTGCGAAAACATAGCGCCGCCCGGGCAACCGGGTCCCACCTGGAGTGGGTATTTCGTCGAAAGACGGAAAGAGAATCCCGCATGCGACGGCTGCCGAAAGGTGGCCGTTGGTTTTTCTACGCCCGGATCTTGCGGCCTTCCAGGCTCGCGCGCAACGCGACTTTCCGGGCTTCCCGCTGGCGTCGGGTGAGTCCGCCCTCCACCACGTAGGCCGACTGCACGCGCAGGATGAGCCGGCGTTTCCTGATCCGGTCCTTCGCCACCTCGAAGAACACGGCATACACGCGCTGCGTGCCGTCTGACGCGACCTCTTCCACCGTCACGAAATTGGGCTGCCGTTCATCCGCGACAACGATCCGCCGCGTCGCCAGCCCGACGATCACGCCGCGCAACAGCTGCCGTGACGCGCGATACCGGTCCGCGCAGAGCACACGTGTCTCGCGGCCGTCGTCGTAGATCTCGTCGTCTGGAATGGTGTCGCGGGTCCGCCCGTCTCATTTGAGGCTGCGTGTGAAGCAGTGACAGGAGAACAGGACCAGAACCGTCACGTCGAAGCCGGTTTCCAGATCGCAGGTGAACGTCAACGGGCGCAAGTGGCTCAGGTCCCAGCTTTCGCCGCGATAGCGGGTGGGCGGGAACGGGGTGGCGGCGTCGAGCGGTGTTTCGGTGATCCTGATCTCGAAGGAAGGCATGGCTGGGCGAGTGTCGGGTCGAGAGATTGCAGCGTTGATCGACGAATATTGAGATTAGTTATCCTGAATAAGTGGTGGGGTAGACAACGCGCCCCGAGATCGGGGCGCGTAACGGTAAGTCGCGGCTGCGCGCCGCGGCTCGATTACAACTGCGGCGCGAGCGCGCGGCGTGCGTCGTCGAGCGACAGCGCCATGCGCCGTGCATAGTCCTCGAGTTGATCCTGCCCGATCTTACCGACCGAGAAGTAACGGCTGTCCGGATGCGCGAGGTAGAAGCCCGACACGCTCGCCGCCGGCAGCATCGCCAGCGAGTCGGTCACGCTCATGCCGATCTCGTCCGCGTGCAGCACGTCGAACATGTCGCGCTTCACGAGGTGGTCGGGGCAGGCCGGGTAGCCGGGCGCCGGGCGGATGCCCGCGTATTTCTCGGCGATCAGCGCGTCGTTGTCGAGCGTCTCGCCGCTCGCATAGCCCCACAGCTCGCGCCGCACGCGCGCGTGCATCGCTTCGGCGAACGCTTCCGCGAAGCGGTCGGCGAGCGCCTTCAGCATGATCGCGCTGTAGTC
The DNA here is from genome assembly GCF_020419985.1 of Burkholderia sp. AU32262. NCBI lineage: Bacteria > Pseudomonadati > Pseudomonadota > Betaproteobacteria > Burkholderiales > Burkholderiaceae > Burkholderia > Burkholderia sp. AU32262. The sequence continues at coordinate 51,450 of NZ_JAIZRS010000035.1, forward strand.
GTCGTGATCGGCTTCGAACTGCTTTTCCTTCACGTCGACGCCGAGGCCGGCCGTCACCGCGAACATCCCGATGTAGTCGGCGACGCCCGACTCTTTCGGCGCGATGAAGTCGGCGAGCGAGCGGTTCGGCCGCATCACGCCGTCGACCACCGGGCGCACGCTCTGCTGGCGCAGGTTGCGCCACGTGAGCAGCACGTCGGAGCGCGACTCGTCGCTGTAGATCTCGATGTCGTCGTCGTTGACGGTGTTCGCCGGCAGCAGCGCGATCACGCCGTTCGCGGTCAGCCAGCGCCCCTGGATCAGGCGCGCGAGCATCGACTTGGCGTCGGAGAACACGCGCCGCGCCGATTCGCCGACGATCTCGTCGTTCAGGATCGCCGGGTACGGGCCGGCGAGATCCCAGGTCTGAAAGAACGGGCCCCAGTCGATGTAGTTCGCGAGCTCGTTCAGGTCGTAGTTCCTGAACACGCGGCGGCCGATGAACTTCGGCTTCACCGGCTGGTAGCCGGCCCAGTCCACCTTGGTCTTGTTCGCGCGCGCCTCGGCGAGCGTGACCATCGGCTGCGCCTTGCGGTTCGCGTGCTGGTCGCGAATGCGTTCGTAGTCGGACTTCAGCTCGTCGAGATACTTCGCCGCGCCTTCGTCGGACAGCAGGTTCGACGCGACCGACACCGAGCGCGACGCATCGGGCACGTAGACGACCGGGCCTTCGTAGTGCGGCGCGATCTTCACGGCCGTGTGCACGCGCGACGTCGTCGCGCCGCCGATCAGCAGCGGAATCTTCTTCACGCGGAAGTAGTCGTCGCGCTGCATTTCGGACGCGACGTACGCCATTTCCTCGAGGCTCGGCGTGATGAGGCCAGACAGCCCGATGATGTCCGCGCCTTCGACCTTCGCCTTCGCGAGGATCTCGTTGCACGGGACCATCACGCCCATGTTGACCACTTCGAAGTTGTTGCACTGGAGCACGACCGACACGATGTTCTTGCCGATGTCGTGCACGTCGCCCTTCACGGTCGCGATCACGATCTTGCCCTTCGCGCGCACGTCGCCGCCCGCTTCCGCGAGCAGGCGCTTTTCTTCCTCGATGAACGGGATCAGGTGCGCGACCGCCTGCTTCATCACGCGCGCCGATTTCACGACCTGCGGCAGGAACATCTTGCCCTGGCCGAACAGGTCGCCGACGACGTTCATCCCGTCCATCAGCGGCCCTTCGATCACGTTGATCGGACGGCCGCCTGCCGCGGCGATCTTCGCGCGCGCTTCTTCGGTGTCCTCGACGATGAAGGTCGTGATGCCGTGCACGAGCGCGTGCGCGAGGCGCTTCTCGACCGGCTGGTTGCGCCATTCGAGGTTCTCCTCCTTCTTCGCGGCGCCGGTCTTGAACTTGTCGGCGATCTCGAGCAGGCGATCGGTGGAATCCGCGCGGCGGTTCAGGATCACGTCCTCGACACGCTCGCGCAGCTCCGCGTCGAGATCGGCGTACACGCCGAGCTGGCCCGCGTTCACGATGCCCATGTCCATCCCGGCCTGGATCGCGTGATACAGGAACACGGTGTGGATCGCCTCGCGCACCGGGTCGTTGCCGCGGAACGAGAACGACACGTTCGACACGCCGCCGCTCACCTTCGCGTACGGCAGGTTCTGCTTGATCCAGCGCGTCGCCTCGATGAAGTCGACCGCGTAGTTGTTGTGCTCCTCGATGCCCGTCGCGACCGCGAAGATGTTCGGGTCGAAGATGATGTCTTCCGGCGGGAAGCCGACTTCGTTCACGAGGAAGTCGTACGAGCGCTTGCAGATCTCGGTCTTGCGCTCGTACGTATCGGCCTGGCCGGTTTCGTCGAACGCCATCACGACCGCGGCCGCGCCGTAGCGGCGGATCAGGTTCGCGTGGTGGCGGAACGCGTCCTCGCCTTCCTTCAGCGAGATCGAGTTCACGATCGCCTTGCCCTGCACGCACTTGAGGCCGGCTTCGATCACGTCCCACTTCGACGAGTCGATCATGATCGGCACGCGCGCGATGTCCGGCTCGGATGCGATCAGGTTCAGGAAGCGCACCATCGCCGCCTTCGAGTCGAGCATCGCCTCGTCCATGTTGACGTCGATCACCTGCGCGCCGTTCTCGACCTGCTGGCGCGCGACGGCGAGCGCCTCGTCGAACTGGCCGTTGAGGATCATCCGTGCGAACGCCTTCGAGCCGGTGACGTTGGTGCGTTCGCCGACGTTGATGAAGAGCGTCCCGGGCGTGACGTTGAACGGCTCGAGGCCGGCAAGGCGCATCATGTGATCGGTCATGGCGGTGCGAATTTGGTGATGAAGGACGTGGGGCGGGCGGGTCAGGCGTTGTCGCTGTACTGGTTCGGCCAGCGGCGCGGCTTCACGTCGGCGAGCGCCTTCGCGATCTCGGCGATGTGCTCGGGCGTCGTGCCGCAGCAGCCGCCCGCGAGGTTCACGAGCCCGGCCTGCGCGAATTCCTTCAGCAGGCCCGACGTGACGTCGGGCGTTTCGTCGAAACCGGTGTCGCTCATCGGGTTCGGCAGGCCCGCGTTCGGGTAGCACGACACGTAGGTGTCGCACAGCTTCGCGAGCTCGGCGATGTACGGACGCATCAGCGCCGCGCCGAGCGCGCAGTTCAGGCCGAACGTGAGCGGCTTCGCGTGACGCAGCGAATTCCAGAACGCCTCGACGGTCTGGCCCGACAGGATCCGGCCCGACGCATCGGTGACGGTGCCCGAGATCATGATCGGCAGGCGCTCGCCGGTGTCCTCGAACAGCTCGTCGAGCGCGAACAGGGCGGCCTTCGCGTTCAGCGTGTCGAAGATCGTCTCGACGAGGAACAGGTCGACGCCGCCGTCGAGCAGCGCCTTCGCCTGCTGGTAGTACGACGTGCGCAGCTCGTCGAACGTGACGTTGCGGGCGCCCGGATCGTTGACGTCCGGCGAGATGCTGGCCGTCTTCGGCGTCGGCCCGATCGCGCCCGCGACGAAGCGCGGCTTGTCCGGCGTCGCGTATTTCGCGGCCGATTCGCGTGCGAGCTTCGCCGATTCGACGTTCATCTCGACGACGAGATCTTCCATCCCGTAGTCGGCCTGCGCGACGGTCGTCGCGCCGAACGTGTTGGTTTCGACGATGTCGGCGCCGGCCGCGAAGTACTGGTCGTGGATCTCGCGGATGATCTGCGGCTGCGTGAGCGACAGCAGCTCGTTGTTGCCCTTGATGTCGCGCGGGAGATCCTTGAAGCGCTCGCCGCGATACGCGGCCTCGTCGAGCTTGTAGCGCTGGATCATCGTGCCCATCGCGCCGTCGAGGATCAGGATGCGCGATTTGAGCAGCGCGGGCAGGGCGGCGCCGCGCGTGTAGCGCGCGTCGAGCGGGACGGAAGCGGCGAGAGGAGTCGCAGACATGGGCGGAAGACCGGCGAAGACGGAAAACCGTCATTGTAGCCGGTGCGTCAAGCGGTCGCCGCCCTGGCCGCGCCGGCCGGGCGGCCGCCAAATGAAAGCCCCCGCCGGCGAGCCGGACGGGGGCAGGATCGGAGTGCACGCGGCGCCGCGTCGATGCGCGGCGAATGGCCCGGCCGCGTGGCGCGCCGGGCCGCGAGTCGTCAGTGCAGCACGACGGGCATCATCATCAGGCTGTCGAATTGTCCGAGGAATTCGTCGACCTCGTCGAGCGACGGTTCATCCTCGATCAACTGCTTCACGTGCGCGCGGAATCGTTCGGCAAGTTCGCCGTCGATGAAGATCTCGCGCTGCGCGTTCTTGTCGACGATTTCATATCCGCCGGCATTCATCAGGTGATGGCCGGCCTGCGGCGCAAATTCGACGACGCAGTAGTTGGGGCTGTTGTAGATCATTTGCATGGCGGCACTCCTCTTCGCAGTGGCATCTGGCCTTGTTGTCCCCTAGGTGGGGCAAGCCTTGCCGGTTTCAAGGGGCTTGCGCTGCACACCCCGTTCCTCCCGTTCGCGTGGGGTGTATCGGTTAGAAGCCGATGTCTATCAAACGTTTCTCATTGTGAGCCGGTGGACTGAAATAGTTGTTAAAGAGTGTCATCGGCCATTTCCGGGAAAACTGTAATCGGTCGAAATTGCCGATTCGTGCATGTTTTTTACTGTGTGACAACCGAGGAGGCCGGTGGTTGCACGGTTGCAGCGGGCGTGGACGGCGCCGCTTGCGCGGGCGGCGCGGCCGGCACATCGGGCGCCGGTGCGGCGTCGGGCGCGCTCGTTGCGCCGCCGGGCGGTGCTGCATCCGCAGGCACGTCCGGTGCGGCGAGGCGGCCGTGCCACAGCAGCTCGATCTGCGCGCCGTTCGGCTCGGTCTGCACGAGCCGCGCGGGCAGCCAGCCGAGCGACGGCGCGAGCCACATGTCGATGCGGCGCGTGTCGCCGTCGCGGCGCGGCAGGCGCATGAAGTGCCGCGCGGCGATGACACCGGCCTGCGTCTGCACCTGCTCGTCGCCGATCACGGTGATCGGCCAGGTCTCGCCGCTGTTGTTGTCGATCACGAAGAACTGCTGCGTGACGCCCGGCTTGTACGCGGAAGGATTGCCGCGCACGAGCCCCGACAACTGCATCAGCATGCTGAAGCGGTCCTGCACGCCATCGGGCAGCGGCGCGTTGTTCGGCGTGCGCGTGAACACGACCTGCCGGATCTCGCGGTTGAAGATCGCGATGTCCTCCGGCCGCTTGCCCCGCTTCTCGACGTAACGGTCGGGCGCGACGCCGAATGCATCGATGCGGCCTTCGCTGCGATAGGCGAACGGGCCGACGAACGGCACGGGCATCGACACCGACAGGTCGTAGGTGTGCCCGTCGGTGCGCCAGCGGATCGTGCCGATCATGTTCTGCATGCCGTTGTAGAACGTGTCGTACTGCAGGTCGCCGGACGGCGGCGCGGCGAACTTCACGCCGCTCGCGGCAGGCCCCGGCGTCGCGGCGCTGGCGCCGGCGGCCGGCGCGGCGTGCGCGCCCGAGGCGCCCGGTACGCCGCTCGCGGCGGACGCGGCGGCAGCCGGCGGTTCGCCGTGCTCGGCCGTCTGCGTCGACGTGAGGACCGGTTCGTCCGGCGGCGCGGGTTTCGGCGGGGCCGCCTTCGGCGCGGCGGGTGCGGCCGGACGTTCGACCGGCTTCGACGCTGGCGGCGCAGGCTGGCGTTCGATCGGCCGCGGTTTCAGCAGTTCGATCTGCACGGGGATGTCGGCGGGCGGCGGCGGCGTGAACGATTCGCGGTTGCGCATCAGCCAGAACCCCGCGAGCGCGTGCAGCACCAGCACGGCGACGAGCGCGACGCCGACGCGCAGCCAGCGGCGGGGCGGGGCGTGACTCGGGCGAAGGTCGGCAGGCTGCATGGGCATCGGAACGGGGTCGGGGCGCGTGCGTGACGTCGGGCGCGCGGCGCGCGCCACAGGAATCGGACCGCCGGATGCGCCGCGCGTTCGCGACGCGTGACGTGGGGTGAGCCGGAGGCGTCAGGCGTCGCGTGCGTCGGGACTATAGCCGAGTTCGTAAGACAGTTTCCGCGCGCACGCGCGCAGCGCCGTGTCGATCTCGCCGCCCCACGCGATGTCGAACGAGCCTTCCTGGCCGAGCGCGACGATCGCGAGCGCGAGTTCGCCGACCGCGTCGAACACCGGCATGCAGAACGCGTGGATCGTCGGCAGCAGCATCCCCTCGACGCGCGCGGCCTGGTGCCGGCGCACGTCGGCGAGCACGGCGTCGACTTCGTCGAGCGTGCGCGGGCCGCCGTGGTGCGGCGAGCGGCGCGTATCGGCGAGTTCGCGCTCCAGCATCGCGGCGGTCTTGCTGCGCGGCAGGTACGCGGCGAACAGCAGGCCCGTCGCGGAGCCGAGCAGCGGCATCACGTCGCCGAGCTTCAGCGACGCCTTCGCCGGATGGCTCGATTCCATCCAGTGCACGATCGTCGGCCCCTGGTTGCCCCATACCGCGATGCCGACCGTCTGGTCGAGGCGGTCGCGGAATTCGGTCAGCGCGATCCGCGCGAGCTTCACGCCGTCGACGCGCGCGAGCCGCGCGAGGCCCATCTGCAGCGCGAAGCCGCCGAGCTCGTAGCGGCCCGAGACGGGATCCTGCGACACGACGCCGAGCCGCGAGAAGCTGACCAGGTAGCGGTGCGCCTTCGCCGGGCTCATGCCCGCGCGCTGCGCGAGATCGCGCAGCATCATCGCGCGCGGCTCGCTCGTCAGCACGTCGAGCAGGCGGAAGCCGACCTCGATCGACTGGATGCCGGAACGGACCTTCTCGCCGTGTTCGCCGGACGCGGTGTCGTCGGTATCGGAGTCGGTGAGATCGTCGTCGGGAAGCGGGCTGGCGGGCATGGGCAACGGGTGCGCGAAAATGCGGCAGGAAACGGGGTGAAAACGGCGCGCGCGATCGGGGCGCGCCGCATGGATTCACCATCGTAAAATAGATTCCCTCCATCGTCACTACAACGGCAGATCCTCCCTATGAAACTTGCTTCGCTGAAGGACGGCACGCGCGACGGCCAGCTGATCGTCGTGTCGCGCGACCTGCACACCGCGGCGATCGCCGATGCGGTCGCGCCGACGTTGCAGCGCGTCCTCGACGACTGGGCGTTCTACGCGCCGCAACTGCGCGACCTGTACGACGCACTGAACCACGGCCGCGCGCGCAACGCGTTCGCGTTCGATCCGGCCAACTGCATGGCGCCGCTGCCGCGCGCGTTCCAGTGGGCCGACGGCTCCGCGTACGTGAACCACGTCGAGCTCGTGCGCCGCGCGCGCGGCGCGGAGATGCCGCCCGAGTTCTGGACCGATCCGCTGATGTATCAGGGCGGCAGCGACGATTTCCTGGGGCCGCGCGACGACGTCGTGTGCCCGTCCGAGGAATGGGGCATCGATTTCGAGGCCGAAGTCGCGGTGATCACCGGCGACGTGCCGATGAGCGCGTCGCCCGACGCCGCGCTGAAGGCCGTGCGGCTCGTCACGCTCGCGAACGACGTGTCGCTGCGCAACCTGATTCCGGCCGAACTCGCGAAGGGCTTCGGCTTCTTCCAGAGCAAGCCCGCCACCGCGTTCGCGCCGGTCGCCGTCACGCCGGACGAGCTCGGCGACGAATGGCGCGAGGGCCGCGTGCACCGCCCGATGATCGTCCACTGGAACGGCAAGAAGGTGGGGCAGCCCGATGCGGGCACCGACATGGTGTTCCACTTCGGCCAGCTGATCGCGCACGCGGCGAAGACGCGCAACCTGCGTGCCGGCTCGATCGTCGGCTCCGGTACGGTATCGAACAAGGATGCGAAGCGCGGCTACTGCTGCATCGCCGAGAAGCGCTGCCTCGAGACGATCGAGCACGGCGCGCCGCAGACCGAATTCATGCGTTACGGCGATACCGTGCGCATCGAGATGTTCGATGCGGCCGGCAAGTCGATCTTCGGCGCGATCGAGCAGTCGGTTTCCCCACCCGACGGCGCGGCATAGGCAACGCGGCGGCGGCACCCGGCCTCGGCCCGCGCGCCGGGTTTCGCCCGATGTTTGACCGCGCGGGCTTGGCTACACTCGATTCAAGCGTTCGAGCGCCTCGAACAAGGAGCAGCAGATGGCCGATCTCGCCGCGTACGGCGGTTACGAAGCACTGAAGGTGACGCGCCGCGATCATGGCGTGCTCGATATCGTGATGAGCGGCGAGGGTGCGAACCGCAGCGGCCTCGCGACCGCGAACGCGCGCATGCATCGCGAGCTCGCCGACATCTGGCGCGACGTCGATCGCGATCCCGACACGCGCGTCGCCGTGATCCGCGGCGAAGGCAAGGGCTTTTCGGCGGGCGGCGATCTCGCGCTCGTCGAGGACATGGCGAACGATTTCGACGTGCGCGCCCGCGTGTGGCGCGAGGCGCGCGACCTCGTCTACAACGTGATCAATTGCAGCAAGCCGATCGTGTCGGCGATGCATGGCCCGGCCGTCGGCGCGGGGCTCGTCGCCGGGCTGCTCGCCGACATCTCGATCGCCGCGAAGGATGCGCGCATCATCGACGGCCACACGCGGCTCGGCGTCGCGGCCGGCGACCACGCGGCGATCGTGTGGCCGCTGCTGTGCGGGATGGCGAAGGCGAAGTACTACCTGATGTTGTGCGAGCCCGTGAGCGGCGAGGAGGCCGAACGGATCGGGCTGGTCTCGCTCGCGGTCGAGCCCGCCGACCTGCTGCCGAAGGCGTACGACGTGGCCGAACGGCTCGCGCACGGTTCGCAGTCGGCGATCCGCTGGACCAAGTACGCGCTGAACAACTGGCTGCGCACGGCCGGGCCGACCTTCGATACGTCGCTCGCGCTCGAATTCATGGGCTTTTCGGGGCCCGACGTGCAGGAAGGCATCCGCTCGCTGCGCGAGCGGCGCCCGCCCGCGTTTCCCGGCGACGCGCCGTTCTGACGCGCGCGCTATGATCGAATCATGGGCGGCCGCGCGACGCACGGCCGCCTCGCTCCCCCAGTCAACCAGGATGCCCGTATGACGACCGATGCCTCCGGCGCCAACCCTTTCGCCGGCTTTGCCGGGTTCCAGCCCGCCGACATGATGGACCGGATGTGGGACATGATCCGGATGTCGCCGTTCGGCGGGATGGCGCCCTTTCCGGGCGCCGCGCACGGGCTGCCGCCGTCGCTGTCGAGCATGTCCGACATGATGTCTCCGCTCACGAGCGTCGAGGAGCTCGACAAGCGGATCACCGATCTGCGCGCGGTCGAGCAGTGGCTGAAGCTCAATCTCGGGATGCTGCAGTCCGCGATCCAGGCGCTCGAGGTGCAGCGCGCGACGCTCGCGACGCTGCGCGCGTTCGGCGCGTTCGCGCAGAGCTCGATGTCGGCGGCCGAGGACGCGGCGGTCGCCGCCGCGCAGGCCGCGAAAACCTCGGCGGGCGAGGCCGCGCCCGCACCGGATGCGGCGGCTCCGGCGGCGGATGCGCCGGAAGGCGACCCCGCGCAGCAGCCGTTCGATCCGGCCGGCTGGTGGAACCTGCTGCAGACGCAATTCAACCAGCTCGCGAGCCTCGCGATGGCGCAGCCGGGCATGCAGCCTGCGGCGCCGGGCGCCGCGTCGCCCGAGCCCGCCGCCGCGCCGGAACCCGTCGCGAAGCCCGCCGCCGCCGCGCCGCGCAAGCCCGCGGCCAAGCGCGCCGCGAAGCCGTCCGGTTCGGCCGCGGCGCGCGCGGCGGCCGCTTCGTCGCCCGAAACGCGTCCGCCGAAGCGCTCGACGTGATGCGGCGCAGGTAGCAGGTCGATCATGCGACTCGCGCTCGTTCTGATGGGAGGCGGCGCGCGCGCCGCATACCAGGTCGGCGTGCTGAAGGCGCTGGCCGAGATCGCGCGCGAGGCCGATCCGCGGCGGCACACGGTGCCGTTCACGGTCGTATGCGGTTCGTCTGCCGGCGCGATCAACGCGACGTCGATCGCGAGCCACGCGGACGATTTTTCCCATGGCGTGCGGCGCCTGCTCGAATTCTGGGAGCCGTTGCGCGCCGATTACGTGTATCGCACCGACTGGCTCGGCATCGCGGGCGCCGGCGCGCGCTGGCTCGCGACGATGACGTTCGGCTGGGCGGCCCGCCGCTCGCCGCGCGGGCTGCTCGACAACACGCCGCTCGCGCACCTGCTGCAGCGCGAGCTGAGCTTCCACCGGATCGAGCAGATGCTCGAGGCGCGCCTGCTGCACGCGCTCGCGGTCGCCGCGCTCAGCTATTCGAGCGGCCGGCACCTCACGTTCTACCAGGCCGCCGAGCCGATCCAGGCGTGGCGGCGCGCGCAGCGCACCGCGCGGCTCGTCGATCTGTCGGCGTCGCACCTGCTCGCGTCGTCGGCCATTCCGTTCGTGTTTCCCGCCGTGCCGCTCGTGCTCGACGGACAGGTCGAGTACTTCGGCGACGGCTCGATCCGGCAGATCGCGCCGCTGTCGCCGGCGATCCACTTCGGCGCGGACCGGATCGTCGTCGTGGGCGCCGCCGACCCGCGGCCCGAGATTCCGGCCGCGAACGGCGCGGGCCGGGCGCGCGGCTACCCGACGCCCGCGCAGATCGGCCAGCAGGTGCTCGCGAGCGTGTTCCTCGACTCGATCGGCTCGGACATCGAACGGATCGAGCACATCAACCGGATGATCGAGCATCTGCCGCACCAGGTCGAGATCGACAGCGGCTGGCGGCACGTCGACGTGCTCGCGATCGCGCCGTCCGAGCGCATCGAGCTGATCGCCGCGAAGCACCTGAAGCAGATGCCGGCGACGATGCGCGGGCTGCTCGGCGCGATCGGCGGCAGCCAGCCGGCCGGCGCGTCGTTCGCCAGCTACCTGCTGTTCGAGGAAGCCTTCACGCGCGAGCTGATCGAGCTCGGCTACCGCGACGGCCGCGCGCAGCGCGAGACGCTCGCCGGCTGGATCGCGCAGGCGGACGGCAGCAGCGCGCCGGCGGCCGGCACGCCGCCCGAAGACGGCCTCGCGACCGACGAAATACGGGTCTGACACGCGCACGCGCAATGCAAGGTTGCGTTTTCGCGACGGCCGGCCGCGACCGATCGCCGCATACCGGTTGGCGGCGCGCGACCGGGCGGGCGTCTCGGAAGCGTCATGCACGCGTGCTATCATGGCCGCCGCCGTATACACCATATCGAGCAGCCCGCCGATCCGGCATCCGCACGGGACCTTTCGGGGAACCCGCCTGGGGCAGGGGGCGGGCGCGCCAACGAGCCGGCCAGCGCCGGCCCCCCACTCAGGCAAGCGCGGCCGGCTCCGTCCGAACGGAGCGGGTTGCGGCATGCCCAACGGCGGCGACGCGGCCGCCCGGCAGCCGGACGAGGAATCAGCGTCCGGCGGGCCGGTTTCCCGCGTAAAATTAGAGTCTTGGCTGCAAAAAGCGCGGGTGGCGCGCTTGCGCGGCAACAGTCACGTTTAGAGAAGTCGCATTGCGCAGAACAGGGGTGGGACCATCATGAACACCATGCTTTATCCGGAACTTTACAGGTCGCTCGAAGCTGTCCGCTGGGACATGGAGAAGGACATTCCGTGGGACAGGTTCGACGCTTCGCTGCTCACCGACGAGCAGGCGAAGACGATCAAGATGAACGCGATCACCGAATGGTCGGCGCTGCCCGCGACGGAAATGTTCCTGCGCGACAACCAGCACGACAGCGACTTTTCCGCGTTCATGAGCGTGTGGTTCTTCGAGGAGCAGAAGCATTCGCTCGTGCTGATGGAATACCTGCGCCGCTTCAAGCCGGAGCTGGTGCCGACCGAGGAGGAACTGCACGCGGTGCGTTTCCAGTTCGATCCTGCGCCGCCGCTCGAGACGCTGATGCTGCACTTCTGCGGCGAGATCCGTTTGAACCACTGGTACCGCTGCGCGGCCGACTGGCACACCGAGCCCGTCATCAAGCAGATCTACGAAACGATTTCGCGCGACGAGGCGCGTCATGGCGGCGCGTACCTGCGCTACATGAAGAAGGCGCTGAACAACTGCGGCGACGTCGCACGTGCGGCCTTCGCGAAGATCGGCGTGCTGATGGCGTCGGCGCGCCGCACCGAGAAGCCGCTGCACCCGACCAACCTGCACGTGAACCAGGCGCTGTTCCCGCGCGACACCGTGCAATCGCGCCTGCCGGATCCGGAATGGCTCGAGCGCTGGCTCGACGAGCAGATCCGTTTCGACGGCGAGTGGGAGAAGAAGGTGGTCGAGCGGATCCTGCACAACCTGTCGATCCTGTTCGAGCGCACGTTCGCGACCGCGCAGGAGCTGAACCGCTACCGCAAGGAAGTCACCAGCCGCCTGCAGGCCGAAAGCGGCCCGTCGTCGGCCGCGCAGCCGGCCTGAGGCCGGCGGGCGCCGGCGCCGGCGCGCGTCGTGCCCGATTCGTGCCCGATTCGCGCCCGGCTCGCGGCACCGTGTCGCGTGTGTTGCGTGAAGCCCGCCCGGCCGGTCCGGCGGGCTTTTTATCTGGCGCTGCCGTCGCGCGCGCCGTGGTCCATTCCGTCCTGTCGCCATCATGTCCGCCACCTTCGAACGCAAGCTGATCACCCGTGACGCCCTCGTCGCGCTGCGTGCGTCGCTGCCGTCGCCCGTCGTGTTCACCAACGGCGTGTTCGACATCCTGCATCGCGGTCACGTCACGTATCTCGCCGATGCGAAAGCGCTCGGCGCGTGCCTGATCGTCGGCGTGAACAGCGATGCGTCGGTGCGCATGCTCGGCAAGGGCGACGACCGGCCGATCAACCGCGAAGAGGATCGCGCGGCATTGCTCGCGGCGCTGGAAAGCGTCGACTGGGTCGTGACGTTCGGGGAAAAGACGCCCGTGTCGCTGATCGAGGCCGTCCGTCCGGACATCCTCGTGAAGGGCGGCGATTACGACATGGACGCGCTGCCGGAATCGGCGCTCGTGCGCGGCTGGGGCGGCCGGGCGCTGGCGATTCCGTTCGAGCACGATCGCTCGACCACCGCGTTGCTGAAGAAGGTGCGCGCGCAACAGTCGTGAGCGCGGCGCGGCGCCGTCACGGGGCCGATGCCGCGAGCGGCGCGGTCGTGACGGCCGGCGCCGCGATCGGGCCGCCGACCACGGGCTGGTCGGTCGCGCGCATGAGCGGTGTCACGCGCAATGCGTCGGGCCGCACCTGCCGCGACAGCACGCCGGGTTCGCGCGGGCCGGCCGCCGGCAGCGGCCCGAACACGCCGCGCGCCACCACGAACGCGAGCATGTTGGCGAGAAAGAGAACAGCGATCAGCCAGCGCAGCATCGTCGAAACTCCTTGTCGTCATTGACGTGGTTCACGTCGTTCAGTCGAGCCGGCCGAAGGGCCGGCTTTTTTCATGGCTTCCGTTGACCTGAGCGTTCGTGCGGGCCGCAGGCGCGGCACCGCGCGTATTGCATCGTCGGCGTGACGCGGGCCCGCCTGGGCTTGCATCGGCCCGCGCCGCCGCGCGCCGGCACGCGCGCGTCAATCCGGCGCCGTTGCCGGGTCGCCCGCATCGGCTGCGATCAGCGCGAGCCCGGACAGGATCAGCGCGTCATGCCGCGTATGCGCGACCGTCAATGCACGTGCGACGTCGTCTGCCGCACCGCCTGCCAGCACGAGCCGCACGGGCGCCTGCCAGGCATCGGCGAGATCGCGCCATGCGCGTTCGATGAGGCCGGCCTGCGCGTACAGGCAGCCGGCCGACAGCGAGCGCGGCGTATCGACCTGGAACGGCTCGGCCTGCGCGCCCGCGAGCAGGCCGCTTGCGATATCGGTGGTCAGCGTCGGCAACTGCGCGGTGTGCGTGCCGAGCGCGCGCATCATCAGCGCCCAGCCCGGCGCGATCAGCCCGCCCGTGAACCGGCCGTCCGCGCGCAGTGCCTCGAGCGTCGTCGCGGTGCCGAACGTCGCGATCAGCAGATGCTCGCCCGGAAACGCCGCGTGCGCGCCGATCAGGCCGGCCCAGCGGTCGCTGCCGAGCTGTTCGGGCGTCGTATAGCCGTTCGTCACGCCGCATTGCGCGGGCCGCGAGCGGATCGTCGTGCGCGGCAGGCCGGGCCAGCGTGCGTCGAGCAGCGCGTCGATCCGTGCGGCCACGTCGGCGCCCGCGACGTTCGAGATCCAGGCGCCGCGCGGCCTCGGCACGCGCGACCAGTCGGGATCGGCGCCGCCGTCGCGCGTGTGGCCGAACGCGCCCGTGTCGACGAGCGTGCGCCGCGCGTCGGCGAGCGCCCATTTGATCCGGCTGTTGCCGGCGTCGATCAGCAGGTACGGTTCGCTCATTGCGCTTCGCGCAGCGACACGTCGCCGGCCGCGATCGTCTGTACGCCGTTCGGCGTGTCGAGCAGCAACTGGCCGGTCGCGTCGATGCCCGTCGCGATGCCGCGTGCGCGTTCGACGCCCTGTTCGAGCAGCACGACTTCGCGGCCCGCGTATGCGTGCAGCGCGTGCCAGCGCGGCAGGAACGGCGCGAGGCCGTCGGCGCCGAATTGCGCGAGCGCGGGCGTGAGCGCGTTCAGCGACGCGGCGAGCGTATCGGTGAGGTTCGCCGACGCGCACGCGATCGACAGCGCGGCGGGCGGCAGCCCGCTTGCGAGCGTCGCTTCGCGCGCGCGCAGCGCGTCGACCTGCGCGGCCACGGCTTGCGCGCCGCGCACGTTGATGCCGAAGCCGATCACGACGGCGGTGGCGTCGGCGGTGGTCCAGACGGTTTCGATCAGGATCCCGGCGAGCTTGCCGACGATGCGCGGCGCGCCGTCGTCGGCGGCCGTCAGCAGCAGGTCGTTCGGCCATTTGAGCGCGACGCGCATGCGGGCGTCGAGCGGCAGCGTGGCCAGCCCTTCGGCGAGCGCGACGCCGATCGCGATGCTGAGGCCGCCGAGCGCATCGACGGCGCGCGGCACGATGCAGCCGACCGAGCACAGCAGCGCATTGCCGGGCTGCGCGAACCACGGGCGGCCCTGCCTGCCGCGGCCGGCCGTCTGCTCGAACGCGACGCGCACGAGCGGCGCGGGCAACGCGTTCGCGCCGCGCGGCAGCGCCTTGAGCCGGGCCGCGACGTCGGCGTTGGTCGAGCCGGTGGCGGCGACGATGTCGAGCGGCCACGCGCGCGGCGCGGCGTCCAGGTGCGCCTCGAGCCGGTTGCGCGCGATGTGCGCGTCGCTGGATTCGGGCGTGTCGGAGGAGGTGGGGGCGTTCATGGCGCCTATTGTAGCGACAGGGGGCGGTGGGAGTTGGCAAGCGGGCAGGCGTGTGTCGAGGCGCTTGTCCGGATCGTCGCGACAGGTCCGCTCGAATTGCGTCGCCGCCAGGCGAAGGTATCGCGTTCTCAAGCGGAAGGGCATCGCCACGATAGGTGAAGTCGCCCGGCTCTTGTTCGTGTTGAAAACATATAGTCGACCCATATTAATTGATTGCGATTTCGAATACGTCTGATTGATTGCCTCGTGCGGATTGGGCATTTTGGATTCCAGCCATTGACGACGAGGAATCCAGATGAGCAACGGGCAAGCGTCACCAGCATTTTCTTTCATGGTTATTTGCCGGCTTGCTGCGCAGAGTGGTCGGCTTGTCGTGGACGGCAAGAAGGCAGTCATCGCGTCGGCAGCGGTTCATTCCGCTACGGACGAGAAGCGTGCGGGCCGGACGTTCCGTGGCTGGCCGGCATGATTCGCTATTTCCTTGCCAAGGGCGACCGGGGCGGTAACGCCGTGATTACGGAAGGGCTGGAGTTCGTCACGTGTTCCAGTCCACCCCCACGTGTACAGATCGCCACGCTTTACATGAAAACCTACTGCGCGGCTTGCAAACAGGAAGGGTTCATCGCGCCGGAAGGTCCGCGTTTGCCGGGTACGGGGCCCAATGGTCGGCAGTGGGCATTGAGTGGCGATGTCAACGTATGCGGATGTAGTCCGCCCCCCGTCTTCTATGCCGAGCGTGGCATGAAGATGATTCTGACGTCACGAGATGCAGCCGGCGCCGAGAAGAAACTGCGAATGGGGGAGATCGACGAAAGAGAAGATACCGCACCACGATCTCGCGTTGCTCCCATCTATGACGAACAGGTGCGCGCCTGCATCGGCACTACGCTATCTCAGAATTATCCGTATTTGATAGAAATGGCCGATGGGCGGACGATCGCGGGCCGCGTCGATACCAACGGCCGGTTGCCGCGCATTCATACCGAGATCTCCGGAAGTTACCGAGTATATTGGGGCGAGGATGCGCTTGCCCACGAGGACTGGCCGCCATGCCAAACAGACCGACAACCGTAACAACGAACACGACGCCTGATTCGATCAAGGGTGTGCAACTCAGGGCAGTAACATTCAAGGAACTGTGGGCCGCGTATCCGCCGGGCAATCCTTATAAGAATCCCGCTTATACCAATCAATGCGCCATTCGGTTGAGCGTCGCGCTTCACCGGGTGGGCATAGAAATGAAGTCATTTTCGTCGAAACTGGTCAAGCCGCTTGGCGGTCAGTCGAGCATCGGGCGTATCCTGTTGAACGGGCGAGCAACTGCCACGCGCGCCAACGAGCTCGGCGAGTGGTTGAGGCTGCAACCATTTGCAGGGCTGGGGAAGGCGGAAAACGTCACCGGCACCAATTGGAGGGATAGGGTCGAAGGACGAACAGGCATCATCATGTTTGACGGCTACTGGACTCGCGAGGGCGAGGCAGATGCAAATGCAAGCGGTGGGCACATTGATCTATGGAATGGCGAAAAACTCACGGGATTCGGTACTGGAATTCGAATCCGCTGGAATATCGTGATTCCTGGATTTTGGTCCGATTTTCGTGTTTCGAAAAGAATCCTGTTTTTTCCGATCAAATGAAACTATTGGGATTTACCATCGGTGCAATTGCCGGCTCGGCCGTGACCACACTCGTTTGTTGGGGTGGGTTGTATTTGTTCGGCGTTTTGATTCTTCACGGAAGGGGCAGTCTGTTCGATACGCACCCGAGAGTCGCCAACCTGTTTTTTTTCGGCTGGTTGGTATCCGTGGCTGTGGTCTCGGTAATCGGCGGCTGGTGTGGTTGCGTCTGGGGGAGAAACCGGGAAGGAAAAATGCGGGAACGGGATTGAGGTGCGCTCTCCCGGGCCCCGCAACCGATTCCGCGTGACGGCGATCGATGAGCGGGGCGTTAGATCATGCGGAGGACTCGCGCCACGGCAAGCGCGAGCCGAAGGACTATCGCGTCACGGCGCGACGACCGGATGCTTCAGCGCATGCGCGGTCTCGATCCACTGCGCGTGGAATTCGTCCGCGTCGGGCCGAAGCCCGAGTTCGCCGTTGCGATAGGCCATCGCGAGCGTCTGCACGGCTTCCGGTAGCTCGTGCTCGGCGGCCCGGCGATACAGCGCGAGTGCGCGCGCGTCGTCGCGCGGCACGCCGCTGCCGTCGCGGTACGCGTTCGCGAGCATGAAGTCGGCAGCCGGAATGTCCGCGCGCGACGCGACGTCGAACCAGTGCGCGGCCTGCGCCGGGTCGGCCGCGATGCCGTAGCCGCTGCGGTAGATCAGCCCGAGGTAATACGCGGCGGCCGGGTCGCCCTGTTCGGCCGCCGCGCCGAGCAGCGCGCGGGCGCGTGCATAGTCTTTCGGGAAGTCGCCGCTGCCGAGCAGCAATGCCTTGCCGAGCGCGAGCCGCGCGCGCCGCGCAGCCGGCGCGTCGGCCCGGCCGTCTGCCGCCGCGGCCGTTTCCAGCCAGCCGCGCCCCTCGTCGCGCAACCCCGGTTCGTGCGCATCGACGAGCGCGATGCCGAGCGCCGCCTGCGCGGCGCCCGAGCCGCGGCGCGCGAGCGTGCGCAATTGGGCCAGCGCATGCGGCTCGGTCGCCTGCGTGACCATCGCCTGCCATTCGTCGAGCTGCGCGGCGCTCGGCGCGGGGCCGGCGCCGCGC